>DASZPP010000382.1:0-14659 GCA_035549975.1 Opitutus sp.
CGCCCACAGCGGCGGCGCGCCCGGTGACGGGCCGGCTTCGCCGCGCCCGTCGGCAGGCGCGCGCCGGACGCGCAGATCGTGCAGCGCCGTTTCGCGAAACCCGGCGACGGCGCCGTCGACGGCGGCGACGATTTTCGGCGCCGGGTCGGGCAGGCTCATCAAAAAAAGCACGATGACGGCGCTCTCGCGCGCACAGTCGGCGACGGGCTCGAAGTTCCGGGCGGCGGCGGCGCGAAGCGTAAGCGGGTCGTATTGCTGGCACCAAACCGTCAGGCGGCCGTCGGGGGCGTGCAGTTGCGTGGCCAGCACGCAGTCGATCCCGCGCCCGAGGCGCTCGGCCGCCTCCTCGCGGGCGGCGGTGTCGACAAACGCATACGCACGGGCGCCCTCGGCAATGTCGCGAAGCAGCTCGAGCGCATGGACCATGGCATCGTCATTGAAAGTGACGCCGTCGTGATATCCGCCGCGGAGCGGGTAGTATTGAGGAAAACCGCCGTTGGGATACTGCGAGTCGCACACGAAGCGGAGGCCGCGTTGAAAGGCCGTGCGCCAGGCGGCGCGGCGCGGATCCTCCCCGCTGCCGGCTGCCGCGATCACGCGGGCGAGAAAGCGCAGCTCGAAGATCGTGGCGTCGTTGTCGAAGGTGCCGGGCTCCTCGGTTTGCACTTCGGTCCGCGGGACGGAAGGACGCGTGTAGTCCATCCCTTTGTCCCAACCGCCGCACGGCAGTTGGGCGGCCGCCGCGCGGTCGGCGGTGGTTTGAGCAATGGACGACGCATACCACGCGGCGTCCTCGTCGAGCCGGAGGCCCTTCGTGTGCAGGCCGCCCTTGGGCGGGCTGGCGAGCGGATGAGATGGCGACGCGTCGGGACCCGGGCGGTGGGGCATCCGGCGATTAAGTTTTTCCGAAGCACTCCAATACGCCTCCCAGGCCGGCCGCTCGCCCGCCGGAAGCGCGGCGATGCGCGCCGCGGTGAGGGGAAGGAAGGCGTTCGGCGGCCATCCGTGCGGCGGGCGCGTCGCGAGCGCGAGGGACGGGACGAACAGCGCAAGGGCGAAACGGGCGGCGGGAAGGCGATTCGGCATGAGTCGGGGACGAATGCGAACGGGTGGATTGACGCGGGCGCAAGCGCGGGGTTGCCGCGGGTCCACGATGAGACGGTGGAAGCGGCGCGCGAACGCGGCACGGCGATCGGGGTCGAAGGCGAACCCCGATGAAACCCAGATGCTGCATCCCCCTGTTCGCCGGGCTGGCCGTGTGCGCGGCGGCGCAAACGTTCTACGACCGCCACGTCATCTTCGACAACAGCCTGCCGGATGGCGGCTATGATGCGAGCGAGAGTTATCTCGTGGCGCCCAGCACGCTCGAAACAAGCAACGGAAGATTTCCCGTGGACCGGCGGCATTTCGTCAGCCCGCCGAACGGGTTGCGGCTGAAATGGCGGTCGGCCGTGGGCGGCGACTGGCGGATGACGCTCGAGATTCCCCGGCGGTATGCGCGGCCGTTCAAGTTCGAGGGCGATACGCTGACGTTCTGGTGTTACGCGGACACGGAACTCACGGCGGCGAACACGCCGCGCGTTTACCTGCGCGACACCGACAAGAACGGCACGCCCGCGCTCGAGCTGGTGCACGGCAGGGCGCGGATTCCGGCGGGGAAGTGGGTTCTCGTGAAGTTGCCGTTCGCGGCGTTTGTCGACTCCCAGCTCTATCAAAGCACGGACGATGTCGCGTTCGACCCGGCGAAGTTTCTCGGCCTTTCGTTCATGCAGGGCCTCGATGACGATCGCGAACACACGCTTTACATCGACGACGTGCGGATTCGCGACGCGGCATCCGTCGACAAAACTCCGCCGCCCGCGCCGGCGGGCGTCGCGGTGCGCGGCTACGAGCGGCATTTCGATGTGAGTTGGCAACCCGTCCGCGCGGACGACCTGCTGGCCTATCGCATCTATCGGTCGTGGGACGGCAGGAAATTCGAACCGGTCGGCACGCAGCAGGGCACGCGCACGCGGTTCAGCGATTATGTCGGCGCGCCGCCGCGCGAGGCGTGGTATCGGGTGAGCGCGATCGATCTCGACGGCAACGAATCGGCGCCCGCGCCCATGGCGCCGGCGCACGCGAGCACGCGAGAGCTGTCCGATGAGGAGTTGCTGGACATGGTCGAGGAGGCGTCCTTCCGCTATTACTGGGACGAGGGCCATCCCAGGGCCGGGCTCGCGCCGGAGATCGTCCCGGGCGACGAGAACCTGCTGGCACTCGGTGGAAACGGTTTCGGCGTGATGGCGTTGATCGTGGCGGCGGAGCGGGGCTTCGTCACGCGCGAGCAGGCGGCGGTGCGCTTGCGGAGGATCGTGCGCTTTCTCGCGCGGGCAGACCGGTTTCACGGCGTGTGGCCGCATTTCCTGAACGGCGACACGGGGCACGTGATTCCCTACTTTGGAAAATACGACGATGGCGGCGACCTCGTCGAAACCGCCTTCATGCTGCAAGGACTGCTGGCGGCGCGGCAGTATTTCCGCCGCGACGATCCGGTGGAGTGCGAGATCCGGGAGACGATCACGCGGTTGTGGCGCGGCGTGGAGTGGGACTGGTATCGGAAGACGCCGGACAGCGATTTCCTTTACTGGCACTGGTCGCCGGATCACGGGTTTCACATCAGCCACCCGCTGGTCGGCTGGAACGAGACGATGATCGTCTATCTGCTCGCGATCGCGTCGCCGACGCATCCGGTGCCGGCGAGCCTGTATTACTCCGGCTGGGCGGGCACCTCGCCGCGGGCGGTCGCCTACCGGCGGAACTGGAGCCGCACGACGCAGGGCGATCATTATGCCAATGGAAACACCTACTACGGGATCAGGCTCGATGTGGGCGAGGGCGACGGCGCGGACCTTTTTTTCACGCATTTCTCGTTCATGGGTTTCGATCCGCGCGGGCGGCGCGACCGCTACACCGACTATTTCGAGAACAACCGCGCGATCGCGCGCATCGCGCAGGCCTACTGCATCGCGAATCCGCTCCGCTTTACCGGCTACGGCGCGGATTGCTGGGGGCTTTCGGCCGGCGTGAACTCCGGCGGCGGCCAGCCGCAGCCGCGCGATGACAACGGCACGATCAACTGCATGGCGTCGCTGTCGTGCCTGCCTTACACGCCAGAGGCGTCGATGGCGGCGCTGAAGCATTTCTACCGCGACCTCGGCGCGAAGGTGTGGGGCATCTACGGATTCCACGACGGTTTCAACGAGACGCAGAACTGGTTTGAGCCGGTTTACATGGCGCTCAACGAGGCGCCGATCACGGTCATGATCGAGAACCATCGCACGGGACTGGTCTGGAAAAACTTCATGGCGAACCCCGAGATCGCGCCGGCGCTCGACGCCATCGGGTTCCGACCCGATCCGACGACCGCCGCCGGCGAGCAACGCTGACGCGCGCCAACCGGCGCCGGCGAAACGCATCGCGGTGAAACCCGCGGCGCGTTTGGCTGACGATGGAGGCATGCACGCGGGCGACGACGAGAGCAGGGCGGAGCGGCGATGAAAATCGAGGACTACGGCTTCGTCGGCGACTTGAACACCGGCGCGCTCGTCGGCGCGAACGGCTCGATGGACTGGCTGTGCCTGCCGCGGGGCGATGGAAACGCGGTGTTCGCGGCGCTGCTCGGCGACGCGGGCAACGGCTGCTGGCGCATCGCGCCGCGGGCCGGCGACGCGACGGGCCGCCAGCGTTACCGGTCCGACACGCTCGTGCTGGAAACGGAATTCGAGACGAGCGGCGGAGCGGCGCGCGTGGTCGATTGCATGCCGCCGGGCGGAGCCGATCCCGTCGTCGTGCGGATCGTCGAAGGCGTGCGCGGCGCGGTGGACATGCAGATGCGGCTCATCGCGCGGATGGACTATGGCCGCACAGTGCCGTGGGTCCGCCAGGTGACGGACGGCGTCACGCTCGTGGCGGGACCGGATGCGTTGGTGCTGCGGACCGAGATTCCGACGCACGGAGAGGAGCTGACGACGGTCGGCGATTTCACGGTGCGGGAAGGCGAGCGCGTGCCCTTTGTCCTCCAGTGGTACCGCTCGCACGAAAAGCCGCCGGAGGCACTCGGGGCGCTGCGGACGCTGGAGCGAACGGAGTTGTTCTGGCGCGAGTGGGCCTCGCGCTGCACGTATCGCGGCGAGTGGCGCGAAGCGGTTGTGCGGTCGCTGATCACGCTGAAGGGACTGACCTTCGCACGGACGGGAGCGATTCTGGCGGCGGCGACGACGTCGCTGCCGGAGCTGCTCGGCGGCGTGCGCAACTGGGATTACCGGTATTGCTGGCTGCGCGATGCGACGTTCACGCTTTATTCGTTCCTCGAGGCGGGCTACACGGAGGAGGCGATGGCCTGGACCGAGTGGCTGCTGCGCGCGGTGGCGGGCGATCCGGCGCAACTGCAGATCATGTATGGGGTGGCCGGCGAGCGCACGCTGCCGGAGCTGGAGCTGCCGCACCTCGCCGGTTACGAGAATTCGCGGCCGGTGCGGATCGGCAACGCGGCCTCGGCGCAGTTCCAGCTCGATGTCTACGGCGAGATGATGGATGCACTGCACCTCGCGCGGAAACTCGGACTGCGCCTGGGCGAGGACGCCTGGCGGCTGCAGCGGCACCTCGTGGATTTCGTCGCGAAGCACTGGACGGAGCCGGACGAGGGGATCTGGGAAATCCGCGGGCCGCGGCGGCATTTCACCCATTCGAAAATCATGGCGTGGGTGGCACTCGATCGAGCGGTGAAGGCGGTGGAGCAGTTCGGGCTCGACGGCGACCTGGAGTCATGGCGGGAGACCCGGCAGGCGATCCACGACGACGTGTGCGCGCAGGGTTTTCACCGCGGAAGAAACGCGTTCACGCAATACTACGGTTCGGACCTGCTCGACGCGAGTTTGCTGATGGCGCCGCTGGTGGGGTTCCTCGCGGCCGACGATCCGCGGATGATCGGCACGATCGAGGCGATCCAGCGCGAGCTCGTGTCCGACCGGCTCGTGTATCGTTATCATCCGGAGAAATCGGGCGCGGTGGATGGGTTGCCGCCGGGCGAGGGAGCGTTCCTGCCGTGCACGTTCTGGCTGGCGGACTGCCTGTATCTGGTCGGACGCAAGCAGGAGGCGCGGGAGCTGTTCGGGCACCTGCTCACGATGCGGAGCGGGCTGGGCCTGCTGGCGGAGGAATACGATCCGGTGAAGCGGCGGCTGCTCGGTAATTTTCCGCAGGCATTTTCGCACGTCGGGCTGGTGAATTCCGCGCAGAATCTGTCGCGCAATTACGTCGGCCCGGCCGAGGAGCGAAGCCGCGAGCAGCAGCCGGCGGCCTGACCGGAGCGGCATGGTGGAACGGGCAACGGTGACGATGCGGGCGCCGCCGCAAAGCGCGGCGGCGCCAGATGATGCGACGCTGCGGGTGGATGCCAGGCTATCGGGTCAAAGCCGATGGACCGGTCAGCCAGCGTTCGTGCAACGCGCCCATTCGGCCAGCGGTCTACGGCGGCATGAACAAGAGTGATTACAGCGCAATTCTCAGCGCCATCGAGCAGGCCCTTGCAATTTGCGACAGCTACGGGGATTCGCTCGACGAAGCGCGGACAAGAATTTGCAACCAATTGCGCCGAATGCGGGCGGAGTTACGAGCTCAGCTTGGCCTGCCCCTGAGCGACGCGACCTGAGGTTTTTTCCGCAGGCAAAAACTTTTTTTGCATTCTGCCAATACAGGGCTTGCAAGATTCCCCGCGAAGTTTCGAGTGGGGATGAGTTACCCTGCGGACTCGGTGCTGTCGAGTGTCCGGATAGTAACACCCGATGACCGACGTCGATACCCAACGAATCCTGGCCTGGATCGATTCCGCGCTGGAGCTTTTCCATAAAAACAAGGGTCACCTCACCGTGCGCGAGATCAGGGTGCTGAGCATGCTGGCGGTGGGGCGCGAGGAGCTGGCGGAGTCGGCGAAGCAGGAAAAAACCTCCCGACGCGTCACCGATTGAGGAGCGCTACAGTCCCGCCACTTTCCAGCCGTCCCGATAGCGGCGCCGGAGGAATGCGTTGGCGGCGGGCTCGTTCGTGAACGTGAGGTTTGGCCCATCCCAGGCGAGGGTCTGGTGCGGAAAGCGCACCGCGACGCTGCCGAGCAGGACCGACTCCGTGAGCGGACCGGAATAGGCGAACGGCGCCGACGCCTTGCCCGGCCCGCCGATGCATTCCTCGGCCCAATCGGTCCAGTGGTGCGTCTCGACCACTTTCGGAAATTTGAAGTCGCGGAATTTTTCGCGCGGAAACAGCACGGGCATCCGCACGTGTGGCAGGCTCATCACGCCCTCGGTGCCGATGAAGATCGAGCCCTGATCCCACGGATCGTCGTCGTGCTTCGCGGCCGACTTCGCCTTCGGGTCCGGCTCGGCGATCAGCGCGCGGATGGATTCGGGCGGACGCTGGTCGCCGTCATACCAGGTGATCGCGATGGTGTCGCCGGCGGTGTGCGGCGTGGCGGGAAAGACGTAATGCACGACGGCGTTGATCGACCAGTTCCACCGGTCGGGCGGCGGGCCCTCGGAGCAGACGGAGAGCGGCGCGGTGAGCTCGAGTGCGTCGAACACCGGATCGAAAATGTGGCAGCCCATGTCGCCGAAGGTGCCGGTGCCGAAGTCGAGCCGCTTGCGCCAGGTCTCCGGATGATAATAGCCGCCGCCGACAAACGGGCGCTCCGCGCAGCCGGCGAGCCAGTCATCCCAGTTGAAACCGTCGGGCACCGGGTCGTGGCGGTCGGGTGGCGGGCCGGCGTCGCCCCACTTCTTGTTGCTCCAGGTGTGGACCTCCCGGACCTTGCCGATCGCGCCGCCGCGGATGAGCGCGACCGCTTCGCGATACGGTCGCTGCGAGTGGACCTGGATGCCCATCTGCGTGACGATTTTTTTCCCGCGGGCGAATTCGGTGAGCGCGCGCACCTCGTGGAGGTCGTGCGCGAGCGGCTTCTGGCAGTAAACGTGTTTGCCGAGCCGCATCGCCGACATCGCGATCGGCGCGTGCAAATGGTCGGGCGTGGAAACGTTGACCGAATCGATGTTGTCCTGCTCGCGCTCGAGCAGTTCGCGCCAGTCCTGGTAGACCTTCACGCCGGGGAAGGCGGTGATGACGTTCGCGAGCCGGTTCAGGTCCACCTCGGCGACGGCGACGAGTTTCACGAATGGATTGCTGCAGATCGCCTGGATGTCGTTCCACGCCATGCCGGCGGCGCCGAAGCTCGCGTGGCGGAGGATGCGGCCGGGCGCGGGCGTTGCGGAGAGGAGGCGGCGCGACAGCAGCGGCGAGGCCAGGGCGCCGGCGCCGAGGGTTTTGAGGAAACGGCGGCGATTCAAGTCGGGCGGGCTCATCGAGGGGAGGGGAACGCAGGTGTGCGTCTGTTCGCGCGCACATGCAAACTGAAATCCCGACGGTCCCGTTCACTTCGACCCGATCCGACCTTGTGCCCGCGAGGCGCGAGCGTCACAGTCGGCGTTCAGCAAGGGCGTTTGCCGCTCGCGCGAAGGCGCGGGCAGCGGACGCGACCCGCCGCCCCGTCACCCCTCGTTTCGCGTGAGTTCGAAAACTTCTTCCAGCAAAGGCCGGCTTTTCGTCATGATGGCGCTCGAGATCGCGATCTGGGGCGCCTGGCAGATAAAAATCTTCCCCTACATGGCGATGCTTGGCTTCACGCCGGCGCAGCAAGGTTGGGTGGGCAGCGTGTTCGGCATCGCGTCGGTCGTCGGGATTTTTTTCAGCAACCAGTTCGCCGACCGGAATTTTTCGGCGGAGCGATTCCTGGCGTGCAGCCATCTCGCGGGCGGCGCGGCGCTGATCGCGGCGGCGTTCGTGACGGGGTTTCCGGCGTTCTTCGCGCTGTTTCTCGTTTACGGGTTGCTCTATGTGCCGACGATCTCAGTGGCGAACTCGCTGGCGTTTGCGCATCTCGCGAATCCGGCCGCGGAGTTCGGGTTCGTGCGCACGGGCGGCACGGTTGGCTGGATCGCGGTGAGTTGGCCGTTCATTTTTCTGCTCGGCGACACGGCGGATGCGGCGCAGACGCGCTGGGTGTTCATCGTCGCGGGCATCATCTCGCTCGTGCTCGCGGGTTACAGCCTGACGCTGCCGCACACGCCGCCGCGCAAGGATGCGGGGCTCGATCGCTTCGCGTGGCTGCGGACGGCGCGAATGTTGGCGGTGCCGCATGTCTGCGTGCTCTTCCTCGTCATCTTCATCGATTCGATCATCCAGAACGGCTACTTCGTCGTGATCGACCAGTTCCTCACGCAGGTCGGCGTGTCGGCGAAGCTCACGATGGTCGTGAGCAGCATCGGGCAGGGGGCGGAGATCGTGACGATGCTCGTGCTCGGCGTGGTGCTGAAGAAACTCGGCTGGAAATGGACGATGATCCTCGGCGTGCTCGGGCACGCGGCACGCTACAGCGTGTTCGCGTTTTTCGGCACGCCGCAGCACGAGTGGCTGATCGTCGGCATCCAGGTGCTGCACGGGATCTGTTACGCGTTCTTCTTCGCGGCGGTTTACATCTACGTCGATGCGGTGTTTCCGGCCGACGTGCGGGCGAGCGCGCAAGGGGCGGCGAACCTGCTGATCCTCGGCCTCGGGATGGTCGGGGCCAGCCAGCTTTTCCCGCGGCTCGTCGCGCATTATTCGTTCGTGACGGCGGGCGGCGCGGCGGCGGTCGACTACGGGCGGCTGTTCCTGATTCCGACGGCGATGGCGGTCGGGGCGATCCTGTTGCTCGCGTTTTTCTTCAAACCGCCGGCGGTGCGCCCGATCGAGGCGGCCGGCGCGGCGGAGGGGGCGATGGCATGAGCGGGCGGTTGCGAGTTCTCGTCGTCGGTTGCGGGCACATGGGCACGTCGCACGCGCGGGCTTATCACCGGCTCGCGGAGGATTTCGAGATCGTCGGGCTCGTGGCGCGCGGCGAAGCGTCGCGCCGGCGGCTGAACGCCGAGTTCGGCGGGCGCTACGCGGAATTTTCCGATTATGCCGGGGCGCTGGTGCAGACGAAACCGGAGGCCGTGTGCATCAGCACCTACGCGGAGACGCATCCGGCCTATGCGATTGCGGCGCTCGAGGCGGGGGCGCACGTGTTTTTGGAGAAGCCGGTCGCGGACAACCTCGCCGATTGCGAGCGGGTGATCGCGACGGCGCGGCGGCTGGGGCGCAAGCTCGTGGTGGGTTACATCCTGAACGTGCACCCGTCCTGGCAGCGATTCGTCGAACTCGCGCGCACGCTCGGCAAGCCGCTCGTGATGCGGATGAATCTGAACCAGCAGAGCACGGGCGGGCATTGGGAGACGCACAAGCAGCTCCTGCGCTCGACGTCGCCGATCGTCGATTGCGGCGTGCACTACGTCGATGTGATGTGCCGGATGACCGGCGCGCGCCCGGTGAGCGTGAACGGCATCGGCGCGCGGTTGAGCAGCGAGATCGCGCCGGAGCGGTGCAACTACGGGCACCTGCAGGTGTTGTTCGACGACGGTTCGGTCGGGTGGTACGAAGCCGGATGGGGGCCGATGATGAGCGAGACGGCGTTTTTCGTGAAGGATGTGATCGGGCCGAAGGGATGCGTGAGCATCGTGGCGCAGACGGCGGCGGCGGCCGGCAAGTCGGCGGACATCGACTCGCACTCGCGGACGGAGGCGTTGCGGCTGCATCACGCGGAGCGCGGAGCGGACGGGAAATTCGCGCGCACGGACGAAGTGATCGCGGTGCAGGACGAGCCGAGTCACGACGAGCTGTGCCAGCGCGAACAGGAATTTTTTTTGCGCGCGATCCGCGAGAATGCCGATCTCTCGGCGCACTGGCGCGGCGCGAGCGACAGCCTGCGGATCGTGCTCGCGGCGGACCAGTCGATGCGCGAAGGCCGCACGGTGAATCTTTAGCCTGAACCGAGGAAGCCCATGAACCTGTTTCGCATCGCCTCTTTGTTTTTGCTCGCAAGTCTCGCCGCCGGGTGCGGGCGGGCGGCGGTCACGCCGCCGCCGGGTTTCACGGCACTGTATAACGGTCGCGATCTCAGCGGATGGCGCGGCGGCGACACCTTCGATCACCGGAAATGGCTGGCGCTGCCGGCGGACGAGCGGGCGGCGCAGGACGCGGCCTGGACCGCAGACATGCGCCAGCACTGGCGCGCGGACGGCGACGAACTCGTGAACGACGGCCACGGCAAGTATGCGACGACGGTGAAGGACTACGCGAATTTCGAGCTGCTCGTGGACTACAAGACCGTGCCGCTCGCGGACTCGGGCATCTACCTGCGCGGCTGCCCGCAGGTACAGATCTGGGATTCGACGGAGAAGGACAAGTTCGCGCTCGGCGCCGACAAGGGCTCGGGTGGACTTTGGAACAACTCACCCGGCGCACCGGGAAAAGATCCGCTCGTGAAGGCCGACCGGCCCTTTGGCGAATGGAACCATTTTCGGATCATCATGGTCGGCGCGCGGGTGACGGTTTGGCTGAACGGACGGCTCGTCGTCGACCACGCCGCGATGGAAAACTACTACGATCGCAGCGCGCCGGTGCCGGCGCGCGGGCCGATCGAGCTCCAGACGCACGGCGGCGAGATTCGCTGGCGGAACATTTTCATTCGCGAGATCGCGCCTGACGAGGCGCGGCAATGGCTGGAGCGCCACGGCGAGGATGCGGCGTTCAAATCCGTTTTTGACGGGAAGGATTTCAACGGCTGGGCGGGGCCGGTGGGCAACTACCGGATCGTCGACGGCGCGATTGCGTGCCGGCCGAAAGAGGGTGGGACGATTTTCACGAAGGAGCAGTTCGCGGATTTCGCGGTGCGGTTGGAGTTCAAGCTCCCGCCCGGCGGCAACAACGGGCTGGCGATTCGTTACCCCGGCGAAGGCGACACGGCCTACGTCGGCATGTGCGAATGCCAGGTGCTCGACGACAACTACGAAAAAGTCACCGGCGACAGGATCGATCCGCGGCAGGCGCACGGCTCGGCCTACGGGATGATCGCGGCGGCGCGCGGCTACCAATTCCCGACCGGCGAATGGAATTTCGAGGAGGTCACGGTCAAGGGCTCGACGATCAAGGTCGAGTTGAACGGCACGGTGATTCTCGACGGCGACCTGAGCAAGGTGACGGAATTCATGGCGAACCATCCGCATCCGGGGAAGGACCGCACTTCGGGCGCGTTCGGCTTCGCGGGCCACAACGATCCGGTCGCGTTCCGGCGGATTCTGATCAAGCGGCTGTGAGCGGAAGATGCCGTGAAGTGAGATTGCCGCGCACACCTGTTTATTGTTTTCATGCTGTCATTCTGAGCGGAGCGAAGAATCCACGAGCACGCCTGCAAGCGAATATCGGGCTGGATTCTTCGCTGCGCTCAGAACCACAAGCCGCAGCTTAGGAAACGTTGATCCCATGAATCCCACGCCAGCTCCCTCCACCCGCCTCGTGTCGCTCGACGCGTTGCGCGGCTTCGACATGTTCTGGATCCTCGGCGCCGACGCGCTCGTGGTCGCGCTCGGCCGGCTCAGCGGGTCGCCGATCGCGAAGTTCTTCGCCGGCCAGCTCGACCACAAGGCCTGGGAGGGCTTCGGGTTCTACGACCTGATCTTTCCGCTGTTCGTGTTCATCGTGGGCGTGACGACGGTGTTTTCACTGAGCTCATTGCTGGCGCGCGAAGGGCGGGCCGCGGCGGTGAAACGGGTGGTGCGGCGCGGCGCGCTGCTGCTGCTGCTCGGCATTTTCTACAATGGCGGGCTGACGCATGCGTGGCCGGATGTGCGGCTCGCGGGCGTGCTCTCGCGCATCGCGCTCGCTTATACGGCGACGGGGCTGCTGTTTTGTTTTTTGAAGCCGCGCGGGCTGGCGGCGGTCGCGGCGGCGCTGCTGATCGGTTACTGGGCGTTGCTGACGTTCGTGCCGATCCGCGACATCCAGCTCAGCGACGCGGCGCTGAAGGTCCGGCTCGGCGTCGAGCATCCGACGATGGCGCAGGCGCACGTGGCGTTCGATGCGACGACCGCGCGCGTGACCGGCGAATTCGCGCCGGGCCTGAACCTGACGAATCATCTGGATTTCGAGTATCTGCCCGGGCGGCTCTACGATCACTACTACGATCCGGAGGGAATTCTGAGCACGTTGACGGCGATCGCGACCTGTTTGCTCGGCGTGTTTGCGGGGCTGTTGCTGAAGCGGACGGACGTCGACGACCTCCGGAAAGTGGGCCTGCTGCTCGGCGCGGGCGTCGCGGCGGTGGCGGCGGGCTGGCTGTGGGGGATTCAGTTTCCGGTGATCAAGAAAATCTGGACCTCGTCCTACGTGCTGGTGGCCGGCGGATGGAGCTATCTGCTCCTCGCCGGTTTTTACTATGTCGTCGACGTGCGGCAGTGGCGGCGGTGGTGCCAGCCGTTCGTGTGGATCGGCGTGAACCCGATCACGCTTTACATTATTTCCTCGGTCCTTTGGTGGTCGGAAGTGGCGCGGCGGCTGGTGGGCGGCAGCGTGAGCAACTGGTTCGACCGGCACGTTGATCCCGGCGTGGGCGAGATCGTCGTGACGATCGTCGGCCTGGGCCTGATGCTGGTGGTGGCGCGGTTCCTCCACGCGAAAAAGATTTTCCTGCGCGTGTGAGGCATGCGAAGCCTGCCGTCGCTTTACGGCAGGTCGAGGCTTCTGCACGCGATCGTAGACCGTTACCACAACAGACATCGATCCAGTGCCGTTCCGCTGGACGCGGGTCGTGCGCGGGTTTTCGGCCCGCAAGCTTGGGAAAGCTCTGCCACTGCGCCGCCTGCAGGTAACAGCACTTCAGTTGACGCCGGTTCGGACGACGAGGCCGGTGATGTCGAGGCCGAGGCGCTCGAAATGGGCGAGATTCGATTGGGCCTTGAAAAGCGTGCCCGCCGAGCTGGTGCCGTCGGTGAAATTGACCAACTGCGTGCTGTCGATGACGACGGGCCGGGCGTTGTCCTGATAGAGGCTGCCGCCGGTGACGCGCACGTCGGTGGCCGAACTGAAGAGGAGGACGGGCGAGGCAGTGTCGAAGGCGGCGATGTCGTGGACGTAGACCGGGCCTTGGAATTGGATGCCCGGCGCATAGACGCCGGTGAAGCCGGCGGTCGCGCTGAACCGGGCGTTGGCGGCGCGGAGCCCGCCGAAACGCCCATCGGCGCTGGCGATCGCGACGTCGGCGACGTCGGCGAAACCGTCGTAGTCCGTGTCGGCGTGGCCGGTGAAGAGCGGGCTGCCGTTGCGGGCGGGGTCGTTCGTCGCGCCCGGCGTGGCGAGGAAATTGTAGGCGCCGGTCGGGTCGAACGCGGTGGCGCGGCCGACGGTGAAGATGGAGAGGTTGGTCGATTCGTCCGCGCCGGTGACGACGATGCCGGCGTTTCCTTTCATGTAGGTGACGTCGGGCTGGTGGTAGTTCACCGGCTGCGCGGGGCCGGAAGCATTGTAGAGATGCAGTGAGAGCGTGCCGGCTCCGGCGAGCTCGACCTGGACGATATCGTCGTTGGAATCGATGTAGGAAATGCGCACGGCCTGGCCGGGGTCGGCGGTGACGGAAGCCGTGTCGCCGGTGAGCAGGACCTGGTCGTAGATGTTACCGTTCGGGTGACGGATGTCGGGCGTGAACTCGGTTGCTCCATCGGCGACCTTGCCGGAAATGGAAACGCCCAGCGCGGCGGGTGCGCTGGTGGCCGTTTCGACGCCGTCGGAAACGGCGGCGGTGTAGTAACCGGCGTCGGCGGCGGTGACATTCGCGAGGGCGAGGCTCGCACTCGTGGCTCCGGGAAGGTCGAGGCCGTTGCGCTGCCATTGCCAGGTGAACGGGCCGGCGCCGGTGGCGGAGACGGAGAACGTCGCGCTGTCGCCGCGGGTGACGCTGACGTTCGCCGGCGCGGTGACGCCGATGACCTGGCTGGGTGGCGTGTCGGGCGATTGGGTGGCGCGGATTTCCTGGAGGAGCGCGAGGCGGTAGGGAATCTGCGAATAGTCCGACGAGGTGGCATTGCGATCGGCGCCCTGGTAGAGGAAGTGGAGGTTGTTCGGGTCGATCGTCATCGTCTCGTCGTTCGTGTCGCGCAGCATCTCGCCGTGGCTGATGTCGGCAGTCCAGAGCGTGCTGCCGTCCGCGGCGGTGACGTTGTTCACGCCGGCGAACGGGGTGTCCCACGAGTTCGCCTGCGCGAGCGGCGTCCAGTCGCCGTCGAGCCGGCCGGAGGTGAACGCGCGGAAAAAGCGGTGGCCGGTCGGGCCGAGGCACTCGATGAAGCAGAGATATTCGTTCAGGCCCTTGAGCCGGTAAACGCAGCTTCCCTCGAAGAGGTTGAAGCGGTTCGGGTCCTGCATGATCACGACGGGATCGCTGAAGCCGTTGGGGAAATCCTCGAGCGTCGTGCTGCTGCGGTAGTAGCGGCCGTTGTCGTCGGAAAAGAAAAGGTAGGCGTGCGTGTCGTCGCAGATGATCCAGAAATCGATCCAGCCCTGGACGACGCTGGCGGGCGTGCCGGTGAAGAAGAATTTCGGCGGCGTCCAGGTCGCGGGTTTTTCGATGTCGTCGGTCGTCGAGTAGCTCGGCGGGGCGGACTGGTAGATGAGATACCACTTGTTTTGCGGCCGGAAGTAGAAGACCTGCGGCGCGCAGTGA
>DASZPP010000383.1:0-4998 GCA_035549975.1 Opitutus sp.
CTTGTCGAGCGCGAGGACCCCCGCCACGCCGAGCGCCAGCGAACGCATCGCGTTGTCGAGCGCCGGCGGCACCGCCGTGTCCATCACGTCGCGCAGCGCGCGCTGGAACATCACCACGCCGTTCCCCGCGATGATCGCGCACGCCACGAGCGCCGCCCAGTCGTCCGCCGTCTCGTAGCCGCGTCCGCCCCACACCGCGATCGCGATGCCCACGAACGCCGTCGCCGAGGTCATCGCGTCCGACAAATGGTGCAGCGACTCCACGCCCAGCGCGGTGCTTTCCGTTTTTTTTCCGGCGACGTCGAGCCGGCGGGAAAACCAGATCTTCGCCGCCACGATCCCCGCGAGCAGCGGCAGCGTCGCCCAATGCGGCCCCTGATGCGGCGTGATGATCTCGTGCACCGCGCGCCAGCCGATCCATGCCGCGGTCGCAAAAATGAAAATCGCCACCGACAGCGCCGCGAGCGGCTCCGCTTTCCCGTGCCCGTAGGGATGGTTCTCATCCGGCGGACGCGAGGCCACGCGAAATCCCGCCCACACGAGCACCGACGACAGCACATCGAGCAGCGATTCCGCGCCATCCGCGATCAGCGCGTAGGTGTGGCCGAAAATCCCGCCGGCGAACTTCAGCGTCGCCAGGACCAGATTCAGGCCGATGCCGCGCAGCACCAGCCGCGCACTCGATTGTGCGCGCCGCTGGATGGCCGCGTGATGTTCCGGCAACTGCTCGGTGCTCACCCGGGCAACCTAGCGGCGGCGTCTTCCTCTCCGCGAGCCCGCAATTGACCATTTTCCCCCGCTCCCTCACGGTTGCAAGCCGCCATGTCCGCGTCGAGCACCGCCATTGCCCGCGACCCCGTGAAGCAGTTCTCCGTCTTTGCCGAAAACCGCGTCGGCCGCCTCAACGACCTCGTCGCGATCTTTCGCCAGCACAACGTCCACATCATGGCCATCACCGTGCTCGACACGACCGACAGCGCGATCATGCGGCTGATCGTCGACGATCCCGACAAGGCCCGCGAGCTGATGGTGAACAACGATTTTCCGTACACGGAATGCGAGGTCGTCGCGGTGGAGATCGGCAACGAATCAAAACTCCGGACCGTGCTCGGCGCGCTGCTCGAGGCGGAGATCAACGTTTACTACGTCTACAGCTTCATCACGCGCCCGGAAGGCGGCGCCGCGCTCGCCATGAGCGTCGAGGATGCCGAGGTCGCCGCGCAGGCGCTCGGCCGCTGCGGCTTCAAGGTGCTCACCCAGCGCGACATTTCGCGGTAAAACCGGATCGATGTTGGGGCGCGGTGCCTGCACCGCGCATCGGTTTCCCCGCGGCTGGTGTCTTCCAAAAAAACGGCGCGGAAAATCCGCGCCGTCGATCCCATCCACGTGAGCGTTGGTTCTCAGTCCCAGTAACCTTCGTAGAACCGGTAGTGATCGTCTTCCTGTTCCCAGCGCGGTGGCACCCACGTCGCGCCTTCGCGCGGCGGCACCTGCCAGTGACCGGACACCCAAACGTAGTTGCTGTCGCGCCACGCCCAATAGCCGGCCACCCACACGTAATCTTCCGAGGGCCGCGGCGGCACCACTTCGGACTGTGCCACGGGCGGAGCCTGCGTGACGACGACCGTGCTTTGCCCGGAGGGCGGTTGCTGGGTGACGACGACGGGGGCGCTGCTGCCCGTGGTCACGGCGGTGCCGTTGGCCGGCACGACAGTTTGAGGGGGAGCGGGCGGCGGAGCCGAAACCGCGTGGGATTCCGGTTCCGAGGCGCAGCCGGCGAACAGCGCCATCAAACCACAAAGGGCGATGGCCGCCGGCGCGACCGTGCGGACGCGGCGAAAGTCGGGGGTGGATGCCAGGGTTTTCATAACTCCCGCAACAGACCGCCGCTAGCGCAGCCGGTTCGTAGGCGAAACCCCGAAAGCCGGCGCTCGATACGCCGGATTCCGACGCACCGGCACCGCGCGCCGCCGCCTCAGGTCGCCGTCTCGGCCACGATCTTCGGCGCGGGCTTGTTCCGCCATAGCAGATACAGCCCCAGGAAGACGACTGCCAGGATCGAAGGAATTATCACCAGCTTCCCCAGCGACTCCAGGCCGGCCGAAGCCTGAATCTGCGTCCACTGGGTCGCGAGATCGGAGCCGGACGCCGCCGCCTTGAGCGCATCGGCGGTCTGGCCGCCCGGGATGCGGGCCGCGATCGCCTTGTCATACCAGCGCCCGACGAGTGGCACGATGAAGCTCGCGCTCAACATTCCCGCTCCGCCCATGATCGCGAGCCCGAGCGCACCGGTCTTCGGGAAACGCTCGCTGACCGTCCCCAGCATCGTCGGCCAGAAAAAACACACGCCGAAGGCAAACAGCGTCGCCGCCACGAACAGCATCATGCCCGACGTGTGGCTCATCATGTAAAGCCCCAGCACGCTCAACACCGCGCTCAGCACCAGCATGCCCGGAGGCGAAAGCTTGTGCACGAACGGCCCCGCGACCTGCCGGCCGACCGACATCAGCCCCGTGATCCAGACGAGCACCAGAATGCCGGAGACGCCGGCGTTGCTCAGGATCGCCGGGATCCAGTTCTCGGCCCCGAACTCCGTCGCCGCCGTCAGCAGCATGCAGCCAACCATCAGCAGGAACAGCGGATGAAAGCACGCCAGCCACATCGACTTCGTCGAGACCCCGTGCTCGACGCGCTCGGTGCGGGGAAACGCCTGCCCCGCGAACATGAAGGCGTAGATCGCGAGCGGGATCAGCATCGTCGCAAATTCCACCTTCCAGCCGAATCCCATTTTCTCGAGGGCAAACGATGTCAGCCCGCCGATCACGATGCCGCCCGGAAACCAGGCGTGAAAATGATTCAGCTTCGTGGTGCGATCGCCCGGAAAAATCGTCGCGATCAGCGGATTCGCCGCCGCCTCGACCGACCCGTTGGCGATGCCGAAAATCAGCGAACCGGCGAACAGGCTCCAGTAGCTCCAGGCAAAGATCGTCAGCAGGATGCCCACCACATGCCCCAGCGTCGCCAGCCGCATGATCCAGCGCATCCCGAGCGAATCGCACAGCGGCCCGCCGAACACCATCGCGACCGTGAAGCCCCAGAGCGCCGCGCCATTGATCACGCCGACCTGCTCGTAAGAAAGCGCAAATTCCGTGTGCCACGCCTCCACCGCCGCGGTGCGCAGCGCGAAACTCATGGCGGTTACGATCAGGGCCATGCAACTGGCCGTGAAAAGACGTTGAGAATTCATAAGCGAAAACCAGACGGGGGTGGAGGTTTCTGCCGCGGCCGGCAGGTCGAAAGCGCGACGACTCAAAGTGAGAAACGTTGCACTGTCCAAGCGGAAAATTCCGCCAACCCTTCGCACCCCGCGATCACGGCGCGGCTCCGGCGCCGCGGCCGCGGCGCCGTTATGCCAACGCGAATGCGCGCATCCTCGCGCGCGCATCGCTCGCGTTCACTGCCAGTAGCCGGGCACGAACACGTAGCCGTTGCCCTGCTGCTCCCACCGCGGCGGCACCCAATTCTGGTTGGGTTGCGGCGGCGTGTCCCAGTGCCCGGGCACCCACTGCTGCTGGCCGTTCTGCATCGCCCAATACCCCGGAATCCACACGGTGCCGCCCGCCGGTTGCGGCGGCGGCGTCTCGGGCCGCGGCGGGGGCGGGGCTTCTTTCGTCACGATCACGGTCGATGTCGGCGCCGGGGCCGGCGCCGCCGCGGGAGCGGGATTCTGGACCACCGTCGCGGGAGGCGACTGCACGACGATCGGTCGGTGACTGCAGCCGCTCCCGGCCAGCATCGCGCCGCCGAGGCCGATGACGGAAATCGTGAGCAACGCCGGGCGCGGGGGTAAGGAGGTTTTTGATTTCATGCCGGGCGATGGACGGCGGCGCCACCCGGTTGTTTCCGGCGCGGGCATCTTTCACGCCTCGTAGGGGAACTGCGCGGTGCCGGCGCGGATTTCGTCCGATCGGCGGCACGGTGATCCGACGGTTGCGGCGCCGCCTGTTTTCGTCCCGCGACCGTTCGGCTTCAACCCGGCGCAGCCGGTCACGATCGCATTTCGCGCGCGATCAGGTCGCGCAACACGAAACGATGGCATTCCTTCGTGTCTTCCGCGCAGTGGCAGAGCAGCGTGACCTCTTCTTTTTTCGCCAGGCCCGCGATCAGCCGCAGGGTGAATTTCTGGCCGTGATTCTTGATCGTCGTGTTCGCGCGGTCGGCCTCCGGTGACGCCGCTATTTCGGCGCGATACGCGTGCGCGAATTCCCGCCATGAAATCTCCCCGTGCTTGAACCGCCACAGCAGCCGCTCGCTCGGCCCGAGGTTCGCCATCCACACGTCGTAGCGATCCGTCGGCAGCCCGCGGCCGCGAAACCGCGTCACCAGGATGCGCAGCCCGTCGCCCGCCGCGATCGGCGAATGCACTGACTTCGTCTTGAGCATGCCCGCAGTCTCGCCGCTTTGCCGCCCTTGGCAACTTCCCCGCCGCGAGCCAACCAGCCCCGCCAGGCACGCGCCACCCACCGCGCCCCTGTCCCAGGCGAAAGTCCGTATTACGGACTTTCGCGCCGGGCGGGCTTCCGGCCGAGCGTGTAGCCGAAACGCACGTCCTCGCGGAAACGGCCGGCCGGTTCGTGCGCGAGCAGGGCACCGCGCAGCTCCGCCTCGAACGCCTCCGCCAGGTCGCCGAGCACCGGCCGCGCGCAGAACGACATCGAATGGAGGTTCCCCACCACTTCGTCCGTCGTCCACTCGCGCGGCTGCGTGAACGGATAACTCGCCACCGCCTCGAAACCCGCCTCCCGCAACACGCGCTCGTCGTGCGCCGGCCCGCCCGCCGGCGCCGGCACCGGGCTGCGATCGGCCGCGATGCGCGCGGTCCATTTGCGCACGACTTCCTGCGCGACTCGCTGCCACGGTTCCGTTCCGCCCATCAGTTCGTAGCAGCCGATCGTCGCAATGCATCCGCCCGGTTGCAGCCAGCGCCGCGCCAGCGCG
>DASZPP010000384.1:0-12225 GCA_035549975.1 Opitutus sp.
ACGGCGTGGCCAACTCGCCCGGCCACGCGCAGTGGGAACTGCTCTACACCAAGCTCGGCTACGGGCAGCTCCAGTTTCCGGTCACGGATTTCAAGAATGCGATCGATTCGGTGCAGGCCGCCGCCGTCGCCATGCCGCCGGCCGTGACGACGCCGCCGCAAAACCAGGCAGTGACCACGGGCGGCAATCTCACCCTGACCGCCGCCGTGTCGGGGACGCCGGCACCGACCCTTCAATGGCTGCGCAACGGCATGGATGTGATGGGCGCGATGAGCGCGAACCTGGCGCTGACCAGCCTGCAACCCTCGGATGCCGGTCTCTACACGCTCGCCGCAACCAGCAGCGCCGGAATGACGGCGAGCGCCCCGGCAATCGTGGGCGTGTTGACGACCAGCGGAGCGATCGGCGACGGCAGCGTGCTGGCGACGAGCATTCCGCACCCGAACGGCAATCGCTACGACCAAGTGCTATTGACCGGGCCGGCCGCCGCGATTTCGGCGCAGGGCGGGCGGGTGACGCGCACGTCGTTCATCGACGAGAACGACGACATCGTGCAGGTCGAGTTCGCCGGCGCCGGCACGCTCTCGCTCGTGCTCGACGATCCGTCCGGCCCCGCGAATCCCGTCAACTACACCCAGGATTTCGCCTACATGAAAGGCCACGTCGGCCTCGTCGTCGCCGGCGCCGACGAAACCACCAACATCTCCGTCTTCACCGTCGGCCGCGCCACCGCCTTCGATCCCACCGGCCACTACAATATTCTCGTCGCACCCTCCACGCCCGGCAGCGGCGGACCCAACGACCCGGCCGCCAACGGCAGCGGCCTTTTCGCCAATCAATCCGCCACGGCCTACGACGGCGTCGCCGACATCGCCTTCATTGCGATCGCCAGCACGAACGGAAAATTCGGCGGCGTCCGCGCCTCCGATGCCCGCTGCGAAGCCGTCAACGGACTCACCGGCATCTACGCGCCCGGCGTCGCGTTCGCCGGCCCGCTCTTCATCGGCGACATCGACGCCGGCGGCAGCGCCACGCCCGCGATCGTCGTCGGCTCCGTCTCCGACGCCCGCATCACCGGCGGTGATCTTCATCAGACCAACGGCGCGCACGTCCAGGTCAGCGGGCTCACCAAGCTGAATTTCACCGCTGGCAGCGATTCCGGCGGCCACCTCTTCCCCGCGCAGCAAAACCAGGCCGTCCTCGAACACGACGGCACCGATGTCACCTCGCAGATCGTGGTGAACCCCTAGCCGCCCGCAGCCCGCCCGGCCGCACCGCGTTTACCGCCGAACTCATTCGTCCAATCGGGGGCGCGACGCCCTCGTCGCGCGCGCCTCCGCTACCTCGCCTCCTTCGCCCGCCCTTCCGCCTTCGCCGCATACAGCACCTTCGCTTCTCCGGCGCGGCGCGCGACACCCTCCAGCGACGCCACAAATTCGTAAGGCTCCTTGTTCGCCCATGTCCATGTCTTGCCTGCGACGAACACGCGCACCGGCTTGTCCGGCACCGCCACTGGCACCGCCGCTTCGGCCTTGCGGATCATCTGCGCCGCCGGCCCCGGCTTCCGCCACAATCGCGCCAGCACCCACACCTCGTCATCGCGCTCGAGGACACGCTCAACCCGCAACCGCCAACCCGCGTCGGGCACCGTGACCGAAATCGAATCCTGTTTCATCGCCGGCTCCGTTTGCCTTGCCTCCGTCGCCGGGACTGCGCCGCTGCTGCACGCCGGGCCGGCCCAACCGGCCAGTATCCATGCGGCCGCCCGCGCATATTTTGATGCAACTTTCCCCGGCGCATTCATGTCCGACCGGCCGCGAAATTTTTAAGGAATCTTTTCATCGCACGTTCCCTCCAGTGAATGCCCGTCCAGCCTTTTCGGCAACCGCTTGCCCGGAATCAAGTTTGATCGGCCCCTGCTTTTCCGGCCGCCGCCACCGCCGCGGCGATGCCGCCGGTTTCGCCGCGGCGGCCGGGACAATCGGTTTGCGAATTCGCGGCCCCTGAGGGTCTATGTCCGGTTAATCCTGATGACAAAACTGGTTCGCCTCTCCGCGGTATTCCTCCTTCTCGCTGCGCACATTTGTGCCGCGGCGGTCGCCCCGAGCTTCACCGCCAAGGAGTTGTCGCAGGGCTACGCGGACTCGATCGTTCTCGTCAAGCCGCACGCCGATCGCGCTGCCACCATTGACGCCGCCGAGCAGGGCGAGGGCCTCACGCTGCTCCGGCACTTCCCGCGCATCGGCGGCGTGCGCGTGCTCCATCTGCGCTCCGGCGACACCGCCGACCAGGCCATTTCCCGCCTGCGCGCCACCGGTCGCTACGAATATGTCGAACGCGACATCCTCCGGCACGCGCGCGTCGTGCCGAACGATCCGTCATTCACCCAGCAATGGTCGCTCCGCAACACCGGCCAGGGCGGCGGCACCAGCGGCGCCGACATCGGCGCCGCGACGGCTTGGGACACCCTCCACGACGCCTCGGGCGTCATCGTCGGCATCATCGATTCCGGCGCGCGGCTCACCCACACCGACCTGGCCGCGAATCTGTGGACCAGCTCCGGCGGCTACCACGGCATCAACTCGACCGTCGCCAGCACCAACAGCAGCTACAATCTCCCGAACGACGACGACGGCCACGGCACCCACGTCTCCGGCATCATCGGCGCCGTCGGCAACAACGGCACCGGCATCTCCGGCGTCGCCTGGAAAACACAGCTCATGGAACTCAAGTTCCTCGACTCCAGCGGCAGCGGCGACCTCGCCAACGAGGTCGAGTGCATCAACTACGCGATCGCCCACAGCGTCAGCGTCATCAACGCGAGCTTCGGCGGCGGCCCCCAGTCCTCGACGGAATTCGACGCCCTGAAAGCCGCCCGCGACGCCGGCATCATCGTCGTCGCCGCCGCCGGCAACGACAGCCAGAACAACGACGTCGTCACCGACTACCCCTCCGGTTACGCACTCGACAACATCATCGCCGTCGCCGCCACGACGCGCAACGACCAGCTCGACGCCAGCTATTCCAACTACGGCTGCGGCACCGTCGAGCTCGGTGCGCCCGGCACCGACATCTACTCGACCTACAACGGCTCCAACACGGACTACAAGCTTCTGACCGGCACCTCGATGGCCGCGCCGCACGTTTCCGGCGCGCTCGCGCTCTTGAAGGCGAAGTTTCCCGGCGACACCTACCGCCAGCTCATCAACCGCCTGCTGCGCTCCGTCACCCCGCTCTCCACGCTCTCCGGCAAAGTCCAGACCGGCGGCCGGCTCAACCTCGCCGCCGCGCTCGCCACCACCACCAACCGCCCGTTCAACGACGATTTCGCCGACCGCGCCCAGCTCAGCGGCGTGACGGTTCACGTCCGGTCCAACAATGCCGGCGCCACGGCCGAATCCGGCGAGCCCGCGCACGCCGGCGTGACCGCCGCGGGGACGTTGTGGTGGACGTGGACCGCCAGCGGCGCGAACAACATCCGCATCGACACGAGCGGCAGCGCCTACGACACCGTGCTCGCCGTCTACACCGGCAACTCGCTCAACGCCCTCCAGCTCGTCGCTTCCAACGACGACGCCAACGGCGGCACCCAGAGCGCGCTCTCGTTCACCTCGCAGGCCGGCGCCACCTATCAGATCGCCGTCGGCGGCAAGAACGGCGCGACCGGCTACACCGCGCTCTCGCTCACCTCGCCGCCCGGCAACGACGACTTCACCGGCGCCATCGCGTTGAGCGGCGTCAGCGTGGCGCAGCCCGGCACGAACCTCAACGCCACCCGCGAATCCGGCGAGCCCGACCCGTTCTCGAACAGCGCCGGCAATTCCGTCTGGTATCGCTGGACCGCCCCGGCCTCGGGGCACTTCACCCTCGCCGCATTTTCCACGCAGAGCGACACCACCGCGGCGGTCTACACTGGCTCGTCCCTCTCGTCGCTCACCACCATCGCCTCGAACGACAACTCGACGGTCAACTCCAGCAACTCCGACGCGCTCGTCTACTTCATCGCCTCGGCCGGCACGACCTACTATTTCCAGATCGACCACGCGGACGACGACGGCACCGGCGGCGGCGACTTCGTGCTCACGCTCACCGATTCCGCCTGGGAATATTCCGCCTCCGACGAGGTCACCTCGCCGCCCGCCGTCGCCAGCGATGGCACGGTCTATTTCGGCGCCGGTTCGACCAACGGCTACGACAAGAAAATCTATGCGGTCACCTCCGATGGCGCGACGAAGTGGACCGCCACCACGCGTTCCACCGGCGACGGCATCATCGACAGCGCCCCGGCCATCGGGGTCGACGGCACCGTCTACATCGGCGGCAGCGATGATCTGCTCTACGCCCTGAATCCGTCGAACGGCACGAAGAAATGGTCCTTCACCGCCGCGTCCCCGATCGGCTCGGCGCCGGCGATCGCCGCCGACGGCACCATCTACTTTCGCGACAGCTCGGTGCTCTATTCGCTGAGCCCCGGCGGCGTGAAGAACTGGTCCCTCACGCTCACCGGCAGCACGAGCGACGGCACCTACAGCTCGCCCGCGGTCGGCGGCGACGGCACCATCTACGTCGGCACCAACGCCGGCGCGTTCTACGCCGTCAATCCCGACGGCACGCAGAAATGGAAATTCACCGCCGACGACGACATCTTCACCTCGCCCGCGATCGCCGGCGACGGCACGATCTATTTCGCCACGCTCAAGGGCACCGTTTACGCGCTGTCGCCCGCGGGCAGCCAGCTCTGGTCGTGGACGAACACCGCCAACTCCAGCATCACCTCCTCGATCGCGCTCGGCGCCGACGGCACGCTCTATTTCGCGGGCTACGATCACAAGTTGCACGCGCTCTCCAGCAGCGGCACCGAACGCTGGGCTTACACGCTCGGCGACGAGGTTCGCGCCTGCTCGCCGGCGATCGCGTCCGACGGCACGATCTACATCGGCTGTTATGACGGCTTCCTTTATGCGATCAATTCCGATGGCACGCTCCAGCGCACCTACGCCACCGCGCAGACGATCCGCTCCTCGCCGGTGATCGCCGGCCAGCGCCTCTACATCGGCAGCGCCGATGCCAAGCTCCACGCGTTTGACCTCGCCCACGGCGCACTCGCGAGCGCCTGGCCGATGTATCATCAAAACCAGTCGCGCACCGGGCACGCCAGCGCCTCCGTGCCCGCCGCCCCGGCGATCACCACCCCGCCCGTGTCGCAATCCGTCGCAGCCGGCGCGAGCGCCAGCTTCACGGTCGCCGCCACCGGCGCGTCGCCGCTCAACTACCAGTGGTTCAAGAACGGCGCCGCCATCGCCGGCGCGACCTCCGCCAGCTACCAGATCGCCGCCGCCCAGGCCGGCGACGCCGGCACCTACGCCGTCACCGTCACCAACAGTGCCGGCAGCGCGACCAGTTCCCCCGCCGCCCTCACGGTGACGGCCGCCCGCGGCGCGCCCGCGATCACCTCGCAACCGGCAAACACCACCGTCGTCTCAGGCGGCACCGTTTCACTCTCCGCCAGCGCTTCGAGCGGCACCGCGCTCTCCTTCCAGTGGCAGTTGAACGGCCATGACCTCGCCGGCGCGACCGGCGGCACGCTCGCGCTGTCGAACCTCACGCCCGCCGCCGCCGGCATCTACACCGCCGCGGTGACCAACACCGCCGGCACCACGATTACGACGCCCGCGATCGTGGGCGTGACCACGACCAAGGCCGTCGAGGGCGACGGCTCGGTCGTCGGCGCCAACATCGTTCACCCCAACGGCAATCTCTACGACCAGGTGCTCCTGCAGGGTTCCGCCGCAGCCGTCACCACCGTGCCGGGACACGTGACGCGCATCTCGTTCATCGATCTCGCCGACAATATCGTCCAGGTGGAATTCGCCGGCCACGGCACGCTCTCGCTGCTCCTCGACGATTCCTCCGGCCCCGCCGCACCGCTCAACTACAACCAGCCGGACGTCGCCTACATGAAGGGTCACGCCCATCTCGTCATCGCCGGCGCCGATGAAACCACGAACATTTCCGTCTTCTCCGTCGGCCGCGCCACCGCGTTCGATCCGACCGGCGCCTACAACTTCCTGCTTCCGATCAGTTCGGCCAACAACCCCGCCAACAACGGCAGCCCGCTGTTCGCCGGCCACGAATCGACGCAGTATGGCGGCATTGCCGGCATCGCCTCGATCGCCGTGCTTTCAACCGACGGGAAATTCGGCGGCATCCGCACCGCCAACGCGGGCTACTTCGCCTCCGCGGGGCTGACCGGCGTCCTCGCGCCCGAGGTCCAACTGCTCGGCCCGCTCTATCTCGGCAATCTCGACGCCTTCGACGCCGCGACGCCCGTGCTGCAGCTCGGCTCGACCAGCGATGCGCGAATCACCGGCGGCGACCTGTTCCAGGACAACGGCGCCGCCGTGCAGGTGAGCGGACTCACGCAGCTTCAATTCACCGCCGGCAGCGATTCGCAGGGCAATGTCCTGCCCGCCCAGGCCAACCGCGCCGTCCTCGAGCAGCAGGGTGAAGACGTCACGTCCCAGGTTGTCCACAACCCCACGCCGTAACCAATCGTATACTTTCCCGTTCTTCCGCGCCGTCCGCCCGCGGATAGGATTCCGCCGCATGCCTCGTCGTTCCTGCTTCCTGTTTCTCGCCTTCGTCGCGGTGCTCCGCGCGTCGGTGCCGCCTCCGGCCGCGGCCACTGCGTTCACGGCGAAGGAACTCGCCCAAGGCTACCGCGATCACGTCGTCCTCGCACAACCGTTCGATTCGCAGGCCGCGAGCATCGATGCCGCTGAAGCCCGCGAGGGCGTTCGCGTCCGCCGCCGGTTTGCGCACCTGCACGATCTCCGCGTCATCGATCTCGACGCCGGTGACACGACCGCGCACGCCGTCGCACGCCTTCGCGCCACCGGGCGCTATCGTTTCGTCGAACCCGACTACATCCGCCACGTCGCGATCGAGCCCAACGATCCCGCGTATACCGCCGGCTCGATGTGGGACCTCAAGAACACCGGCGCGAACGACGGCGTCGCGGGCGCCGACATCCACGCACCGGCCGCCTGGGACGTGATTCACGATGCGCCGAACGTCGTCGTCGCCATCGTCGACACCGGCGTCCGCGCCACGCATCAGGATCTTTCCCCCAATCTCTGGACCAACCCCAGCCCCACGGTCTCCGATCTTCACGGCGCCAACTTCGTCGGCGGCAATGGCAGCATCGTCAACGGCAACCCCGCCGACGACGATGGCCACGGCACGCACGTCGCCGGCACCATCGGCGCGGTCGGCAACAATTCCATCGGCATTCCAGGCATCGCCTGGAAGGTGCAGCTCATGGCCGTGAAGGTCCTCGACTCGTCGGGTGATGGCGCCGTGTCCGACATCGTCGCCGGCATCAAATACGCCGTCGATCACGGCGCGAACATCATCAACGCGAGCTACGGCGCCGCCGGCACCGGTTACTCGGACACCGAGCTCGCCGCGATCACCTACGCTCGCGACCACGGCGTCGTCTTCGTCGCCGCCGCCGGCAACGACACGGCGAACATGGACATCTCCCGCTTCTACCCCGCCAGCTTTCCGCTCGACAACATCGTCACCGTCGGCGCGTCCGACTACCGCGACCAGCCGGCCTACTATTCCAACTACGGCGCCGCCGTCGACCTCTTCGCGCCCGGCGACAACATCACGTCGCTGGACTACAACTCGAACACCGGCACCGCCGTCCTCAGCGGCACCTCGATGGCCGCGCCGCACGTCTCCGGCGCGCTCGCCCTGTTAAAGGCGAAATTTCCCGGCGACACCTACCGCCAGCTCATCAACCGCCTCCTTCGCGGCACCGAGCCGAGCGTCAATTCCACCTCGACGTTCACCGGCAAGGCCCAGACCGGCGGCCGGCTGAACCTGCTCGCCGCCCTCACCGCGACCACGAACCGCCCGTTCAACGACGATTTCGCCACCCGCCCGCGCTTCGCGGTCCCGAACCTCGCCATCCGCGCCAGCAACGCCGGCGCTTCCGCCGAACCCGGCGAACCCGCGCATGCCGGCAGCACCGCGAACGCCTCGCTCTGGTGGGAGTGGACCGCGCCGACAAGCGGCGCCGTCAGCGTCGACACCACCGGCAGCGACTACGACACCGTGCTCGCCGTCTACACCGGCGCCTCGCTCGCCACGTTGCAACCGGTCGCATCGAACGACGACTCCGACGGCACCACGAGCCGCGTGACCTTCAACGCCGTCGCCGGCACCGCCTACGAGATCGCTGTCGACGGCAAGGCGCAGGCCACCGGCCTCACCCTGCTCAACCTCGGCACGACGCCCGCGAACGACGCGTTCGCCGCCGCGCAGGTCCTCACCGGCACGCCCACGAACGCGAGCGTTCGCGCCGACGGTTCCACCGCGCACTGCACGCGCGAACCCGGCGAGCCGAGAATCGATCCCTATCTCGGCGGCACCTCGCTCTGGTATCGTTGGACCGCGCCGCACTCGGGCCATTTCCAGGCCGCCGTTGTCACGGCCGATTTCGATCCGCTCGTCCGCGTCTTCACCGGCAGCTCCCTCGACTCGCTCCAGGCCGTCGCCACCAACATCGGCAACGCAACCCAGGGCGCGCTCTGCGGCTTCGATGCCACCGCGGGCACGACCTACTCGATCATGGTCGACGCGAAGGTCTCCTCCTCGGTCGGCGAGTTCATCCTCACGTTGGTGGACTCGCAATGGCAGGCGCGCACCGGCGGCAATATCACCGGCTCTCCCGCGATCGGCGCCGACGGGCACGTCTACATCGGCGGCACCGACGGCGTGTTCTACGCCTTCGACACCGACGGCACCCAGCTCTGGACGTATTCCACCAACGGCCTCATCGATACCTGTTCGCCGCTCATCACGACCGACGGCACGATCTGCATCGGCTCCAACGACGGCACGCTCTACGCGCTCAATCCATCCGGCACGTTGAAATGGAAGCACGCCTTCGGCACGAGCACGCCCGTCTCGAACAGCCCCGCCCTCGCCGCCGACGGCACGATCTACGTGAAGGCCGGCGACGGCTACCTTTACGCGCTCAACCCCGCCGACGGCTCGACCAAGTGGAGCCACAACGTCAACGGCCCGCTCAGCTACGCCAGCCCATCCGTCGCGCCCGACGGCACGATCTACCAGGGTGTCGAGGGCGGCGCGCTCTACGCATTGAACCCGTCCGACGGCAGCCAGAAATGGCGCTTCGGCACCGCAACCGGCGACGACGTCTATTCCGTCGCCGCGATCGACGCCGCCGGCAATCTCTACTTCAGCGCCATCGGCTCCGGCAAACTCTACAGCCTCACGCCCGCGGGCGCGCAGCGCTGGGTCTTCGCCCCCGCCGCGCCGCTCGCCTCCAGCTCGTCGCCCGCGCTCAGCGCCGACGGCGCGACGGCCTACTATGCCGGTTACGATGCCAAACTCTACGCGGTGAACACCGCCACCGGCGCCCTGCGCTGGAGCTGCACGCTCGGCGACCAGGTCCGCGCCAGCTCGCCCGCGGTCGACGCCAACGGCGTCGTCTACATCGGCTGCTACGACGATCGTCTCTACGCGATCAACGCCGACGGCACGCTCAACCGCGTCTGGGACACCGCCAACTGGATTCGCTCCAGCCCGCTCATCTCCGGCCACCTGCTCTACGTCGGCAGCAACGACGGCAAACTCTACGCCTTCGACCTCGGCACCAGCTTCGCCGCCGGCCCGTGGCCGCAATATCGCCAGAACGTCCGCCGCACCGGCCGCGCCCTCTCCGCGCCCGTTTTCACCGCGCAGCCCGCCAGCCAGACGGTCGCCGCCGGGAGCAGCGTCACCCTCAGCGCCTCCGCCACGAGCACCGCGACCGTCACCTACCAATGGCAGCTCAACGGCAACGATCTCCCCGGCGCCACCGGCGCATCGCTCACCGTTTCAAACCTCCAGTCCGCCGACGCCGGCATCTACACCGTCGCGGCCACGGGCGACGCGAGCGTCACCAGCTCGCCCGCGATTGTCGGCGTGACGACGGACCAGAAAGTCATCGGCGCCGCGACCGCCCTCGAACCGCACGACATCAAGCATCCCAACGGAAACATTTACGACCAGGTCCTCCTCACCGGCGCCGCCGCCTCGATCACGGCCGATCCCGGCCAGGCCACGCGACTCTCCTACATCGATCTCAACGACGACATCGTGCAGGTCGAGTTCACCGGCCACGGCACGCTGTCGCTCGCGCTCGACGACGCATCCGGCCCCGCGGCGCCGGCGCTCTACAATCAGCCCGGCATCTCCTACATGAAAGGCCACGCGCATATCGTCATCGCCGGCGCCGATGAAACCACGAACGTCTCCGTCTTCAGCGTCGGCCGGCTCACCGCCTTTGATCCCACCGGCGCATTCAACTTTCTCCTGCCGGTCAGCGATGCGAACAATCCCGCGAACAACGGCAACCCGCTCTTCACCGGCCATCCCGTTTCGAGCTACGACGCGTTCGCGGACATCGCCTCGATCGCGATCGCGTCGGCCGACGGCAAATTCGGCGGCGTGCGGATCGCCGACTCGCACTGCTGGTCCGATGCCGGCCTCACCGGCATCTACGCGCCCGGCGTCCAATTCGCCGGCCCTGTCTACGTCGGAAACATCTCCGCCTACGACACGGCCGCACCCGTCCTTCTCCTCGGCGCCGCCAGCGACGTGCGCATCACCGGCGGCGATCTGTCCCAGCCGAACGGAGCCGCCGTGCAGGTGGCCGGCATCACCCAGCTCCGGTTCACCGCCGGCACCGACTCGCAGGGACACGTTCTTCCTGCGCAATCCAATCACGCTCTCCTCGAGGAAAACGGCGCCGACGTGACCTCCAAGATCGTCGGCGGCACCGGCCCTTAGCCGTAACAATGCAGTCGGCCGTCGGCAGCGAGCTTCCTCGCGCTCTGAAAAACGCCCGCAAGCGGGCTGCCTGCCGTTTCACGTTTCGGTTTGAGCAACCTGAAGGGTAATCGGGCCAACTGCATCGTTCAGGCTTACGCGAACGCCGCCGCCGATTTCACGCGTCGCTCAGAAAATCCTTTCCTCGCCGCGCCCGAGCCGTCACAAACGGCCTCGGTGCCCACAGCGAAGTCCTTCGACTCGGAAGCGATTCGGGCTGCGATCGAGCGGCTGGCCGGCGCCATTTCCGAACGCCACCGCGGCCCTGCGAGCCTCCTGCTGCTCGGCATCGCCAACGGGGGCATCGAGCTCGCCCGCCGCCTCACGGCTCGCCTCTCGCCGCTTGCCCCCCGCCTGCGCGCCGCGTGCGGCGTGCTCGACATCTCCTTTCACCGCGACGACATCGCGCGCCACCCGATCCCGAAGGAATTCGCGCCCACCCACATTCCGGCCGATGTCGACGGCGCCATCGTGATCCTCGTCGACGACGTCCTTTTTTCCGGCCGCACCGTCAAGGCCGCGCTCGACGAGCTCTTCGACCACGGCCGCCCGACCAAGGTCGAGCTCGCCGTCCTCGTCGACCGCGGCGGCCGCCGCCTGCCCTTCGCGCCCGATTACTGCGGCCTTCAACTCGCCGCCGCCGACTCCGAGAAAGTGCTCGTCCGCCTCGACCCCAAGGAGCCGTCATACGACCTGATCCAAATCGCGCCCGCCGGCTCGCCGAAATCGGACATCGTAAATCGCAAATCGTAAATTTTACCATGCCCTGGACCCGCCGCCATCTCCTCACGATCGAGGAACTTTCCCTCGCGGAAATCGAGCAGATCCACGCGACCGCCGGCGCCTTCAAGCGCACCCTCACGCGCAGCGTGAAAAAAGTCCCCGCCCTCCGCGGCAAGACCATCGTCAACCTCTTCCTCGAGCCGAGCACGCGCACGCGCATGGCCTTCGACATGGCCGCGAAGCGCCTCAGCGCCGACGTGATCTCCTTCGACGCCGCCAGCTCCAGCACCACCAAGGGCGAGACGCTCCGCGACACCGCCGAGAACATCCAGGCGCTGCATGCCGACATGATCGTGATCCGCCACGCCGCCGCCGGCTCGCCGCTCTATCTCTCGCGCATCCTCGACATCCCCGTCGTCAACGCCGGCGACGGCGCGCACGAGCACCCGACCCAGGGCCTGCTCGACACCTTCACGATGAAGGAGCACCTCGGCACGCTTCGCGGAAAAAAGGTCGTGATTCTCGGCGACATCCTCTTCAGCCGCGTCGCGCGCTCCAACATCCATGCCCTCTCCAAAATGGGCGCCGACGTCA
>DASZPP010000385.1:0-1542 GCA_035549975.1 Opitutus sp.
CAGGCGGGCCGGCCGGTCGTCGGGATTCGCACAGCCTGTCACGCGTTCAAACTGATGAAAGGCACGGCGCCCGCCGGCGACGAGGAGTGGCCCGAGTGGGACGCGCAGGTGATCGGCGGAAACTATCACAATCATTATCGCATCGGCGCCGTCTCGACCGTCACGGCGAGCGAGCCCGGCTCGCCGCTGCTCGACGGCGTCGACCTGCCGTTCCAGACGAGCAGCACGCTCTACAAGGTCAGCCCGCTGCGGCCCGGCGCGGAGGCCGTGCTGCAGGCGGCGATTCCCGGCGAATCGGCGGAGCCGGCGGCGTGGACGTTCACGCGGGCGGACGGCGGCCGGACGTTCTTTACCTCGCTCGGAAGCCCGGAGGATTTTGGCAAGCCGGCGTTCGATCGATTGTTGCTCAACGGAATTCACTGGGCGGCGGGACCTGGCGCGGGAGAGGCCGCGCGGTGACGATGAATTTTCCCGGCTCCGTCACGATCATCTCGGACGAGATTTCGCAGGACTTGCCCGAGATAGTCCGGTTCACGCACGAGTTCGGGCTGAAGGGCATCGAACTGCGGAGCATGTTTGGCCGCGCGTTCAAGGACCTCACGCCGGCTGACATCGCATCGATCCGGCGGACCGCCGACGCCGAGGGTTGGAAAATTCTCGGCTGCGCCTCGCCGGTGTTCAAATGCGAACTCGACGACGCGGCCGCGGTCGAGGCGCACGTGGACATTTTCAAGCGCAGCGTCGAGGTTGCCCGCGAACTGAACTGCGATCTCGTGCGCGTGTTCACGTTTCTGCGGCAGCCGGGCGACGAGCGCGGCGGGCGGATCGCGCGGATCGCCGCGCAGCTCGAACGGCTGAGGGAGATCGCCGCCGGGGCCCGCGTCCGCGTCGGCGTGGAAAACGAACACTCGTGCGCCGTCGCGACCTCCCGGGAACTGGCTGCGCTCTTTGCGCGATTGCCGGATCCGCGTTTCGGCATCGTGTGGGATCCGTGCAACGTGCTTTATCTGCCGCACGCGCCGTCGGAGGCGCCCGGTGCATTCGCCGCGCTCGCGGCGCACGTTTTTCACCTTCATCTCAAGGATGCCGTGCGCAGCCCGGCGGCCCCCGGCGGGGCGCTCGCCATGGCGATGCCGGTCGGGCTGGGCGACGTCGGCTGGCGCGGGCACCTCGCGGCGATCCGGCGCAGCGGCTATCGGGGCATGCTTTCGGTCGAGACGCACTGGCGCACCGAGCAGCTCGACGAAAAAAGTCTCCACTTGCCGGCGGGCGACGCGTTTTCGAAGGGCGGCCTCGAGGCGAGCCGGACGTGTCTCCGCAATCTGCAAGCGCTGCTTGCGCTGCCGGCATGAACGAGGCCGCGCAGTCGATCGGCTTCGCGATTGCCGGGACGGGCAGCATCGCGGCGTTTCACGCGACGGCGATCGCGGCCACGCCCGGCGCGCGGCTCGTCGCGGTCTGCACCCGGGCGCCGGAGAAGGCGCGGGCGTTTGCCGAAAAATTCGGCGCCGTGGCCGAGTCGACGCTCGACGCGCTGCTCGC
>DASZPP010000386.1:0-30861 GCA_035549975.1 Opitutus sp.
CCCGCTCCCCGGGGAGCGGGGAACCCTCCCGCCACCCTCCCGCCACAAACCATTTTTCCACCCAGGTCCCGTCCTTTGGCCACTGCGATCTAGCGCCAGCGTGGGCTTCACCGCTCAACGCGTTAACCAGTAAGCAGGGCCACCCTTTTCCGCAGCACCTTGGATTCCTCCCTGCACCGCGCGGCCCGATTGACGCCGCCACCCCGAGTGCGTATGGAAGCCCGACCGATCGGAAAAGCGCCGTGCCCCAACCCGACTCCGCCAAAAAGGTGAACCTTTTTATACAATATCCTCGACACGCCTTCTCATGGAAGACGCTACAGCCAACGAGGCTGGCGCCTCGTTGGTCGGCCGCCCGTCCCGCCGGCGAACGCGCTTTGATTCCTCGCAGCCTCGTGGCTGACCTGTAACGGCAAAAAAATGGGACGCGTATGCCGCTTGTAATTTCGAAGAGCGCTGGGCGTGTCTTCGCGGTTCGAAACGAGGAGTGGCTCGGGGAGATACTCGGGCACAGCGATTTTGATGGCGCAAAGTGGGCCGTTGGAGATGCGATTGTCTTTGAGGAAGGATCGATTGCTGAGATTCAGAAGCTTCCGGGACAGCGCTTTTATACGTGGTCAGAACCGAGACCTGTGACCGTGTTGGAAGTCGCCAATCAAATTATGAGCATCTCGCGGAAGGCGCCGAGGCTGGATGGCGTGATCTCCGATTGGACGCAGCTTTTTGCTGCTGCTCGAAGCGTTGCGGACCTGCGCTACGCATGAAAATGCCGAACCAGTAGGAATGAGAGCCAACGACCACGCTTGTCACGCCTCGTGCCGCAGCGCTCGACCACCTCATGTCCTCTCATCTTCGACGTGCGGCAGACTCTTTCGGCGACGCTAACCAATGGACTCGTAATATGAAAATACTCGTATGGATAGTGCTGTCGCTTGTGTCGGCCCTTGTCGGCTACGGCGAAACAGCGGAAGATCGAGCCTCGCTGCTCAAGACGACAGCTGCGCTCAGAAATGCATTCGCGCGAGGTGACGTTGACGCGATAGCAGCGCTACATGATCCGGCTATTGTGAAATATTTCGGAGGCTCGAATGTCGTGCTTGGCAGAGAAAATTTGATCAAGGGCCTTCGTGAGACATTCAAGAATTCCAAAATGGAGTTTATCGGGAACAAGGTCGAGAGCACCCTGTTTCACGGAGACACGGCGGTGGAGACCAGCATTTTCACGATTAGAGTGACCTTCAAGGACGGGCGACCGTCGATCGTGTCCCGAGGAAGGGCGATGGTTGTCTACGTCAGGTCAGCATCCAGCCCTACGGGTTGGGCGTCGATCAGAGAGATGGCGCAAGCGGCTCCGGAAGAGAAGTAATGCCTGACCATCCGGCGCACGCGGTGCGTCATCGAGGGTCGTGGCTCATCTCGTCTGCGGGGCGTGCCGGCGTGCTGTCGACCCTGAGTCCGCGGGCGCAAGCGGACTGACATGCGACCACTGATTTATTTGGTCCGCTGTGGCGCGGAATGAATCTTGGCGGTGGATTTCCGGGCCGGCGACCCGGAAATTCGGAACTCGGCGGGTTCGGGGGCCTGCCGCTGCGAGCCGGGGCTACTCGAATCGCACTTCGGCGGCAGCGCCGCGGTAGCGGATGATTTTTTGCGCCGGTGAAGCGGCGCCGGCTGCGACCGGCGAGCGCGGCGAAACGACGACGATGTTGAACGTCCGTTCATCGATCATCCCAGGATATTTTCCGGCGCGCGCGCCGATCGTGAGCGTGCGGGCGTCGTTGTTCCAGTGCAGCGGGATTTCGGTGAACTCACCCCGTTCGTAGCCGTAGGTCGTGCCGTCGTCCTCGTAGAGCGTGAAGGATCCATCCGCGCCGGCGTAAACATACAGCGTGATCGGGTCGGCCGGCTTTTCCCCGACGTATTGGAGCCGGGGGCCGAAGGGCAGGATCGCGCCGGCGCGGACGAAGACGGGGATTTCGTCGCAGGGCGCGGCGGCGCCGATCGACTGGCCGCCGGCGACGGCGGCGCCGTTCCAGAAGTTGAACCAGCCGCCGCGCGTCGCCGGCAAGTAGACGGCGCGGCTGCGGGCGTGGTAGTGGGTGACGGGCGCGACGAGCAGCGCGGGGCCGAAGAGATATTCGTCGGTCAGGGCACGGGCGGTGGCGTCGGCGGGAAAATCCATGAGGAGCGGGCGCATCATCGTGCCGCCGTGGCGATTCACGGCTCCGTCGAGCGAATAGATGTAGGGCAGGAGGCGATAGCGGAGTTCGTCGAATTTCACGATGGCCCGATAGGCGGGGCCGTCATCCGCGCCGAAGGTCCATGGCTCGCGGGGCTGCAGTTCGCCGTGGAGCCGGGTGAGCGGACAGAAGGTGCCGAACTCGAACCAGCGGGCGTTCAACTCGCGCCATTCGTCCTGCGCTTCGGGCGTCTGGTGCGGATCGCCGAACCGCGCGTCCATCGTGTAGCCGCCGATGTCCATCGTCCAATACGGCGTGCCCGAGATGCTGTAGCCGAGGCCGGCGGAGATTTGTTTCGCGAGCCCGGTCCAGGTCGAGGTCGTGTCGCCGGACCACGTGACCGTGGCGTAGCGCTGGATGCCGGCGAAACCGGAGCGGGTGAGGATGAACACGCGCTGGTCGGGCGCGGACGAGCGCTGGCCCTCGTAAACGGCGCGGCTGTTGAAGAGCGGATAGGCGTTGAGGACTTTTGCGGCAGGGCCGAGCGCGGTGTCACCGATCAGCTCCTTGGTGGATGCGAGCGTTGGCGGGGAGGGTTGCACGACGTCGGGCTCGGTGGCGTCCATCCACCAGGCGTCGATGCCGCGGCGGAAGAGGGCGGTGTCGACCTGCGACCAGAAGAGTTTGCGGGCGCCGGGATTGAAGGCGTCGTAGAAGGTGTAGTTGAAATCGAGCCAGTCCTTGAGGCCGAGCTTGAGGGACGGCTGGTAGAGATAGCCGGCGCGCTGCATCGCGTCGAAGTTCGCGGTGCCGGGGTAGAACTTGCCCCAGACGGAAATCATCAGGTGGGCGTGAAGCTCGTGGAGTTCCTTGATCCAGGCGTCGGGATCGGGGAAGCGCGCAGCGTCGAAGTGGTGCGAGCCCCACGCGTCGAGCGGCCAGTAGCGCCAGTCCTGGACGATGTTGTCGAAGGGGATGCCGCGGCGGCGAAATTCCTTCACGACGTCGATCGATTGCTGCGCGGTCTCGTAGCGCTGGCGCGATTGCCACAGGCCGAACGCCCATTGCGGGAGCATCGTGGCGGCGCCCGTGAGGTGACGGTAGCCGGCGATCACGTGGTCGAGCGACGGGCCGTAAACGAAGTAGTAGTCGACGCCGTCGCCGATCTCGGACCAGAGCGAAGTGGTGGCATCGGCGGCGGGCGCCGGCGTTTTCCAGAGAAGATGCATCGTGGAAAATTCCTCGCCGCCGGCTTCGACCTGGAACGCGTAGGAGCGGCCGGCCTCGAGGTGGAGTTTCACCTGGTCGTATTCGGTCAGCCAGTGCTGGCGCCAGTGATCGATGACGGGCCGGCCGTCGAGCCAGACCTTGATCGTGCCGTTCGAATAGGTGCGGAATTGGTAGTCGCCCGTCGCTGGCGGCACGAGGGCGCCGATCCAGCGCCAGGTGGGGCCGATCTTGTGTTCGACCCAGGCGTGGTCGGCGGTGAGATCGCTCGTGGTCGTTTGCGCCGACGGCGCCGTCGAATCGGTGGAAAATGTTTCACGCGTGAGTCCGCCGGGCTGGCCGTCGGCGGTGCGCAGGCTGCCGGCGGGAATCGGCGCGAACGGCCGCAGGTCGCCGAAACGCGTGAAGGAGGGATTGTCCCAGAGAATGCCGTAGCCGCGGCTCGAAACGAAAAACGGGACCACGACATTCGTGTTGCGCTGCCAGAGATCGAGATCGTAGCCCTTCAGGTCGACGACGCCGAGCTGGAGCTGGCCGAGGCCGGCGAGCGACTCGTCGGCGTTGGCTTCCCACTGCTGGCGGAGGTGAAAAGTTTTTTCGCCTTCGAGCGTCGTCGGCGTCAGGCTGCGGCCGCCGGAACGCTCGGCGAGAATCACCTGCCCGGAGGAATCGAGGAAGGTGACGGCGCCGTCGCGGAGGTCGATCCTCGCCTGGGCCTGCGCGGTCTTGAGCGTGGCGTGGCCGGCGTCGGTTTCGAGCAGCCACGACGAGGGAGCGGGAGACGAAGTCTCGACGATGAAACTCTTGCGATCGAAGAACCGGCGGTCCCTGGCGTAGGCGACGCGGAAAATGTCCGGCGCGCGCACCTGGACGAAAAGCCAGCCGTCGTCGACGGGCAAAGTGACGCCGTCGGGGCGGCGCTCCAGGCCGGAGTCCGCGGCGGCGAGGACGAGGGACGGAAGGAGCAGCAACAAAAACAGCAGGCGACGGAGGGGCATGCCGCCAACGTGAGAGTTAATGCGCGGGAGTTCACGCAAGAAAACGGAAAGCGGACGGGCGGTATTCGGGTGGCCGGCGAAACCGCCCGCGGCGTCGCGGCCGGGTTGAAAAAAGGATGGACACGCACCGGCGCCGTGCCAGCTTGCCGGCTGCAATTCTTCTCGCGATGGCCACACTTTACACTGGGATCATTTCGATTGGCGCCATTATTATTGGACGCCGGCCCGGGCGTGGACGCAGCGAGTGAACTGAATTCCAGGACACCTTGCACCACACCCCGGGCCGACCGCCCGGGGTTTTTCGTTTTTCACCATGAGCAACAACGCCGTCAAAATCTACGACACCACCCTCCGCGATGGAACGCAGGGCGAGGGCATCAGCTTTTCCGTGGCCGACAAGCTGCTGATCGCGGAGCGCCTCGACCAGTTCGGCGTCGACTACATCGAGGGTGGTTTCCCGGGCTCGAACCCGCGGGACATCTCGTTTTTCGCGGAGGCGAAGAAGCTCAAGCTCGCGCACGCGAAGCTGGCGGCGTTCGGGGCGACGCGGCGCGCCGGCGCGAAGCCGGAGGAGGATGCGCAGTTGCGGACGCTGCTCGAGAGCGAGATGCCGGTGCTGACGATCGTCGGCAAGACGTGGCTGCTGCACGTCAACGAAATCCTGCGGACGACGCCGGAGGAAAACCTGACGATGATCGAGGACAGCGTGCGCTACCTCGTCGCGAACGGCCGCGAGGTGATCTACGACGCGGAGCATTTCTTCGACGGCTACCTCGACAACCCCGACTACGCGTTGCGGACGCTCGAGGCGGCGGCGAAGGGCGGCGCGAGCAACCTGACGTTGTGCGAGACGAATGGCGGGAAGCTGGTGCCGGAAGTCGCGCGGATCACGGCGGCGGCGGTGAAGCGCTTCGGCGGCGACCGGGTGGGCGTGCATTGCCACAACGACAGCGGGCTGGGCGTGGCGGTGTCGCTCGCCGGCATCGCTGCCGGCGCGACGCTGGTGCAGGGGACGATCAACGGCTACGGCGAGCGCGTGGGCAACGCGAACCTGACGACGATCCTGCCGAATCTGTTCTTGAAGATGGGCCGGACGGCGCATTGCGCGGGCAACCTGGCGGAGCTGCGCGACCTGTCGCTGTTCTTCGACGAGCTGGCGAATTTGCGGCCGAATCCCAAGGCGCCGTTCGTGGGGCAGTCGGCGTTTGCGCACAAGGGCGGCCTGCACGCCAACGCGGCCCAGAAGGTCGCGCGGAGCTACGAGCACATCGAGCCGGCGCTGGTGGGCAATCGCACGCGCGTGCTGGTGTCGGACATGGCGGGGCGCAGCAGCCTCGCGTTGAAGGCGAAGGAACTCGGCATCGAGCTGGACGAGAAGAATCCGAAGATGAAAGGGCTGATCGAGGAGCTGAAGGAGCGGGAGTTTCGCGGCTACGAATACGAGGCGGCGGACGCGTCGTTCCGGCTGCTGGTGGCGAAACATCTCGGCGAGCAGAGGAAGTTTTTCGACGTCGAAAATTATCGCGTGATCATCGAGCGGCACGAAGGGCAGTTGTGGTCGGAGGCGACGGTGAAGCTGACCGTGAACGGCGAGTCGATGCACACGGTGGCGGAGGCGACGGGCCCGATCGGCGCGCTCGACAAGGCGCTCCGGCTGGCGCTGGAGAAGGCCTACCCGCAGTTGCGGGAGATGTCGCTGCGCGACTACAAGGTGCGCATCCTCGAAAGCAGCCAGGGCAGCGGCGCGCGGACGCGGGTGCTGATCGAAAGCGGCGATGGCGAACGCATCTGGGGCACCGTCGGCGTGAACGACAACATCATCGACGCGAGCTGGGAGGCGCTGCGCGAGTCCGTGGAGTTCAAGCTGGCGCAAGGGTGATTTTTCCTGGGTTCCACCGTTTGGGCTGATCGTCTGCTCGCTGGCGTTCGCAGCTACGAGCGCCAGCGGGCAGGAACAGAATTTGGTTTATAGCGGGCGCAGGGCGCGATGGGCGTGCGATCTGCAGCGGAGGCGGCGCGGCGACGGTAGCGCGGGTCTCCCGCCTGCTTTGGGCGGAACGCAGGTGGGGCGCCTCCGCTGCTTCACAGCAGCGGCGCGAGCAGCCGGCTGAGGTCCTCGAGGATATTGCCGAAGACGCGGCGGCGGCGCGGACCGCGCAGGCGGTATTCGCGGCAGGAGGCGAGGTAAGACTCGGCCCACGCCTTGATCGCGAGGACGTCGGGCGCGGAATGAACGAGGACGCCGACCTCGAAGTTCACGAAGAGGCTGCGCTGGTCGAAGTTCGCCGAGCCGAACAGCGCGACGCGGTCGTCGACGATCATCGCCTTGCTGTGCATCATGCCGGGCTCGAACAGCCACACGCGGGCCCCGGCCCGCTGCAACTCGCGCACGTAATGCCGCCGGGCGAGATCGGTGACGGGGTGGTTCGAGCGCGCGGGGAGGATCAACGTGACGGCGCAGCCCGCGTGGGCCTTGACCATGAGCGAGCGAAAGAGGACCTCGTCGGGCAGGAAATAGGGCGTCAGGATCCACAGGCTTTCCTTCGCCTCCTGAATCATCGCGAGAATCCCCTCGTAGAGCGGGTCGCCCGGAACGTCGGGCCCGCTGGCCACGACCTGCAGGTCGCTGTCGCCGCGCGAGCGGACGAGGTTGTCGATCTCGATTTCCGCATGCAGCGTCGCGGAGGATTCGCGGCTCGCGAAGCACCAGTCCGCGATGAAAATCTCGTGGAGGAGCGCGGCGGCGGGCCCGTCGATTTGCGCGCTGAAATCGCGCCAGCGGCGGCGATAGGGCGCCGGCCCGATGTATTCGCGGGCGATGTTCTGGCCGCCGACGATCGCCTTCGTGTGATCGAAGATCGCGATTTTGCGGTGATTCCGGAGGTTCGCGCCGCCGCGCGAGGTGAACGGCAGCACGGGCATGAACCAGACGACCTTGCCGCCGGCCTTGGTGATCGGCGCGACGAAGCGGCGGCTGAGAAACATGCAGCCGATCGAGTCGAGGAGCAGGCGGACCTTGACGCCGGCGCGCGCGCGGGCGGCGAGCAGCCGCACGATGCGCCGGCCGGTGTCGTCGCGGCCGAGGATGAACGTCGTGATGTGAATGGAATGGCGCGCCTCGCGAATCGCGTCCTCGAGCGCGGCATAGGTGTCCTCGCCGGTCGTCAGCAGTCGCAAGGCATTGCCGGCGACGGGTGCGCCGGCGCCGCTGGCCATGACGGTGTGTGCGACGGGCGTGAGCGCGGACGGGCTCGGTGGCGGCGAAGGAAGCGTCGGCAGGACGCGCGACTTGCGCTCGGCGATCCGGCGGAGCTTGCGCCCGCCGAAGACGAGGAACAGCGGCACGCCGACGTAGGGGAGCAGGACGATGAGGAGCAGCCAGGCAAAGGTGTTGGCCGGGGCGCGTTTTTCGCTCATGAGCCGGGCGACGAGGAAAAACGCGAGCAGGAAGCCGGCGATCGCGAAGACCACGGCCAGCAGCCCGCGGTCGAGGAACTGCTCGAGATGGTCGCGCAATGCTTCGAGCATGAGAAAGACCCAGACAAAACGTTGCGGCGCAGGTGGCAAGAACGCGCTGAAAAAAGCCTTGCGGACGGCGCGCCGAGCCGAGAACTTCCGCGCTCCCCGCGTGGTAGGATACTCAAGTGGCCAACGAGGGCAGACTGTAAATCTGCTGGCTTACGCCTTCCCTGGTTCGAATCCAGGTCCTACCACCACTTTCGATTCGGCACGGAGGACGAAAAGGATTATCCGGTTATAGTGTAACGGATTTTTGCAGTCATGCCCCAGCGCGTCGCCATTGCCAAGCTCGCCGATGTTCCGCCGGGAACGGGGAAGGCGTTTGCCGTCGGCGACAGGCGAATCGCGGTGTTCAATGCGGGCGGGCGGATCTTCGCGATCGACGATGCCTGCCCGCACGACGGTGCGCCGCTGGCGGAAGGGACGGTCGAAGGCACGACGCTGACCTGTCCGTGGCACGGCGCGGAGTTCGACCTCACGTGCGGCAAGGTGCTGTGCCTGCCGGCGACGGAGGACGTGCGGAGTTACCCGGTGTTCGTGACCGGGGATTCGATCGAGGTGGAGATGTAGAGCCGTTTCAAGAAACTGGCGCCGATTCGGACGCGTAGCGGCGGGCCTCCGTGCCTGCCGGCCTTCGGGAGCTGAACCTCGGCGGGAGCGGAGACCTGCCGCTGCCAAGGCCGCGGCGAATGCGGTTCAGCGCGCCCTGGAGTTGCCGGCGCGGTCAGAGCACCCGGTCGGCGGTCGTGATCGTGGCGCCGGCGTTGCGCATCGCGTCGAGGGCGCGGCGGTCGTCGCCGGGCTGGACGTTCACGGCGCGGCAGCCGTCGGCGATCAGGGTCACGCGGAAGCCGGCCTGCAGCGCGTCGAGCGCGGTGAACTTGACGCAATAATCGGTGGCGAGCCCGAGGACGAAAACGTGCGTGACGCCGCGCGCGCGAAGAAATTCGCCGAGGCCGGTGCTCTTGCGATGGGCGTTGTCGAAGAGCGCGCTGTAGCTGTCGATCCGCGGGTCGGTGCCCTTGGGGAAGACGCGTTCGACGCGGTCGCGATTGAAAGCGGGCGCGAAGTCGGCGCCCGGGGTGCCCTGCACGCAGTGGACGGGCCAGAGGAGCTGCTCGATGCCGTCGAGGTCGACGAGGTCGCCGGGCTTTTTCCCCGGATGATTGGCGGCGAAGCTGCCGTGCCCGGCCGGGTGCCAGTCCTGCGTCGCGACGACGAGGTCGAACGCCCCGCTGGCCGAGAGGCGGTTCGCCAGGGGAATCACGGCGTCGCCGTCGGGCACGGGCAGGGCGCCCGTGGGAAGGAAATCATTTTGGAGGTCGACGAGGACAAGCGCGTTCATGAGCAGCGGCGGGAAGGAAATGCCGGGGTCGGGAACGTAATTGAAATTCGGCCGGTTTGGAGTGGCATCTTCAAAAACTTGCCGGTATGCGACGTGCTGAATCCGGCGCACGCAATGCTTCACCGACCAACCCTGCTCCTCGGCGCCGTGCCGTGGGAGATCAAACCGATCGTGGCCGCGCTCGAGCGGCGGCGCAGCGGGAAGCTGCGGAATTTTCCCTTTCACGAGGGCCGGCTCGGCGGGGCGGAGGTCGTGCTCGCGATCACCGGCGTGGGAAAAACAAACGCCGCGATGATCGCGACGCTGTTCATTGAGCATTTCAAGCCGGGACGGCTGATCTACACGGGGAGCGCGGCGCGGCTGAATCCGGAATTGCGGACGGGCGACGTCATCATCGGCCGGCGGACGTTTCATCACGATGCGGGAAGCTGGCAGGAAGACGGCATGCTCTACCGGAAAATCATCGGGCCGGCCGCGGGCCGGCCGACGCATTACCGGTTCGATGCGGATCGCGGGTTGTTGAAAGCGGCGCTGGCGGCGGCGAAGACGCACGAGCCGAAGATCGTGACGGCGAACGGCGCGACGTATCGGCCGGCGGTCCGCGCGGGGTTGATCTGCTCGGGCGACGTGTTCGGGATGACGGCGGCGAAAGTCGCGGACATCCGGGCGAAGCTGAAATGCGATCTCGTCGAGATGGAAGGTTCGGCGGTCGGGCAGGTTTGCCACGAGCTCGGCGTGCCGCACCTGGTGATCCGCGGCGGGAGCAACCGCGCGCAGCCGAGCCCGGGCGAGGATTACAAGCGGCTCGGGCAGATCGCGGCGCGGCAGGCGGCGTTTTTTGCCATGCATCTCGTGCGGAGCCTGTGACGACCGGGGCCACGGATCACACGGATGAACACAGATTCGGACCAAGGCAGCGACGCCCGGCGGACATCGGCCGAGCGGGCGGGAAAAGCAATGGGTAGGGACGGCTCTCCGAGCCGTCCGGGATGGCGAACCGGAACCCACAGACGCGGACGCCTCGGAGAGGCGTCCCTACCGGGAAACCGACCGGTGAAATGAAGCCGTTCGTCAAAGGCGATATCGACGGATTTTTGGGCCTCGGGCTGGATAACGTTGTCCAGATCCTGATCATCATCGGGCTCTGCCGGGGCGTGCTGGGTTTCGGCGACGACCTGATCTACGGCACGATTTTGCCGGGGATCGCCGTGTCGTTCCTCGTGGGAAATCTCCTCTATGCGCGGGCGGCGCTGAAACTGGCGCGCGAAACGGGGCGCAACGACGTGTGTGCGCTGCCCTATGGGATCAACACGCCGATCATGATCGCGTATGTGTTCCTCGTGATGAAGCCGGCGAAGGACGCGGCGGTCGCGATGGGCGCGGCGGATCCGAACCGCGTGGCGTGGCAGGCGGGGCTTGTCGCGTGTTGCGCGTGCGGCGCGATCGAGCTGGCGGGGTCGCTGGTGGCGGAGCGGATCCGGCGGCTGACGCCGAAGGAATCGATGATCGCGACGCTGGGCGGAATCGGCCTGGCGCTGCTGTCGCTGGGTTTTTTGGTGGAGTCGTTTGCCAAGCCGATCGTGGGGATCGCGACGCTCGGCGTGATGTTCGTGCTGTATTTTGGAAAAATAAAAATCGGGCGCGGCCTGCCGGGCATCGCGCTCGCGGTGGTGGTGGGCACGGGTCTGTCGTGGCTGATCGGGCTGGCACCGGTCGGCGAACATCCGGGCGCGCACCTCGGGCTCGCGCTGCCGCATCTGGCGGTGGCCGACCTGTGGCGCGGGCTGACGGGACATCATTTGCTCGGCAGCTTGTCGGTGATTTTGCCGACGGGCCTGCTCGGTGCCCTGGCGTCGCTGCAGAACATCGAGTCGGCGGAGGCGGCGGGCGACGCCTACCCGGTGCGGCCGGCGATGACGATCAACGGGCTCGGGTCGATCGCGGCGGCGTGCTGCGGGTCGGCGTTTCCGCTGTCGATCTACATCGGGCATCCGGGCTGGAAGGCGGTCGGCGCGCGCGCGGGCTACAGCACGCTGAACGGGTTGTTCGTGACGGTGCTTTGCCTCACGGGCGGGGCGAGCCTCGTGGCGTGGGCGGTACCGGCGGACGCGGGGATCGCGATCATCATCTGGGTCGGCATCGTGATCGCGGTGCAGGCGTTCGAAGTATCGCCGCCGAAGCACATCGTGTCGGTGGTGGTCGGGCTGATGCCGGCGATCGCGGCGTGGGCGGCGCTGGTGGCGAAAAACGCGCTGCACGCGGCCGGCTACGGCGTGACGGGCGGGACGGCGTTTTCGGCGGAGCTGCTGGAGAAGTTTCGCGCGGAAGGATTCTGGATCGAGGGGGCGTTCGCGCTGGAGCAGGGGTTCATCTACTGCGCGATCATCTGGTCGGCGACGACGTATTACATCGTGGAGCGGCGGTTCGCGCGGGCGGCGCTCTGGTGCGGGATCGCGGCGGGGCTGGCGCTGCTCGGACTGATGCACGCGTGGAAATTCACGGAGACGGACACGGTGATCAATGTGCCGCTGCTCGATGCGCTGGTCGGGGGCGGGCCGGCGGCGAGCCGGCTCGCTCCCGCGGCGGGCGCGGGCGGGTGGGCGGCGTTGTTTCCGGCGTGGCCCTGGGCGGCGGGCTACGGGTTGTTCGCGCTGCTGCTGCTGGCGGCGCATCGCTGGGGCAAACCGAATGAAGCCCATGATTGACCGTTCGCTGCCGCTGATCGAACTCCACCGGCACCTCGAGGGCAGCATCCGCCTCGAGCTGATGCTGGAACTCGCGGCGGAGCGCGGCCTCACGCTGCCGGGAAAGACCGTCGCGGAACTGCGGCCGCATGTCGTGATCGACGGCGCGCTGCCGACGTTGGTGGATTTTCTCAACCGGCTCGGCTGGATGATCCACGTGCTGGCCGACAATGCGGCGTGCCGGCGGGCGGCCTACGAGTGCGTGCGCGATGCGGCGGGCGAGGGGATCGATTATCTCGAGCTGCGGTTCAGCCCGGGGTTCATGGCGCGGCCGCACGGCTTGCGGGCGAGCGAGGTCGTGGAAGCGGTGATCGACGGTGCGCGGGCGGGCGAGCGGGATTTTGGCGTGATGACCCGGCTGATCGGAATCATGAGCCGGACGTTCGGGCCGGCGTCGTGCGGCGATGAGCTCGAAGCGCTGCTGGAACATCGCGACGCGATCCGCGCGCTGGACCTCGCCGGTGACGAACCGAACTGGCCGGGCGAGCATTTTTGCGAGCACTTCCGGCGCGGACGCGACGCGGGCTGGCAGGTCACGGTCCATGCGGGCGAGGCCGCGGGTGCGCACAACGTGCGCTACGCGATCGAGCACCTGGGTGCGACGCGGATCGGGCACGGCATTCGCGCGGCGGAGGATCCGGCGCTGCTCGAAACGATTCGTGAGCGCGGGATCGGATTGGAAGTGAATCTGACGAGCAACATTCAGACCGGCGTGGTGCCCAGCCTGGCGGAGCATCCGCTGCGGAGTTTTCTCGAGGGCGGATTGCGGGCGTCGATCAACACGGATGATCCCGTGATCAGCGGGATCGACCTGCCCTACGAGTTCAACGTGGCGGCGCCCGAGGCGGGAATTACGCCCGAACTGGCGCGGCGGGCGCAGGAGAATGCGCTGGCGACGGCGTTTTTGTCGGCGGGCGAGCGGGAGGAGTTGAAGCGGAAAGTGGCGCGGAGGACGCGGGAGTGAACGGGGTGCTGGTCATCAGGAACTGCGGACATCTCGTGACGATGGACGCGGCGCGACGCGTCCTGCGCGGCGGCTGGATCGTCGCGCGCGACGGCATCATCGAGCGATTGGGCGCCGGCGCGACGCCGGTGATCGCCGGTGCGGAGGTGGTCGATGCGCGGGGCGGGATCGTCCTGCCGGGACTGGTGAACACGCATCATCACATGTATCAAAACCTGGCGCGCGCCTACACGCCGGTCGCGAACCTGCCGCTGCTGCCATGGCTGGCGGGGCTGATGCCGTTGTGGCGGACGCTGACGGCGGAGGACCTGCACACGGCGACGCTCGTGGCGATGGCGGAGCTGATGCTGACGGGCTGCACGACGACGTCGGACCATCACTATATCTTTCCGCGCGGATCGTCGGACCTGATCGATGCACAGTTCGCGGCGGCGGCGGAGCTGGGCATGCGGTTTCACGGCGCGCGCGGGAGCATGGACACGGGCTCGGAACTGGTTCCGGACTGGGCGGTGCAGCCGCTCGGGGTGATTTTGGAGGACTCGGAACGGCTGGCGGCGAAATATCACGATGCGCGGCGGGGCGCGATGACGCGGCTGGTGCTGGCGCCGTGCGCGATGACGTCGGCGTCGGTCGATCTTTACCGCGAAAGCGCGGCGATCGCGCGGCGGCATGGGTTGCACCTGCACACACACTGCGCGGAAACCGTGGCGGAGAACGATCTCGCGACGGAAAAATATGGCGAGCGGCCGCTGACGTTTTTGGAGAAAATCGGCTGGGCGGGCGAGCGGGTGTGGTTCGCGCACGGGATTCATTTCAACGACGAGGAAGTGACCCATCTGGGGCGGCACCGGATGGGCGTGGCGCACTGTCCGTGTTCGAACATGCGGCTGGGCTCGGGCGTGTGCCGCGTGCGCGATTTGCGGAATGCGGGCGCGAAGGTCGGGCTCGGCGTCGATGGCAGCGCGTCGAACGATTCGGGTCACATGCTGAATGAAGTACGCCAGGCCCTGCTGCTCACCCGCGTGGCGCTCGGCGCCGGGGCGATGACGGTGGACGAGGCGTTGACGCTCGCGACGCTCGGCGGGGCGCAGGTGCTCGGGCGTGACGACCTCGGCGCGCTCGAGCCGGGCCGGTGTGCCGACGTGGCGGTTTTTCCGGCGGGCGATCTATTCAGCTCGGGAGCGGAGAATCCGGTGGACGGGCTGTTGCTGTGTTTCCCGCGGCAGGTCGAGACGCTGGTCGTGAATGGAAAGGTGCGCGTGCGGGAAGGAAGGCTGGTCGGGATGGAGTTGCCCGCGCTGCTGGAGCAGCACGGGGAGATCGCGCGGCGGATTGTGAACTCGGCGTAGCTGGTTTGGTAGCGGCAGGCGTCCCTGCCTGCCGACAAAGGCGCCCCAAGACCGGCAGGCACAGAGGCCTGCCGCTACGGGTGCAGCGTGGCTCCCGGTTTTCGCCGCGCCCGCTCCGCATGATGGGGGCTGCGGCGGCGGCTACAGCACGCCGGCTTCGCGGAAGCTGTAATAGCCGCGGCCGGCGGGGTCGGCGGTGGAGCGGCCGACGATGACGTGGTCGAGCAGCGCGATGTCGACGGCCTTGGCGGCGTCGCGAAGCTGGCGGGTGAGGTTGATGTCGGCGGTGCTGGGTGCGGGATCGCCGCTCGGGTGGTTGTGCGCACAGACGACGGCGGCGGCGGATTCGCGGATCGCCTCGCGATAAACCTCGCGCGGATGGGCGAGCGCGGCGGTGGCGGTGCCGGAGCTCACCTCGACGCGGCGCAGGAGGCGGTTCTTGCGGTTCAGGCACAGGACCCAGAATTTTTCGACGGACAGGCCGTGCGCGACGGACTGGAGATGCGCGGCGACGAGGTCGGCGCGATTGAGCACGGGCATGTCGCCGGCCTGCTGGCCGAGGACGCGGCGCGCGACTTCCATCACGGTGAGGAGCTGGAGGGACTTCACGCGGCCGATGCCCTTGAGCCGGCGAAAGTCGGGTGCGGTCCAGCCGATCAGGCCGGCGAGCGAGCCGGCTTCGCCGATCAGGCGGGTGGCGAGCGTGAGGACATCCTGGCCGCGCGTGCCGCTGCGCAGGAGCATCGCGAGGAGCTCGGTGTCGCTGAGGCTGCCGGCGCCGGTGCGCTCGAGGCGCTCCTGCGGGCGATCGCCAACGGCGAGCTCGCGCAGGCGGTTGGTCGCGGGGTATTCGACGGGGTCGCTCACCGCCGGAGGATTTGCAGGAATTTTGCGCGGTTGCCAATGCTGGTTTGCGCGCTGCGGTCTTCGGCCGCGTTCGATCCAAAGCGCCAGAGGACTGGCGCACTCCAAAAAAGGCGCGGTGGCTATTGGCGCAGGCGGGTGACGAGGGCGGCGCGGAGGGCGTGCAGGCCGGGTTCGAGGCCGGCGGGATAGTCGTGGGGGTTGAGGAGTCGCTTGTGTCCGGGGTGGAGCGCACGGAGTTGCGCGAAGGTGCGCTCGCGGCTGGCGGCGAGCGGAGGCGGATCGTAGACCCGGCGGCCGCCGCGGAAAATGGGCACGAGGAGGTCGGTGGATTTTGCGTCGTCGGTAATGGTTTTGTGACGAAGGTCGCTGGCGGGATCGCAGAGCACGCGCGGCGCGGCGGGATCGGGCGGAGCGGCTTCGTTGAAGATCATGTCGCCGACGAAGCGATCGTCGCGGGTGAAGCGGCGGACGTTGAGCACGCCGGGGATCGAAATCTTGGCGAACTGCTCGGAAAGCTTGAGCTTGTAGTCCCAGTCGGCGGCGCCCGGCGCGCGCAGGGCGGTGAGCTTGTAGACGCCGCCGAGCGCGGGCTGGTCGTGGCCGGTGACGAGGCGGGTGCCGACGCCCCAGATCGAAATTTTCGCGCCCTGCTGCTTGAGGCTGGCGATCACGTGTTCGTCGAGATCGTTGGAGGCGAGGATGGCGGTTTGGGAAAAGCCGGCGTCGTCGAGGATGCGGCGGGCCTCGATGCTGAGGTAAGCGAGGTCGCCGGAATCGAGCCGGATGCCGGCGAGCTCGTGACCGTGGGCGCGGAGGTCGCGGCCGATGCGGATCGCCTCATGCACGCCAGCGAGCGTGTCGTAGGTGTCGACGAGCAGGATGCAGTTGCCGGGCATCGCGGCGGCGTAGGCGCGGAAGGCGGCGGGCTCATCGGGGAACGCCATGACCCACGAGTGCGCGTGCGTGCCTTTCACGGGAATGCCGAAGCGTTTTCCGGCGAGGACGTTCGAGGTCGAGTCGCAGCCGCCGACGAACGCCGCGCGACTGGCGGCGATGCCGCCGTCGGCGCCCTGGGCGCGGCGGAGGCCGAATTCGATGACGGGATCGCCCTGCGCGGCGAGGCAGATGCGCGCGGCCTTGGTGGCGATGAGCGATTGGAAATTGAGCGTGTTGAGGAGCAGCGTCTCGACGATCTGGGCCTGGTCGAGCGGGCCGCGGACGCGGAGAAGCGGTTCATGGGGAAATACGAGCGTGCCTTCGGGCACGGCGTCGACATCGCAGGCGAATTCGAGCCGGCGGAGGTGTTCGATGAAACCGCGGTCGAGGAGCGGATGGTTTTCGCGGTCGCGAAGGTCGGAAAGGTAGGCGAGGTCGCCGGGGCCGAACCGGAACGCGGCGAGAAATTCGATGGCGTCGGCGAGCCCGGCGGCGACGACCCACGCGCCGTGGAAGGGAGGTGTGCGAAAGGTGACGTGAAACACGGCCTCGTGGGCGGCGAGGCCGATTTTCCAATAGCCGCAGGCCATCGTCAGCTCGTAGAGGTCGGTGAGGAGCGCGGGCGATTCGGCGGCGCGGAGTGGGAAAAGGGGTTGCATTCGAGCCGGAGGCGCAACGGGAAGGTTGGCGGCAAAGGTCGAAACGCGAATTTTTTGTCGGACCAGGCCGGGGCAATTCGCTTGGAGAGCGTCCGCGGTCACGCCAAGTTGGCCGGCATGAGCGCGAATCCGCTGCGAGTCGTGGTGTGGGGCGAGAACGTGCATGAGCACACGAATGCGAACGTGCGCGTGGTTTATCCGGACGGGATGCATGCGGCGATCGCGGCGGGATTGCGCGAGTTGCGGCCGGATGTGCAGGTCGGCACGGCGACGCTGCAGGAACCCGAGCACGGATTGAGCAAGGCGCGGCTGGCGGAGACGGATGTGCTGGCGTGGTGGGGGCACAAGGCACACGGCGAGGTGAGCGACGAGGTCGTCGACCGCGTGCAGACGCGCGTGCTCGAGGGCATGGGCCTCATCGTACTGCACTCGGGACACTACTCGAAGATCTTCAAGCGGCTGATGGGGACGAGCTGTTCGATCGTCTGGCGCGAAGCGGGCGAGCGTGAACGGTTGTGGGTGTGCAACCCCGGTCATCCGATCGCGCGCGGAATCGACCGCTGCATCGAGCTGCCGGCGGAGGAGATGTATGGCGAGCCGTTCGCGATTCCGGCGCCGGACGAGCAGGTATTCATCTCGTGGTTCGAGGGCGGCGAGGTCTTCCGGAGCGGCTGCTGCTGGCGGCGCGGCAACGGGAAGATTTTCTATTTTCGCCCGGGCCACGAAACCTACCCGACGTATTTCGATCCGAACGTGCGGCGCGTGATCGCGAATGCGGTGGAATGGGCGCGGCCGCAAGGGCAGTGGACGGGCGTGGAGGTGGCGCCGAATGCGAAGGTGCCGCGGGAGAAGATCGGGCGGAAGGTAGCGCGGTCGTCCCGAACGCCGAGGTAGCGGGTGGCCGTCGGGCCGTCGGGCCGACGACCGTCACCGGAAAAAACGCGCCGGCCGAAGACCGGCCTCCGAAGGTGGGCGGCGTTTCGCCTCGCCCAGCTTCGGCAGGCAGGGACGCCTGCCGCTACGCCGGGTCCTGCGGCTCAGAAGTGCTTCACGTAGCCCTCGCGGCGGAGGCGTTCGAGCCAGCGTTCCTGGCTGTTGCGCGTCATCTGCTGCTGCAGGACCTGCTCGATCTGGTCGCGGACCTGGTCGATCGGCTGGATGCCGGCGTATTTCCGATCCTCGCAGTAGAGAATGAAGCAGCCCTCGGGCAGGACGATCGGCCCGCTGGCCTCGCCCTTCTTCAGGGCAAACAGCGGCTCGCTGAATTCGGGCTTGAGATCGGAGCGCTTCTGCCAGCCCCAGTCGCCGCCTTTGGCGCGACGTGAATCCTGGCTGTATTCGCGGGCGAGATCCTCGAATTTGTCACCGGCCTTCAGGCGCGCCTCGACGAGGTTCGCCTTCGCGCGGAGATCGTCGTCGGATTCGCCGGCGGCGCGCGTGAACTGGATCAGGCGCAGGTGCACGCCGTCCTCCTGGTAGAAGCGATCCTTGTTCTCCTTGTAGAAGGTCTCGATCTGCACCGGGCTGATGATGCTTTGCGACTTCCGCTTCTCCTGGCGCATGTACTGGTAAATGATGTCCTCCTCGACCTCCTTGCGGTATTCGCGGAGCGTCTCGCCGCGGGAGCGGAGGTAGGCGAGGACCTTGGAGCGGTCGTTGTCGAATTCCTCGGCCTGGATGTCGGCGATGCGATTGTCGACGAAGCTGTCGGGGATGTGCTTCTTGTCGTCCTTGCGGAATTCCTTCACGATCAGGACGCGGTCGATGAGGTTCTGGATGACGTCGTCCTGGAGCTGTTCGAGCTTTTCGTTGAACTCGCGCTCGCTGTGAGCCTCGCGTTGGAGCTGGTTGACGAGCGGCGCGATCTCGCGGCGGACGTCGTCGACCGTGATCACCTTTTCCTCGACGATGGCGGCGATGCCGTTGGCGAAGCGGAGATCGAGGCCGTCGTTCGGCTTCGACTGGGTTGTGTCCGGAGTTTGGGCGAAGGCGCCGGTGACCAGGGCGGCGCTGATGAGCGCGATACGAAGGCGTCCAGACATCATGGGGCGGGCGGAGTGGGCAGGTTGTTCAAAAAGGCGATGATTTCGCGCAACCGTAGAAGGGGTCGGGGGGCGGTCAACCTCGGAAACCGGGTGCCAACCTGCACCCAATCGTCGTGGCGGCCGCTGTTACGAAGACACTTCAGGCGGTTGACCTCGGTTTCGACGGAGAGGATATTTTTTTGTTCCGCCCGGATGCGTATCTCGGTGACCAGCAGGAGAGCGCGCACTTCGTCGCCGAATTTTCCGAAGCGGTCGCGCAGGTCGGCTTCGATTTCCTTCAGGCGCGCGGGCGTGTCGGCGAGAGCGAGCTTGCGATAGAAGTCGATCCGCAGGCGCGTCTCGCCGAGGTAGGCGGACGGGATGCGGGCCTGGATTTTCGGCAGGTCGATGGCGACGGCCTCGTCCTCGGCGTGCTTGAGTGCGGTGTAGCCGTCGACCTGCCGGCCGCGTTCGCTGTCGGATGGAGGGCGGGTGCCTGCACCCGACTGGCGCAGCGAGGGCGCCGCGCCCCCATCGGAGGCTTCGCCGACGAAGACAAAGTCCAGACGCACGCTCGCGCGGATGGCGGCGGCGGCCTTTTCGCCCTTCAGCCGGGCGACGGACTGGCGGAGGAGCTGGCAGTAGAGCTCGAAGCCGACGCCGACGATATGGCCGCTCTGCTCGGCGCCGAGGAGGTTGCCGGCGCCGCGCAGCTCGAGGTCGCGCATGGCGATGCGGAAGCCGGCGCCAAGCTGGTTATGCTGGCGCATCGCGGTGAGCCGCTGGCGGGCGACATCGAGGAGGCGCGTGTGGCGATGCAACAGGAGGTAGGCGTAAGCCTGGTGCTTGAAACGCCCGACGCGGCCGCGGAGCTGGTAGAGCTGTGACAGGCCAAAGCGGTCTGCGCCCTCGATGATGATCGTGTTGCAGTTGGGAATATCGAGTCCGCTCTCGATGATCGTCGTGCAGACGAGCACCTGATGCCGGCCGGCGACGAACTCCGTCATCACGCGCTCGAGCTCGGCGGATTCCATCTGCCCGTGGCCGATGCCGATGTCGAGGTCGGGCAGCAGCGCGCGGAGGCGCGCGGCGGTGAGGTCGATCGTGTCGACGCGATTGTGGAGATAGAAGACCTGGCCGCCGCGGCGGATTTCGTGGCGGATGGCGTCGACGACGAGCTTTTCGTCGTAGGTCTTGACGATCGTCTGGATCGGATGGCGGTTGCCCGGGGCGGTTTCGATGACGCTGAGATCGCGCGCGCCGGTGAGCGCAAGGTAGAGCGTGCGCGGGATCGGCGTGGCGCTCATCGAGAGCACGTCGACGGTGGCGCGCATGCGTTTGAAGACTTCCTTGTGCTTCACGCCGAAACGCTGCTCCTCGTCGATCACGACGAGCCCGAGATCCTTGAAATGCACGTCGTGCTGGAGCAGGCGGTGCGTGCCGATGAGGATGTCGACCTGGCCGGCGGCGGTGGCCTCGAGGATCTTTTTCTGATCGGCGCGCGAACGGAAGCGGCTGACCATCTCGACGGCGACGGGATAACCGGCCATGCGCTCGCGAAAGGTGTTGAGGTGTTGTTGGGCGAGCACGGTGGTCGGGACGAGCAGGGCGACCTGCCGGCCGCCCTCGACGGCCTTGAACGCGGCGCGGATCGCGACCTCGGTCTTGCCGAAACCGACGTCGCCGCAGATGAGCCGGTCCATCGGCCGCGTGCGCTCCATGTCGGCCTTCGTCTCGGCGATCGCACGGAGCTGGTCGGGGGTTTCGGTGAACGGAAAGGACGCTTCGAATTCCTTCTGCCACGTGTCGTCGGGCGGAAACGCGAAACCGGGCTGCGCTTCGCGCGCGGCGTGGAGGCGGAGCAACTCGGCGGCCAGGTCGACCGTGGCGCGTTCGGCGGCGGAGCGGGCTTTTTCCCAGCGGCCGGAACCGATGCGGCCGAGCTGCGGTTTCGCCTTGGTCAGGCCGACGTAGCGGCTGACGAGGTGCGACTCCTGCAGCGGGACGTGGAGCGTGACGTGGTCGTCGAACTCGAGCGAGATGACCTCGCGCACGCCCTGCGCGGTCTCGAGTTTCGTCAAGCCCCGGTAGAGGGCGATGCCGTGCTGGAGGTGGACGACGAAATCGCCTTCGACGAGCTCGGAGAAATCGAGAAGCTGGTCAATCTGCGCCCGCGAGGCGACGGCGCGGGTGTTGACGGAGGGCCGGCGCTGGCGCTGGCGGCCGAAGATTTCGGTTTCAGTGACGACGACGAGGCCGGTGGCCGCGGCGCCCTCGCCCCGCCTGGCGGACTTGCCCGACGGGGGCGTTGCGCCCCCATCGGAGGCGGAGCCGGAAATCACGGGCTGGAAAGCCCCGGCCATGTCGAGGCGGGCGCCTTCGCGGAAGGTGATGCGGAAGCCTTCGTTCAAGTTGCCGCGGAGAAAACGCGGGGCGATGGCGGCGAGTTTCGGATTCTCGTCGAGGATTTCGCGGATGCGCTGCTCTTCGCCATCCTTGGTCACGACGAAGGCGACGGCGCAGCCTTCGTTTTTCCAGGTGGCGACCTGGCGCAGGAAACGCGCACGGGCTTCGTCCTCGACTTGCAGCCGCTCGCGGGCGACAAGCGCGTCCTCCGCGTAGCTGCGGTGGCTGGCGAGGCTTTCGGTATCCCAGGTGACATCGTCGCCGGCGCCGTCGAACAGCCCGCTCGCCTCGTCGAGATCGGCGACGCCGAAAGCGGCGGCGGCTTTTTCGAGCCGCGGGGCGAGCGCGGCCGGTGCAAAGGTCGACTCGAGCGTCGCGGGCTCGACGAAGACCAGATGCGTGCGGGGCGTCACGTAGTCGGCGATGCCGGTTTTCGAGGGCTCGAGTTTTACGCGCGAGGACGCGGCGACCGAAATCGTTTCGACGCTTGCGCCGGAACGCTGCGTCACGGGATCGAAGGCGCGGATTTCCTCGATCACGTCGCCGAAGAAATCAAGGCGGTAAGGCTCGCTCGCGGTGACGGGATAGACGTCGATGATGCCGCCGCGGATCGCGTAGTGGCCGGGCGCTTCGCACACCGCCTCGGAGTCGTAGTCGAGCTGTTGCAGACGCTCGAGGAGGCCTGGGAAGGACTGATTTTGCCCGCGGGTCAGCTTGAATTCCCGCGACGCGAACTCCTCGATCGCGGGCACGGGCTGGAGGAGCGCGGCGGGGGTGGTGAGGAGCAGGAGTTGAGAGTTGAGAGTTGGGGGTTGAGAGCCGGTCAGCGAGCGCGTCGCGCGGAGGCGGGAGAGGACGGTGAGGCGGTCGTTCGAGGCGGCGACGGCCTCGCGCAGGTCGCGCGCGTCGGGCATCGATTCGGGAAAGACGAGCGTCTCGCGCGGGATCGCGCCACCCGCGGCGGCGTGGAAGAAGGCCGTGTCCTCGGCGAGTTCCTCGGCGGCGCGAAGATCGGAAGCCACGACGATCCAAACGGGCGACGGATGGGCGTGCGTGAGATGATCGATCACGGCGCCACGCGCGGGCGGGCAGATGCCAGTGAGCTTGTGGCGTGTGGCTGTGGCCGTGACGGGCATGAATGAACAGTAACTAAGAAACGATGAAGTCCCCGAGCGCAACCTGCGGAACTGGCGCGGGCCGGGAGGGCCGCAGATCGAGACCGCGGTTGTCTGATGCGGGCAATTTCAGTTGCGACCAGTGTGGGCTTGTGGCGGAGTCCGGTCGGGACACCAACGCGATGAAAACCGGCAACAGATCGGAATCGGCATTGATGAAACGGTTTCGTCAGGCGGCGGCGCTGCGACGCGTGCAGGCGGCATTTGCCGCGTTGACGACGTGCCACCGCCGGAGGGTTGCGTTGCGCGGGACGCGGTTCAGCTTCACGATCTCGGAGATCGACGAGATCGACCGGCGGCTCACGAAGCTCGCCAAGATCGCCCAATCCGACGTGCCGGACAACATGCTGGCGTTGCTGTCGGCGCTGCGGGCGAGTGCGGGGCTTCGCTGAGAACGGCGTGCGGTGGCGCCCTCGCGTTCGGCGGCGGCGTTCGGCGGCGGCGTTCAGCGGAGGTGAATGACCCGAAAGTCGAAGGACCGCAGTCCGGGGCTTGCGTCGAGGGACGCTTCATGCAAGAGGATGGCGGCGTAACGGTGGCTTTGCCACTTCCCTCCAGCACCCCAACCCCGCCATGCCTGACCAGTTCATCAACGTCAGCTTTCCCGAGGCGCGCACCGTCCTGTCGGGCGGAAATGCGGTCGGCCCGACCAACCAGGACCTGATCATCAACGCCGGCACGCACACGTTCACGCTCGACGGCGCGGCGGACTACGCGCCGTCATCGCAGAAGATCGTCGTGAACAACACGACTGTCGTGACGCCGCTGCAGATCGTGTTCACCCAACTGCCCGCCGGCGCGACGACGCCCGGAGAAAACGCCGATGACGACCGATAACGAGCAAACGGGCGGCGAGGCGTCGAAGCCGCGGCGGCGCTGGCGCTGGCTCGTCGGCGGCGGCATCCTCGCGGTGATCGTCGTGCTGGCGGTGGCGCCGGGCTGCGCGCACCGGCCGGTCAACGCGCGCGAGACGCACGTCGATCCCGCGGCCGGTTACCGGTTCGCGAACACGCCGGCGCAGCCGGGGAACAGCAACGACATTTTCGTGATCCTGGCGTTCTCGGGCGGCGGCACGCGCGCGGCGGCGTTTTCGTTCGGCGCGCTCGAGGCGCTCGACGGCGTGAAGTTCGACTGGCACGGGCAGCCACGCTCGCTGCTCGACGAGACGGACATCATCTCGTCGGTCTCCGGCGGCAGTTTCACGGCGGCGTATTACGGGCTGCACGGCAAGGCGGCGCTGAAGGATTTTCCGGAGAAATTCCTCTACAAGAACATCACGCTCGACCTCGGGCTGAGCGTGCTCAACCCGCTCAACTGGCCGCGGCTGGCCTCGGCGGATTTTTCACGCATCGACCTCGCGGCGGAGCTCTACGACCGGGAGTTGTTCGGCGGCGCGACATTCGCCGACCTGGCGGCGGTGCACTCGCGGCCGTTCATCGTGCTCAACGCGACGGACATGACCTACGTGAGCCGCTTCGAGTTCACGCAGGACCAGTTCGATTTTCTGTCGTCCGATCTTTCTTCGTATCACATCGCGCGCGGCGTGGCGGCATCGTCGGCCTTTCCCGGGCTGCTGACGCCACTGACGGTTTACGATTATCAACCGGCGCCGGGTTACGTGCGGCCGCAGTGGTTGAACGACGCCGCGGACAACCGCGCCGCGGCGCCGCGGGAATACGCCTACGCGCTGGCGATGGGTTCGTATCTCGGATCGGACCGGCCGTATGTGCACCTGATGGACGGCGGCCTCGCCGACAACATCGGGCTGCGCGGGCCGGCCTACGCGCTCACCTCGGTGCAGAACCCGTGGAATCTCGTCGACTACCTGAACAGCGGGAAAATCAAATACCTCGTCGTCGTGACCGTGAATGCGAAGCCCGGCGGTGTGACGAAGATCGATCAAAAGGAAAAAACGCCGGGATTGCTGAGTGTGTTTTCGGTCGTCGCGAACGGGCCGATGGGCAACTACTCGAGCGAGACGGTGCAATACCTCGCGGACGTGTTCGAACAGCGGCGGCAGAACAATGCGATCGCGAAGTATCTGAAACGGGCGGCTCCGTTTGCGGACGTGAAATATTATGCGGCGGAGCTGACGTTCGAGGATATGCCGGACCCGAAGGAGCGCGACTATCTGAACGCGCTGCCGACGAGCTTCAACCTCCCGCGCGAGGCGATCGACCGCCTGCGCGCGGCGGCGAAGACGCTGCTGCTGAATTCACCGGACATCCAGCGGCTGCAGTCGGATCTGGCGCAGGCCGGGACGACGGCGGCGCCTGAAAAGTAGCTGCGGCTGCGACCGGGCGGAGCTTCGTTGAATCTGTCGTCGGCGACGATCGAACGAATTCATCCACGCTTTGTCGCTCGTTGCGGCGATTTTGGAGTGCGGCGGTCCTCTGCCGCACTCCAAGAATGCTCTGCTTGCCGGCCTTCCTTGAGACGCGGCGTTACCGGTCGAGAAACTCGTAGCGGGCGCGATCCGTCGCGGGTGCGGCCGCGGCGTGGGCGTTGAGGTGCATGACTTGGTAGCCATCGTTGGCGTCGTAGCGCGGCCATTCGGGCAGGCCCGGTCCGTTGGGGTTGCCGGCCTTCGCGAAATTCGTCCAGTATTTCGCCATCATCTCCGAGACGACGCGTTCGTCCGGGCCCCACGGCAGATGGCGCGACGGAAGCGTGCGGAAAATGAACTCGATGTCCGAGGCGTGCGGCGCGATCCGCTCGGCGCCGGCGGGCGCGTCGGCGGCGAGCGGCAGCGTTTGCTCGAAGTGGTAGCGATAAACGGGCTGGCCGCCGGTCAGGCGGCAGAGGTCGATCCACTTCCAGGTGCCGAAGGCGATGAAATCGTCGCCCGCCCAGTCGGCGGCGGCGCGTTTCGCCTCGGCGTCGGTCGTGGCGGCGTAGGCTTTCAAAAACCTCGCGGCACGGTCACCGAAATGCTGGACGGCATGCAGCGCGTAGGTAACGAGGGTCGGATCGTCGTCGCCGAAGAAGCTGTGATAGTTGCCCTCGTCGCGATTCCAGCCGGCGAGCAGCGGGACGTGCGCCTGCTGGCCGGTGCCGAAGATCGAGCGGCCGTCGGCGGGAAGCACGTAACCGTCGACGATCGCGGAAAAATGCGGGCGCGGTTTCTTGAGCGTGGCGTCGAGCAGCTTTTGCGCGGGCAGGGCGCGGAGGGCGGCGAGCGATGAGGTGCCGAAGGCGGACTTCGTGAAGTCGACGGCGAATTGCTCGGCATCGGCCCGGGTTTCCTCCGACTGGCCGGGGTCGGCGACGAATCCGCCGCTCTCGCCGATGGCGCGCTGGAACAGGCCGCGCGCCGGCGGCGCGGCCATGAGCGCGCTGACAGCCCACGAGCCGGCGGATTCGCCGAAGATCGTGACGTTGTCCGGATCGCCGCCGAAGGCGGCAATGTTGTCGTGCACCCAGTGGAGCGAGGCGATGATATCCATCAGCCCGTAGTTGCCGGAGGCATGATGCCCGGACTCCTGCGTGAGCTCGGGGTGCGCCATGAAACCGAAGATGCCCATCCGGTAGTTCATGCTGACGACGATGACGCCGAGCTTGCAGAGGTTGCCGCCGTCCTGGCGCGGCTCGGAGGAGGCGCCGGCGACGAAACCGCCGCCGTGAATCCAGACCATCACGGGCAGTTTCGCGTGCGGCTGGTCCTCGGGCAGCCAGACGTTGAGGTAGAGGCAGTCCTCGCTCGGGCCCGTGTCGTGGAAGACCATGTCGTCGAAGATGCGTCCCTGCATCGCGCGCGGGCCGTAGTCGAGCGCAGGGCGGACGCCGGTCCACGGCGTGACGGGTTGCGGCGGTTTCCAGCGGAGCGGGCCGACGGGCGGTGCGGCGTAGGGAATGCCCTTGAACGTGCGCACCTTGCCGTCGGCGCTGACGACGCCCTCGATCGTGCCGTCGGCGATGCGCTGCTGGACGTGGCGGAGCGGCTGGGCGTGAAGCGTGGTGACCATGGTGATGAAACCGAGGAGACGAAAGGTTTTTGGGGTGAGCGAAGTCATGGGGGGGATCGTGAACGTTGGGAGGCCAACTGTTCCAGCCTGCAGTGGAACGTCAAATTCACCGGTGATCGACCCGGCCCGGCGCGGCCGAGCCATCCGGCTCCCCATGGGCGGGCGGCACGGGGCGGCGCTCGACAACGGAACATGCGCGGCGCAAGGTCGCGGCCGAATGGCCGAGCAGATCTCGAGAGACTCCGGTGTGCGCCAGCGCTCGTGGCTCGGGCGCTGGTGGCGCCGTGCGCGCGGCGGGCGGATGGTCGCGGTGGGCGTGGATTTGCGGCTGATGGAGCCGGGCGGGGCGAACGGCGGAGTGAAGCCGCTGGTGTTTTCGTTCCTCGGCGAGATCGCACGCGCGCATGGGAAGCGATTTCGATTTGTGTTCTTCGCGAACCCCGAGCTCGTCGGTGAACTGGCGGACATCGCGCGCGGGGAGGACGAAATCGTTACGAGCGGAGGAGCGGCGGGGGCGTTCGATGTGCTCTACGCGCCGTTCGGCCGCTCGGAGCTGATGCGGCCGGAGGTGCCGACGGTGAGCCTCGTGGTGGATTTGCTGCACCGCGATTTGCCGTCGGCGCTGCCGGTGGAGGAGGTGAATTACCGGCACGCGTGGTTCACGCAGATCGCGCGCGACGCGGCGTATTTTCAGTGCATCTCACATTACACGGCGGGACGGTTGCAGCATCACTACGGCGTCGATCCGCGGCGGTGTTTCGTGACGCACGTGGCGGTGCAGGCGCGGTTGGGCGGGACGACGGACGACGCCGCGGCGAAGGCGGAGTTGGCGCGAGCGGGCGCGCTGTCGCCGGCGCCGGCTGCGGAATGCTATTTCTTTTTTCCGGCGAACTCGTGGCCGCACAAGAACCACGAGGCGTTGTTCGAGGCGTTCCGCCGGTATCGCGCGGACGCGAAGGAATCGGCCTGGTCGCTGGTGTTGACGGGCCATCCGGATGAACGGATGCGGGCGCTCGAGGCGCGGGCCGGGGCGATGGGATTGGGTGCGGCGGTGCGTTTTTCGGGGCACCTCGATCACGAGCGGTTCGTGGCGACGTGGCGCGGTGCGGGAGTGCTCGTTTACCCGTCGTTGCATGAAGGCTTCGGGATTCCGCTGCTGGAAGCGATGGCGTTCGGCGTGCCGATCCTCGCGGCGAACACCACCTCGCTGCCGGAGGTCGGGGGCGATGTGTGCGTGTATGTCGATCCGCGAAATGTCGCGGCGATGGCGGCGGCGATGGCGGAGCTCGCGGGCAATGCCGCCTTGCGCGCTGATCTCGGGCGGCGCGGCGCGCGCCGGCTGAAGATGTTCTCGCTGACGCGCGAGGCGGAAAAACTGGCGGAACACCTGGCGCGGGCGGGATGAGGAACGGGTCCGCCGACGCCGGTTCGCGGGAGCGGCAGTTATTCGAAACTGAGCCAGTCGAGTTCGACGGGATCGTTGCCCGATCGGGTGACGATGAGGTCGTGGGTGCCGGCGGGGACGTGGCGCACTTTCGCGGTCGCGGTTTGCCATGCGGCGTCGCGGCCAATTTTCACGCGGGCGAGCACCGGATGATCTGCGGCGTCCGCGTGGATCTCGATCGTGCCGCCGGTCGGGGCGAGTGCGCGGACCCTGACCGATTTCAAGGCGCCGCGGCCGAAATCGACGTCGTCGAAACGAACCCATGAATTTTTCGCTGCGAGGGAAATCTTCCAGCCGCGATGCGGGTTGCTGGAATCCAGGAAGGATACGGTCACATCCTTTTCGCTGGTCGCGCTGTAGCGGTCGATCTGGATTTCGGCGGTCGCGGCGACGACGCCGACGCCGCGCAGGGTGGGGATGACTTTCTGGATCGTGCCGTCGGCGTTGAAGGAGAGGCGGTCGGCGCGGACGGAGCGGGCCTTGTCGAAGTCCGGCGAGAGGTCCTTATCGTGATAGAAGAGATACCACTGGCCGTGGAATTCGACGATCGATTGATGGTTGGTCCAGCAGCCGTCGGGCGACTCGTCCATGAGCACGCCTGCGGGAGTGAACGGGCCGAGCGGCGAGCGGCCGGTGGCATATTCGAGCCGTTCGGTCCGGTTCGCGGCGTGCGGGTAGGTGAGATAGTAGATGCCATTGCGCTCGAAAACGAACGGGCCCTCGATGAGTCCCTTCGCGGGCAGGTTGGCGAGGGCCTGCGGCGGGCCGTCGAGCTCGAGCAGGTTCGGCTTGAGTTTTGCGACAAAGATTTTCCGCGCGGCGTAGTAGAGGTAGGCGGTGCCGTCGCGATCGATGAAGACGCACGGATCGATGCCGTGCGCACCCTCGATTGGGGTGGGCTGGGGCGTGAACGGCCCCGCGGGGCTGTCGCCGATGGCAACGCCGATGCCGAAGCCGCGCCCGACCCTGGCGAGCGCCGGAAAATAGAAATAGTATCTTCCGTCTTTCGCGACGCAGTCCGGCGCCCACATCGAGTAGGAGTCGGGCTTGACCCAGTCGACGGCGTTCTGGCTGACGATGACGCCGTGATCCTGCCAGTCGGTCAGGTTTTCCGAGGAGAAAACGTGGTAGTCTTCCATGCAGAACCAGCCGGGACGGCCTTTGCCGGGCGTGGCGATGATGTCGTGGGAGGGATAGACGTAGACCCGGCCGTCGAACACCCGGGCGGTCGGATCGGCGGTGAACTGGTCCGTGATCAGCGGGTTGGTGGCGAACGACGGGCGGCACGGAAGCAGCGCGAGCAGGACGGCGGCGAGGAAGCGGCGGGCGGGGTGGTTCATGGAAGGTAAGCGCGGTGCGCGCCGAAGCATCGAGCTACGTTTGTTTCAGCAGGACGATCGTGTGGGACATGCGTTCGAGGCTGCGCTCGACGCGCCAGCCGGCGGTGGCGACGAGCTGGCGAAATGGTGCGAGCGGGCGCACGCGAATCGCCACGCGTTGCTCGACCGGCACGTCGTCGGCGAAGGTTTCCGGCGGCGAAAGCGAACCGACGACCGAAGTGTCCGGCGGCAGCGCCTCGCGCAGAACCTGCAGGTTCGAGCGGATGGCTTCATCGCTGCCGTAGTTGAACAGTCCGCCCTCGGATGACGCGGCGAAGATCGCGCCGACGGGAAGGGCGGCGAGTGGCGCACGCAGGGCCGGAGCATCGTCCCAGTTGCAGGCGACGTGGATCAGCTCGATGTCCACGCCGGACAGCGGCCCGCCGCCTTGTTTCAGCGCCTCGAGCGCGCGGGCGGCGAAGGCCGGGCCCGCTTTGTCCTGATCGAGCAGATGAATGCGAACGGGGCGGTCGGCGAGCAGCTCGGGATGGAGCTTCCGGAGCAGCAGGATGGCGTTGAAGCTGTCCATCGTCGGGCCGCCGGCGATGTTGACGAGGTGCAGCGGCGTTCGCGGCCGGGCGGCGAGCCGCGGCGCGAGATCATCGGCGATGAACCGGGCCGTGTCGTGCACGCGCACGCGCATGAGGAGAAAAGGCGCGCTGGCCGCCAGCCTCCGGTCAAACGCCGACACGCGCGCAGGATCGAGGTGATCGGGGCCGAGCTTCATGCGATAGGTGCTCATGCCGTCGAGAAACGTGCCGCCGCGCGCACGCAGGTTGCGCAAGAATTCCGAGTTGCGCGCGAACAGCCAGAACATGAACCGCCGCAGCCAGCGCGGCCGCCTCTTCCATCGATCCTGCTGCTCACGGAATCGCCGGCAGCTCGCGGCGATCTCGTCCTCGGTCTGCTTCAACGCGAAGGCCGCATTCGTGATATCGATGACGGGAAGCAACTGCCCGTCGGCGGCGGAGGCGTAGCAGACTCCGGGGCGAAGCTGGGGGGCGCGCTCAGTCATGGAGGCGGAAACAAATGCTCGCGACGGGGACGTCAAACCGGCCCGGCGCATTGCGCGCGTCAGCGTTCGTCGCCCGGGAGGCGAGGGGCGGTGGAGTTCTTCGCGGGCGGCGCGCAAAGTTGCCGGAAAAGGGCCGGATCATATTCTTCGAGTCCCGTTATGCCGTGGAGATGGTTCGCGGAAATCCACGGCAGCCACAGCCGGTGGCCGCTGGTGCCGCGGCCGCCGCCGCCCGGGCCCATGCGCCAGCCCTCCTGCTGCCAGCCGATGCCGCGCATGTCGTATTGGTGGCCCGGCAGGGCGACCATCGACTTCGTGCCGTGCAACAGCACGCGGGCGACGGCGAGATAGTGAGGGTCCTTCGTGAGCTCGTAGAGTTTCGCGTAGGAGGGCACGGCCCAGTCGAGATATTCGTCGGCGCTCCCGGCGTGGAGGGCGGAGATGCCCTGGATGCCGATGGTGGACACGCCCTGTTTCCAGCAGAGCTGCGCATCAGCGGCGTCGAGCGGCATCGGCAGGTTCCAGATCCAAATCCAGGTTTCGGCGAAATTCGCGGCCGCCTCGGCGCGCTCGAGCCAGCGGGCGTCCTTTGTCGCATCGTAGAGGCTGAGAAACGCCTCCATGCTGAGCATGCCGGCTTCCTTGTCGGTGATGTTGGGATTGTC
>DASZPP010000387.1:0-3408 GCA_035549975.1 Opitutus sp.
TACAACGAAACACCCAACAACTTGCGGGCCGCAGCGCCCGCGTTCCCTAACACGACTGTGAGCTCCCGAACCACCTTCATCGGCGCCGTGGAAATCGGCACGGCAAAAATCTCCGTGTTTGTCGGCGAATACACCGGCCGCGAACTGGCGATCATCGGCCGCGGCGAGTGCTCCTCGCGCGGCGTGATCAAAGGCAACGTCGTCGACTACAAGGCGGCGAGCGAGTGCACGCACAGCGCGCTCGAGCAGGCGGAGCGCGACGCGGGCGAGCGGATCGAGGTGGTGTTTCTCGCGCAGACGGGCGGGCACCTCGACGGTTTCTACAACGAGGCGGCGGTGAACGTGAAGGCGGCGGACAACATGATCGACGCCGATGACATCCGCACCGTGTGCGAGCTGGCGCGCTCGAAGGAGCTGCCGGACGGGCGGATGGTCGTGCACCACATCCGCCGGCCGTTTCGCGTGGACGGGCGGATCGTGCCGACCTCGCCGGAGCACCTCGTGGGCCAGAAGCTCGAGGTCGGCTACTGGACCGTGCACGGCCAGGAGCAACGGCTGGCGGACAACATCCATGTCATCCGCGGGTTCAACCTGGAGGTGCGCGAGCTGGTGCTGTCGAGCCTCGCGTCGGGGCACATGGTGACGACGGCGGAGGAACGGCAGCATGGCGTGCTGGCGATCGACATCGGCGCGGGCACGACGGATTTTGCGCTCTATCGCGATGGCGTGCCGCACACGACCGGCGTGGTGCCGGTCGGCGGGGCGCATTTGACGAACGACCTGAGCATCGGGCTGCGGTTGACGGAAGGACAGGCGGAGAAGCTGAAGCTGCGTTTTGGGCGGGCGCTGGTGAACGCCCGGGACAAGGGCGAGAAAGTGTGGCTCGACGGCAACTTCGCGATCGGCGACCGGCAGTTTCCGCGGCAGGCCATCGAGCAGATCACGGCGGCGCGGACCTGGGAGATGCTCGAGGTGGTCCGCAAGAAACTGGGCACGGCCTTCTCGCCGGACACCTGCGCCGCCGGGCTCGTGCTGACGGGTGGTGGCGCCAAACTGACCGGGATCGCGGAGGCGGCGGCGAAGGTGTTCGGCATTCCCGCGCATCTCGGCGAGACGCCGTCATGGGTCGCGGAGAATCTGCGCGATCCCGCCTACAACACGTCGCTCGGCCTGCTGTATTACGGCGTGAGCGCGCAAAACGAGCGGCTGCCGGCGGCGCGGCGCGGCGGCGGATTCCTGGCGGGGATGAAGAAATTATTTGCGACCAATTGAACGAACCCCCCGCGAAGCGCCTCGGCCCAGCAACGATCAAAATGAACCTGAACGAACTTCCCCTGGAACACGCGCTGCTCACGGACCGCAGCATTGCGATCAAGCTTGTCGGCGTGGGCGGCGCCGGGTCGAACGCAGTCGACCGGTTGAAGATGGAGAACCTCGAGCGATTGCAGCTCGCCGTGATCAACACGGATCACCAGGCGCTGGCCAGCTCGCCGGTGCAGGACAAGGTGCTGATCGGGATGGGGATCACGCGCGGCCTGGGCGCGGGCGGCGATCCCGAACTCGGCCGCGAAGCGGCGGAGGCGGACCGGGAGAAGATCACGAAGGTCGTCAAGGAGTGCGATCTGGTTTTCCTTTTTGGCGGCATGGGCGGCGGGACGGGCAGCGGCGCGCTGCCGGTGGTGGCGGAGATCGCCGCGGCGGAGGGCGCGCTGGTGATCGCATTCGTGACGATGCCGTTCAGCTTCGAAGGCGGGCGGCGGCTCAAGCAGGCGGAGGAAGGCCTGGCGGCGCTGCGGCGGGTGTGCGACGCGGTGGTGCCGCTGCCCAACGATGTGCTGCTCCAGGAATCGGCGGAGAACGAAACGGTGCTGGATTCGTTTGCCCGCGCGGACGAGTGGATGGGGCGCGGCGTGAAATCGATCTGGGCCATGCTGTTCAAGACCGGCCTGATCAACCTCGATTTCGCCGCGTTGCGGCAGGTGTTTCAGCAGCGCGGCGGGAAGACACTGTTCGGTCTCGGCGAGGGCGCCGGCGAAAACGCGGTGGCGGATGCGGTCGAGAGCCTGAAGCTGTGCCCGCTGTTGCACACGCCGGAGTTTTCCCGAAAAGCGGACCGGGTGCTCGTGAACATCATCGGCGGAACGGACCTGACGATGGCGAAGGTCAACGAGCTCATGACGGCGATCAACGAGCAGTTTGGACGGGATATCATCATGGGCGCCGTGATCGACGAGCAGATGCAGAATCGCGTCGAAGTCTGCGTGATCGGTGCGACGGACGTCGGCGCGCGCGGCGTGCTGCCGCGCCGGCCGCTGCCGGTGCGCGGCCGGATGCCAGCAAGACCGGAGGGCGCCGCTCCCGCGGCGGCCGGGCCGGCGCCCGCGGGCGCGCCGGCGGAGCAAATGGCCCTGGGCGGTGGGTCCACGCTCGAGAAAGCGGCGGCGCTGGCGGCGCGAAAGATCGACCAGGACGAGTTCGGCTTCGGCGAGATCGAGAGCCGCGGGCATTTCGAGAAGACGGACCGGAATCTCTTCGATGGACAGGACCTCGATGTGCCGACGTATCTGCGGAAGGGGATAAAGATTTCGATTTGAGAGGATTTTGGGGCGGTTCTTCGCCGTTTGTCGCGAAAAAGCAGCCGGGGACTGCCGCCCTCCAAAAAAATCGCCCGCGGCGAGCGGCCGGCGGGCGAAGTGAGGGGAATTCGGTTGAAGCAATTCAGGCCAGCTTGAGCACGGCGGCGTGCGGGGTGGCCTGATCGATCTGGTGGCGGCGGACCTTGTGAAGATGGTGCCGCTTGGCGAGCATGCGATCGAGCTTGTCGATGAGCAGGGAGACGGCCTTGTGGCATTCGTCGGACTGGACGACGGCGTTCATCGCGGGGCCGTGGACGGCGACATGCCCCTTCGCCTTGAACCGGTTGGCCACGTCCTCGTCGCGGTCGCACTCCAACTCCACGCGGATGCGGACAATGCGCTCCTCGTGACGAAACAATCGCTCCGATTTCTCACGCACGAAGGTTTTGAGGGACGGGGTAAGTTCGAGGTGGATGCCAGAGACGATGAGTTCGTGGTTGTTTTGTCTGTTCATGTTTCTGTGTTTGGTTTCGGTTGCACCTTGCCGGGACGGAGCTCCGCCCCGGCGGAAAATTTCGCGAATTCGTTTTTCCCAATTCATGCCCTCGCCACGCGAAGCGCTTCGTCCATTCGCCTCCGTCGTCGTTACGGGCGGATCTTCCGGGATTGGAAAATCGTTCATCGAACTGTGCGGGAGACTGCGCCCCGGGCTGCGAATTTGCAACCTGTCGCGCAGTGAACCCGCCATCAAAGAAGAACAACTTAAGCTCCGCCATGTTCCCTGCGATTTGAGCGATCCCTTGATGGTCGAAGCAGCCGCGGCGGCGGTGCA
>DASZPP010000388.1:0-11054 GCA_035549975.1 Opitutus sp.
TCTGCTCCTCGTAGGCGTCCGCCGCCGCGCGACCGCCGAGTTCGACGATCTCCGTTCCGGCCACGCGGGTCACGATCATCGGAATGCCGATCGGCTGCCAGCCGTGGCGCGTCACGACGCGCAGCGGTTGTTCGCTCGCGATCCAGATCACCGCCGCGCCCTCCTCGACAATGGCCCCGTCGTGCAACACGAGCGTGCGCTTGAATTTCTGTTCGTCGCCCGCCCCGGCGCCCACCAGCGCGATCCTCGGCCCGGTCACCCGATAAATTCCCTGGACGAACTGCTGCAGGTCGCCCGCCATCGAGTCGACGAGCAACATGACCGCCGCATGCGGACTCGCGCCCGCCGCCGCCCGGCTCGCCTGCGCAAGCCTCTGTCCGGCCGCTTCGAGATCGCCCCGAATGTGACTCGCCGAGGCGACGCCGAATCGGTACGGCCCCGCCGTCAGCGCCAGCACGCCGACTCCCTCGCCGAATCCCAGATAACGGCCCTCGACGATCTCGCCGGAGCCCGTGGCGCCAACCACGGTCGCGCCGCCGGTCACCGAACGAATGCCGGCGAGCAGTTCCGCCAGGTCGAACCGCGGGCTCGTGAACACGAACACGAGCGCGGGCCGTTCACCGTTCAAGCGCGACACCGCGGCGCGCGCCGCCTCGATCCCCGCGTCGCGGGAATCCTGTCTGGTGCTCTGACCCGTTCCGGCCCGGAGCTTCGCAGCATGCATGGATTTCCCTTCGGCCCGTTCGAGCTTCGCTGAAAGCCCGTTCGATTTTCTCACGCCGCGCGCCGCGCGATGGCGACCCCCCGCCGGCGTCGGAGCGCTTGGGCCGCTGGGGAAAATCATCCGCCGCCACCCCAGTAGCCTCGTTAACGCTTCCGAAAAAAAAGCTTCTGTCTTCCGCGGGCAATTTAATTGCGGCCTCCGCGCATGGTGCGAATCCAGCGACAAAAAAAGGGCGGATCTCGCGATCCGCCCTTGGTGTGTGCGTGTCGGTGCCTCGCCGGTGGTTACTTCTTCTCGGTGGAGACGCCGGTGTGCGTGGCGATGACTTCGTCGTGCACGGGGCCCGGACCGCCAAAGGGCGCCCGCGCAATCTCCTCGGTCGGCAGCGCATAGTCGCTGGCCCACGAGCCTTGCAGGAGTCCGCTCTTCACCGTGTAGAAATTCTGCAGCGCGATCGCGACCTGGAACGAGAAGTCGGTCGAGTAGGCGCGCTCGTCCATCGAGGCGCCGCAGTCGATGTTCTGGAACCATTTCATCCACTGGTCCGAGCCGCCCTGCGCGGGCGGGTTCGGGCCGCCGTCCGGCACCGCGCCTTCCGGCACGAGGCTGCTGAGCGCGGGATATTCGGCGGCGTTGTGGCACGACATGCAGGAGGTCGTGTTCAAATCCGCCGGGCCGTTCAGCCGGCCGTTCCAGCCGAGATGCTGCGGGGGCAGGTTCTTGTCGTCGAAAATGTGCGTCTCCTTCAGGTCCTTGTTGACCATGGTCTGCGTGGGCGGGAACGGGTTCGTCGTGTTCGTCGTGTTTTCCGGATCGTTGCCCCACGTGAGGCCGACGGGCACGAGGTTCTCGAACTTGTTCGCGCGATTGAGCTGGCCGTTGTAGACGAACGTGCCGAACACCCAGCCGGTGGGCGCACGCGGATCGCGCACGGAGATGTCCATCTGCAGCAGGTGCACGTCGGTCACGACGCGCGTCGAGGATGTCCAGAAATTCTCCGTGATGTAGGCCTTCCACGTCAGCGGGTTCTCGAGATAGGCGACCTTGTCGGTGCCCTGCGGCGCGTCGGTGAAGAGCAGCTTCGCGAACACCGTGCCGACCGGGAAGCCGCCGCCGAAGCGCTTGTCGGTCGTGCGCGGGTCGGGATTCTCCGGGTCGCGCCACATGCGGCCCATCGTGTAGCCGGCGAAATCATTGATCAGCGTGATCGCGTAGACCGAGTAGTTGCCGTCCTTGCCCTTCTGGTCCGGGCCGAGCTGCAGCGGCGAGAGCGGGGCCTCCTTGATCAGGCCGTGGAAACCCTCCGTGCCGCCGTTCGGCGGATAGGCGTTCGGGCCGGTCGTCGTCGGGTGCAGCCACGGGATGTGGTACCAGTTGCGGATCTTGTTCTGGAACGGGTCCCACGTCGGAATGTTGCCCTCGAACGAGTATTCCTTGATCGCCTCGATGTACTTCAAGGGCTCCTTCTTGAAATCGATCTTGAGGAAGTCCGGCACGTCCTTCGGCATCCGCTTCGGAAAATCCGTCTTCAACCGGAACAGCGGCTGGTCCGACCATTTCTGCGCGTATTCCTGCTGCGAGACCATGAAGCCGAAGTCCGGAAAACCCTGGCCGCGCTCCTTGCGGTGCAACAGGGCTTCCGCCGCCTTCGAGAGCTTCGGCGCTTTTTCCGGTTTCGCAGCGTCGTCGTCCGCGCGCACGGTCGCGGCCGGCAGCAGGCTTGCCATGGCGATCAGCGTGAGCACCGCGATGGTGCGGGGAAAAGCCGGGGCGAACGCGCCGGCGATATCGGTCACTTTTCTTTTTGGTATTTTCATCTGGTTGGCCGCGGTGCCGTGAGGCGGAGCCGACAGCTGGATTTGTGGTTTGTGTGCGTTTGCCGCCTTTCGGGCAGGCGAAGAGGAAAAGCCCGGAGGATTCCCGGGCCGGCTTATTCGAAATCGCGGACGGAGACCTCGCAGGCGCGCCGCACTTCCTGCACGGTCGCCGGCGCGTCGAAGCGAAACAGCCCGGGCAACCCGCGCTCGAGCCGCGAGGCGCGGATCGCCGCCTTCGCCGCGAGGAAGACCGTGTTCGCCAGCACGAGCGGAGGCTCGCCGACTTCCTTCGCGGAGAAGATCAGGTGGGGGTCATCGGGGATCTGCGCGACGGTGGGATCGTTGCGCGGGAAAAGATAGACGTTGAGCTCGAGCGGAATCGTGGTCGTGGCCGGAATCTTGTAGCGCCACGTGTTCGTCGTGTTCAGCCGGCCCTTCTCGTCGCCGTCGGGCTGGAACACCAGTTTCTCGGTGAGAAGATAGCCGACGCCCTGCACGAACGCGCCCTCGACCTGCCCGATGTCGATCGCCGGATTCATGCTCCAGCCCATGTCGTAGACGAGGTCGGACGAGAGGATCTTCACCTCGCCCGTGAGGATGTCGACTTCCACGACCGAGAGCGCCGCCGAGTAGGTGAACCCGACGAACGAATCGACGCCGCCGCCGATCGGCGCGTCCTTCTTGCGCTTGATGCCGGGCGGATTCGGCTGCTCGTCCTGCGTCTTGAACGTCATCGCCGGTACCTGCACGCCGCCGCCGCGCATCTTCGCGGAATACGTCGCAAGCAGGTTCACCCGCTTCTGGTAGGCGAGCTGGATCAGGTTCTGCCAGATGAGCACCTCGCGGCCGTTAACCTCGACCTTCGCCGACCAGCCGGTGACGCCGTAATTCCAGAAGTCGATGCCCGCGCCCTTGCACCAGTCCTCGCCCTTGTCCTTCAACACGCGGTAGCCGAACTCCAGCAGCCGCTCGCGCAGCTCCTCACAGGTCTGCTTCACCGCCTCGCAACTGTAGGGCGTGCCCGTCGACGCGCCCGTGCTCGTCGGGTTCGGGGTGATGCTGGTCTTCACGCCGTCGACGAAGATCAGTGTCATCGGCACGTTCAGCACGTAGGCCGCCACCTGCAGCACCTGCGTCGCGAGCCCCTGGCCGATCTCGACGCCGCCGTGGTGGACCACGATCGAGCCGTCGGCCTGATTGACCGCGACGAACGCCGCCGCCTGCTCGAGCTGCTTCAGGTTGTAGCCCGAGCCGTATTTCACCGGCATCATCGCCAGCCCGCGCTTCGTCCATTTGTTCTTCCGGTTGTAATCGTCCACCGCCGCGCGCTTCGCCGCGTAGTTCGATTTTTCCTTCAGGTAGCTCCAGACCTGCTTGATGTAGCAGAACGACAGCGCCTGGCCGAACGGCGTCACGTCACCGCGGTCGTAGAGATTCAGCTCGCGCACCTCCTCCGGCAGCAGGCCGACGGCGAACGCGGCGTCGTCGAGCGCGTTCTCGATGATGTTTTTCCCCTGCACGTCGCCGAACGACCGGAACGCCGTGTTCGGCGCCGTGTTCGTGCGGCACACGTCGATCTGGCTCTCGAAATTCGGCACGTTGTAGGCGTTGTCGGTGCGGAGTTGCACGCAGTTCGAACCGATGAACGAGCAGTCGTAGAACGCCCCGCCGTCGCCCCACAGCTTCGTCTGCCAGCCGATGATCCGGCCCTTGTCCTCCGGCCGGTTCAACCCGCGGTCGATCGCGATCTGGTATTGCCCGTAATACGCGTGGCGCTTGCCGATCATGATCGTGTCCTCGTCGCGCGGCACGGCGAGCCGCACGGGCCGCTTGATCGCGCTCGCCGCGACCACCGCCGGCCCGACCACGAAACGCGTCTGCTCGGTCTTCCCGCCGAATCCGCCGCCGACCGGCGGCACCTCGACGTCGATCAGGTTGTATTGCGACGCCAGCGCCATCGCCGTCGTCTGGTGCATCTCCATCGGGCTCTGGGTCGACGGATGCACGATCATCCGGTTTTCGTCCGCGGGCTCCGCAAAGCAGGCCTGCGGCTCCATGTAGAAATGGGCCTGGCCGCCGTTGCTCTGCGCGTTCTCGACGACGACGCACGGGATGTCGTCGACCTTCGCCATGCGGGTCGAAATCGAGCGGTCGAGCGGGCTCTTCTCGCGCACCCAGCCAAACTCGCTGCCCGGCCGCGTGATCTTCCAGATGTGCTGCACATACGTCGCCGAGGCCGGCGTGTCCGGGAAAACGCTGCCGATCTCGATCGCCTTCATCAGGTCGAGCACCGGCTCGGTCCACGGCGGCTGGTTGTAGGGCGCGTGATTCCACGGCGCCGGCCACTGCACCGGGCCGTAGGCGATGCACGTGTCCGCGACATAAGCCGCGATCCGCTGCGCCTCGAGCTCCGTCGTCGCCAGCACCACCGCGATCGCCTGGCCCACGTAGCTCACCTGCTCCTCGGCAAACAGCGGCTGGTCCATGCCCATGCCCTGGTAATTGATGCCGCCGCGCTTGGTCGGGACCGCCTCGTAGGTGATGAGGTCGACGAACGATCCCGCATATTCGCTGAGGTGATCGCGCAGGCGCGTCGTCGAAACCTTCCGGTCCGATCCCGGCAGCACGAAGTGAAACGACGCCAGCGCCCGCCGGCTCTGCACGAACGCGCCGTTCACCGTCTGCGGCGGCACCGGCAGCTCGTGCGTGTAGTGCAGCCGGCCCGTCGTCTGGAAGATTGCGGTCGTCTTGATGTACGGCTGCGCGACCGGCGCCTTCCAGCCCTGCGGCTCGTAGTGCTGCACGCCGTTGCTCGCCGGCCAGCGGCCCCAGGTGATCACGCCGCTCGACGCCACCTCCGGCGGCACCGGCGCGCCTTGTTTCAACAGCGCGTTCACGATCGCCTTGTAGAGGAACGACACCGCGAGTTCCGTGCGGTACTCCGGCGTGAAACCTTCGTCCGGCAGCCCGGCCATGCGCGACTCCCAGCGTTTCAGCTCCGCACGCACTTCCCTTTCGAGCACGCGCGCGAGCGGCCCGGCCTCGGCGAGGCGGAGTTTCTTCCCGCGCATCAGCTCCTCCGTCTTGGTCGCCCGCCAGGGGTAGGGCGCGATCCCGCCGAACACGAGCGCGACCTCGTCCACGACGAGATTGGCTTTGAACGTGAGCCGCGTCGTCGCGTTCACGATGCTGTGCGCGTTCACCTCGCGCAGCGCGACTTTCTGCGCGAGCACCGAGTCACGCTTGCCGCCGCGCGGCAGGTGATAAGCCGTCAATACAATCCGGTCCGCGAGCGTCGGATCCTGCACGACCGCCGCGGTCAGTTCCTCGGCCGTCGCGTGGTGTGGCTGGAAATTCCCATCCAGGTCGAGCTCGAGGTAAGAGAGGCCCGCGCCGACCGCCACGAGCGCCGTAAACACGTCCGACGGAAACGGCTCCTCGTGCCCCGCGATGTGTTTCAGCACGAGCATCGTGTTCCCGCCGAGCGACGCCGCGTTGCGCACGATCCGGCCGGCCGTCCGCCGCGCCATGAAATCGATCGCGCCGAGCGGCGTCGTCTCGTCGAGTCCGCGCAGCTTCATCTCCGCGCCGGCGACCTCGATCAGGTCGTTGTAGCTGTTGCCCGCGCCGATGGTGAGCATGTCGCCGCGTTTTTCCGGCGTCGCGTAGAGGTCCGGAACCAGCCGGATGTCGATGAAGAGTTTTGTTTCGGGAAACTCCGGCTTGTAGATGCCGTAGGACGTGTTGCCGTGCACGAGCCGCACGATCTTGTCGCGGTTTTCCGTCATCAGGCGGGCGAGTTCCCCCAGCGTCGTCGGCGTCCGCCAGAGCTGGCCTTCGCCATGCGACTCGACCGGCTGCGCCGGGCCTTCCGCCTCGGGCGGAAATGGAATCTCCACCGCGCCGCTCAACTGCTCCGAGCTGCCGTCGTCGGCGAGGCACTTCATCCGCTCCTCCTCGTCCTTCTTCGTCCAGTCGGACGCGAACGTCTTCATGCCGGTCAGGATCGCGCGGTAGCCGGTGCAGCGGCAGAGATTCCCGTCGAACGCATCCTCGATCTCCTTCTTCGTGGCCTTCGGATTGTTCGTGATGAATTCCGACATGTTCATCACGAAGCCCACGCTGCAGTAGCCGCACTGGCTGCCGTTATTGATCGCGAGCCGCTGCGCCACGGGATTCACGCCGAGATGCTCGACCTCGGATGGATGCTCCTCGACGTCGCGCACCAGCTCGACCTCCGGTCCATCGCCGCCCTTTGCGGCCTTCGCCACCTCGGCCAGCACCGCGGCGCGTTTTTCCTTCGAGGCTTCGACCGCCTCGACAATCTCCGGCGAATCAGGCGCGTTGAACGGCGCCGCCGCGCGCGACGCGACCGCCGAGTGCTCGAGGAATTGCGGATCCGGCCGCCGCACGCCGCCCGTGCCTTCGACGGTCGTCACCACCAGCCCGCCGAGTGCACACACCGGACGCAGGCAGGAATTGATCGCGCGATGCTCCGGCTTTTTTCCGTCCCAGCGCGAGAGAATCACGGTACACCCGCCGCAACCGCCCTGGCCGCAGGGTTTCTTCGGGCCTGCGAGCGCCACATCCGGCGACCGCAGATAGTCGATCAACATGAGATCCGGCGCCGGGTCCTGGATCGTGACTTGCTTGCCGTTGAGAAAAAACGAGACGTCGTTGGGCATGGTCAGTGGAGGGAAGGGCTGAACTGTTACGCGCGCGGCGGCGTGCCGTTCGCGTTTTCCTCACGGTCGGGGGGCGAGCCGGAGTCGAAGCTGGAGAATCGGCTTCAAATGAGGCGTGATGCTCTCGCCGCTCGATTGCGAGTGTCTAAACTACGTATTTTTGCGTAGTCGCCGCTCGTAATTCATCGCGCAACGTGGCTCCGGTGAAACGCCGGCGCCTCCCGCAACCTTCACTCGCTGCACTCGTCCTTTCCGGTCATGCCTCAAAGCACTCGCCGTGCGTTTCTGAAAAAAGCCGCCATCGCCGGCACCGCCGCCGCACTCTCCCCGCGCTCCTGGGCCGCCGTCGCCGGCGCGAACAGCGATCTCCGCGTCGCGGTCGCCGGGCTGCACGGCCGCGGCCAGAGTCACCTCGCCAGCCTCGCGAGGATTCCCGGCGTGCGCGTCGTCGCGCTTTGCGATCCCGACTCCGCGGTCCTCGGTCGGGCCGTGCAGGCGATCGGCGGCGGCGTGAAGGCTTATCCCGACATCCGCGAATTGCTCGCCTCGCCGGACGTCGACGCCATCACGATCGCCACGCCGAATCACTGGCACTCGCTCGCCGGCATCTGGGCCTGCCAGGCCGGCAAGGACGTCTACGTCGAAAAACCCGTTTCGCACAACCTCTGGGAAGGCCGCCAGCTCGTCGCCGCCGCGGAAAAATACCGGCGCGTCGTCCAGGCCGGCATGCAAATCCGCTCCGGTGCCGGCCTGCAGGAAGCCGTCGCCTGGGTGCGCGCCGGCAACCTCGGGAAAATCACGGTCGCGCGCGGCCTCTGCTACAAACGCCGCATGAGCATCGGCCTCACCACCGGCCCGCAGCCGGTCCCGGCGTCCGTGGATTACGATTTGTGGTGCGGCCCCGCGCCCAAGGGGCCGTTGCGCCGGCATCAGTTTCATTACGACTGGCACTGGCAGTGGCCGTTCGGCGACGGCGACCTCGGCAACCAGGGCGTCCATCAGATCGACGTCGCGCGCTGGTTCCTCGGCGACGAAACCCTGCCGCGCCACGCGCTCAGCGTCGGCGGCCGCTTCGGCTACGTCGACGACGGTGAAACTCCAAACACGCAGGCGATCATCTACGACTACCCCACTGCTCCGCTGATCTTCGAGGTCCGCGGCCTGCCGGCGCGCGCCGATCTTGCGGACGCGACGTCCGCCGCCCCCGGCAGCGCCGAATCCGCCGCCGCCGCGTCCAGCACGATGGACCGTTACCGCGGCGTGCGCGTGGGAAATGTCATCGATTGCGAAGGCGGCAGCGTGATCACCGACGGCTATTTCTCCGCCACCGCCGTCGATCGCCAGGGCCGGGTCGTGAAGGAATTTCATGGCGAGGACCGGCACATGCCGAATTTCATCGACGTCGTCCGCAGTCGCAAAACCACGGACCTCTACGCACCCATCGAGCGCGGCCACGTCTCGAGCGCGCTTTGCCATCTCGGCAACATCTCGCACCGGCTCGGTCACGGCGTGCCGCGCGAGGAACTGCGCGATCGCGTCTCCGGCGACCCCGCGCTCGCCGCAGCCTGCGGCTGGATGCTCGAGCATCTCGCCTGCAACGGCATCGATCTCGACAAAACGCCGATGACGCTGGGCCAGCCGCTCGCACTCGACGTCGCCAACGAGCGATTCACCGGCGAGGGCGCCGGTGCCGCCGACGCTCTCCGCAGCCGCGAATATCGCGCGCCCTTCGTCGTGCCACGCCTGACCTGATGCGTTTCGCGCAACTTCACCGGCAATCCTCTTCAGGCCGCTGCACCCGCACGCGGGCCTACGCACTTTCCCGTAGCCCGCTGCGTGAGCGGCACGATTCGTCGGGCGATCGTTAGAACTCCCCCACCGTCGCCGCCCCTGCCGCCACCCCGCCATTTTTAGTTTCAATCATGACATCCCGCTCGTTCCTCCTTCGACTCCTTCCGCTCCTCGCTCCCGTCGCGGTGCTCGCCCAGCCTTCCGGCGGACCCTACGGCCCGATCGCGCAAACCTACGAGCCGCCGAAAAATGCCGCGCACATCTACTACGTCGCGCCCGACGGCAAAGCCGACGCCTCCGGCGCCACGCTCGCCCAGCCGACGACGCTCGCCTCCGCCGTCGACCGCGTCGTCACCGACGATGCGATCATCCTGCGCGGCGGCGTTTACCGCACCGGCGGCCTGCTGCTCAACCAGGGTGTCACCATCCAGCCTTACGCCGACGAGCATCCGGTGCTGAAGGGCACGGAGGTCGTCACCGAGGCCGTCGCCCAGCGCAACGGCCTCTGGCGCGTCGCATGGAAGAAACTTTTCCCCTCGCGTCCGCGCGACTGGTGGCAGCGCGCCTACGAGGGCCGCAAGACCCCGCCGTGGCGGTTCAACAACGACATGGTGTTCGTCGACGGCGAACTTCTCTGGGCCGTCGGCTGGGAAGGCGCGATCGACGAGCACTCCTACTACATCGATTACGAAACCGGCCAGATCTACCTGCCGGTCGACCCGGCCAAACACCTCGTCGAGATCACAGCCTACGATTGCGCCATCCTCCGCACGACCGCCGACGTCCACGGCAAATCCAACGATCACCAGGGCTACACGCTCCGCGGCCTCACGTTCACCCAATACGCCTACCACGCGCTCGAGATCGAGGGGAAACGCCACCACCTCACGTCCACCGACGAGCAGTCCGACGAGCCCATCGGCGCCGCCGACCCGTCGACCTACGGCAAGGAGGTCGTCGGCACCACGATCGACAACTGCGCGATCACGTTCTGCTCGCGCGTCGCCGGTTATTTCCGCGGGGACCATTTCACGATGCGGAACTGCCTGATCAGCGACACGCGCACCGAGGGCGCCTACCTGTTTTCCTCCTCCGACTGCCTCTTCGAAAAAAATATCTTCCGCCGCAACAACATCCAGGAAATCACCGGTTACTACCCGGCCGCGGTGAAAATCTTCAACCAGACCCACCGCGTCGTCTGCCGCGACAACCTCATCATCGACAACCCGCACTCGAACGGCCTCTGGTATGACGTCGGCAACGTCGACGGCGTCTTCGTCGACAACTGGGTGCAGGGCTGCCTCGACGGTTTCTTCTTCGAAATCTCCAAGGGCGTGACCGTCGCCGGCAACGTTTTCGTCGATTGCGACATCGGCATGCGCATCCTCAACAGCTCGAACGCCCACGTTTACCACAACACCTTCGTCAACACCCCCGCCGTCTTCGAACGCACCGAGCGCGTTCCCGCCGGCGATCACTTCGGCTGGCACTCCTCCACCGGCCCCGACGTGCCCGACCGCAAGGGCCACATCTTCGTCGGCAACCTCCTCGTCGCCGACGCCTCGTTCACGAAGCCGCTCCTGCGCTTCAACCAGTCGCCGAAGCTCTGCGGCAAGCTCACCGCGCCGCAGGCCGACGCGATCGATGGCAACGTTTTCGTGCGCGCCGACTCGGCGTCGCGACCGCTGATCGCGTGGGCGCCCGCCGACGGCGAGAACTGCCGGACCGAGTTCAACTCCCCCGCCGCGCTGCACCAAAAATATCCGCAATTCGCCGCGCACGACGAGCTGCTCGACCGTCCCGCCGGCTCCGTGCTCAAGGCTCCCGCGCTCGGCCGCTACGAACTGCTTCCGTCCTTCACCGCCACGACGACCGCCGACTCGCTTCCCGCCGCCATCCGCGAGCTCCTCCGCTGGCCCGCCTCCGCGGCCACGACGCCCGGCGCCTACCCGCGGTAAACCTTTCGCGCGGCCGCGCGGGTAGGGACGGCCTCCGAGGCGTCCCTTCTCCCTCTTGTAGCCGCGAGCGTGAGCGAGT
>DASZPP010000389.1:0-5514 GCA_035549975.1 Opitutus sp.
GGCATACTGCGCCGGAGTCCTCGCGGACCGGGCAATGATAGGCACCGGCGCCCACCTCCGGTTTTGTGAAATTCTGCAATGAATTTGAGTTGGCATCTGTTGCCACGGAATTTCACTGCGGGGCGCCGTCGTCCCGCAAAACCCGTTTCGGCGATGGCGTCGGTTTAACCTTCCTTCAACACATCATGTTTCTTCGCAGAATCCGGGAGGCGGCGCGGCTTGAACCGCGCGCGGCGTTTCGCGTCATCCGTGCAATCACTCTGGCTTCGACGTTCGCGGCTGGCACCGGCGTCACGAGGGCGGCCTTGGCACCGGCCCGGGTCGCGTTTCCCGGCAGCCTGGCCGGAATTGGCGGGGTGCGTCAGGCGACAGTGGTTCGATCGCAACTCGACGCGGCGGAGCTGGCGGCGACGATGCCGGTCGAGGTCGTGTTGCGCATGCGGAATTTCGCGGAGCTGCAGGCACGGCTCGCGGCGGGCCGGCGGACGGGGCCGGCGGAGATGGCGGCGCGGTTTTTTCCGACGGCGGGGGATTATGCGAAGGTGGTCGATTGGTTCAAGGCGCAGGGGCTCACGATCACGCGCACCGATGCGAATCACCTCGCGGTGTTCGGAGCGGGAACGGTGGCCGGAGTCGGACGGGCATTGCAGGCGGAGTTTGCGCGGGTCGCATACGACGGCGGGGAATTCACGTCGGCGGTTTCGGCGCCGTCGTTGCCCGCCGAGGTCGCGAGCGCGGTGCTGGGCGTTCAAGGCTTGCAGCCGTATTTGCAGGCCCGGCGGCTGGGATCGCGTTCGGCCGCGGCCGTGGCGAACGCAACCTACAAGCCGAAGCAAATCGCGCATGCCTATCGGGCCGATCGGATCAATTCCACCGGAAGCGGAGAGGTGATCGCGGTGTTGGGCACGACGTTTCCCGACCAAGCCGACCTGACGGCGTTTGGCGCTGCGGTGGGCGTGCCGATTACTGCGGATCGAATTCAACTGGTGCGGATCGGCGACGGTCCGACGTCCAAGCCATCGGCAGCCGACGCGGACGAAGCCGCGCTGGACCTCGAGTGGGCGGCGACGATGGCGCCGGGCGCCACCGTGCGCATGTATGGCTTGGCGCAGTTTCAAGTGCTCGGCTTCGACGAAGTCTACCAACAGATCTACGCGGACCTCTCGACGAATCCGGGAATGCACGAGTGTTCGATTTCCTATGGGTGGCCGGAAAACGCCCTGGCGCGCGATTACCTGCTCATCACTTCGCAATACACGGCGACCCTGGCCAACGCGGGCGTGACGATTTTCGCGTCGTCGGGCGACACAGCCCAGACGGTCGCCGGCGAGGAGCAGGTCGTGATCCCGGCCGGCGATCCGAGCGTCACGGGCGTCGGCGGGACGACGCTGGAGGCGGACAGCAATGGTGCGGTTTCCAGCGAATGGGCCTGGTCAAACAGTGGCGGAGGTGTCAGCGCCGTCTACCCGCGACCGAGCTGGCAGGTTGGCCAGGGTATCAAGCCGGTCACCGATTTCGACGGACGGCAGGTTCCGGATGTCGCCGCCGCCGCGGATCCGAGCTACGGGGCGCTGGTCATTGTGAATGGACAATCGCTGGACGTGGGCGGCACGAGCTGGAGCGCGCCGGTGTGGGCGGCGTTTTGTGCGTTGATCAACGAGGCGCGGGCGAAGGCGAAGGTGCCGCCGATCGGGTCGCTGAATCCCAAGCTTTATCCGTTGACCGGGACGCTGGCGCTCCGCGACATCACCAGTGGAACGGCGGGGAATTACGCGGCCGCGCCCGGCTACGATTTGTGCACGGGACTTGGCGTGCCGGATGTGGAGGCTTTGATTTCCGCCTTGGGGAACGGCGGCGTGGCGCCGTCGGTCGCCCTGCAATCCGCCGATCGTCAGGTTGTCGTCGGGCAGCCGACGGCGTTTGCGGTCGCGGTGCAGGGGACCGGCCCGCTGACCTACCAATGGCAGAGCGAAGCTCCCGGCGCGTCGGTGTGGACGGACGTGAGCGATGGCGACCACTACGACGGCGCGACCACGCCGACGTTGTATGTGAACGGCGCGAGCTACGCGATGAACCGCTGCCAGTTTCGCCTCGTCATCATGAATTCCGTCGGAGCCGTGACGAGCACGCCGATGACGCTGACCGTGAATCCGTATGGCGTGTCGACCGTCGCCGGCTGGGCGGAACAGTCGGGCAGCGCGGACGGCGTCGGCTGGCAGGCGCGATTCAATTATCCCGGCGGCGTGCGGGTGGACCCGGCGGGCAATCTGTTCGTGACCGATTCCACCAATGACACCCTGCGCAAGATCACTCCGGCGGGCGTGGTGACGACCATCGTGGGTTCGCCGGGTGTCAGCGGCACGGCCGACGGTTCGGCCGCCGAGGCGCGGCTGAACAATCCCGGCGGGCTGACGCTGAGCAGCGATGGCAACATCTACATCGCGGACAGCGAAAACTTCACGATCCGGAAACTCACGCCGGACGGGATCGTGTCCACTTTTGCCGGCCAGGCCGGCACCGCCGGCACGACGGACGGCACGGGCAGCGTCGCGCGATTCACCGAGCCGGAGAACATCGCGTCGGATGCCGCGGGCAATCTCTACGTGCCCGACGGCGGAGGCGAGACGGTGCGGAAAATCACCCCGGACGGCGAGGTGACAACCCTGGCCGGCGCGCCGGGCATCGCTGGATTTGCGGACGGCGCCGGCAGCGCAGCGAGGTTCAATCTACCCACTGGAATCGCGGTCGACGGTGATGGGAATGTCTACGTGGCCGACTTGCTGAATCATCGGGTGCGGAAGATCACGCCGGCGGGCGTGGTGACGACGCTGGCCGGAACCGACACGGCGGGGAGCACCGATGGCGACAGCACGGTGGCGACCTTCGATTTGCCGGCGGGTGTGGCGGTTGACGCGGAGGGCAACGTCTATGTGGCCGATTCGGGCAACAACAATGTTCGCGAGATCACACTAGCGGGCGTGGTGACGACGATCGCGCCGCTCCCGCCGGCGACCGATGCGGAGAACATCGACGGCGATCCCGGCCAGGCGCGGTTCTTTTTTCCCGGCGATGTCGCGGTGGACAGCGCGGGGGTGATTTACGTCGCCGGTGGCCTCAGCAACAATGTGCGGCGGATTGTCCGCGGGACGGCAGTCGCGCCGGCGTTCACGACATCGGTTACCAACCAGACGCTCACGGCGGGGCAGGACAGCACGTTCACCGTGGCCGCGAGTGGTTCGGATCCGCTGACCTACCAATGGAGCGTGCGGCTGAACAACGACGAAGGTTTCACCGACTTGAACGACGGCGCCGACTACGGCGGCACCCGGACACCCAGCCTGACGATGCATGCGGCGAGCGTGCTGTTGGATCAGGCGGAGCTTACCTGCACGGTCACGAACAACGTGGGTTCGACCACCGACACTTTCACGCTGTCGGTCGACGGGCCGCCGCTGGTGGTCACGCCGGCGCAATCGCAGGCGGTCAACGCGGGCGCTTCGGCCAGGCTGTCCGCGGTGGCGGCGGGCCAGGGCGTGACCTACGCGTGGGAGTTGAACGGAGTCGCGATCGCGGGTCAGACGCAGGACTCGCTGTCGTTCGTGAACGTCCAGCCGGCGAGCGCCGGCATCTACACCGTGACCGGGAGCAACTCCTTCGGCGCCACGACAAGCGCGGCGATTGTCGGCGTGGCGACCACGGGCAAGGTGATCGGCGATGGGATGGAACTGCAGCCGGTGGACATCGTGCATCCGAACGGCAACGTTTTTGACCAGGTGCTGCTCACCGGCACGGCGGAAACGATCACCGCCGACGCGGGGCAGGCCACGCGCACCTCGTTCATCGATCTCGACGACGACATCGTGCAGGTGGAGTTCAGCGGACCGGGAACGCTCTCGGTCGTGCTCGATTCGCCGAGCGGTCCGGCGACGCCGGTGAACTACAACCAGAGCGTGAGCTACATGAAAGGCCACGCGGGCATCGTGATCACGGGCGCGACGGAATACACCAACGTGTCCGTGTTCACGGTCGGACGGGCGACGGCGTTCGACCCGACCGGAGGCTACAACATCCTGAAGCCCGCCGGGGCGGGCAATGATCCGGCCAAGAACGGCAGCTCACTTTTCCAGGGGCACGCCGACACGAAGTATGACGGGATCGCGGACATCGCGTTCATTGCGATCCTGTCGGCCGACGGAAAATTTGGCGGCGTCCGCACGGCGGATGCGAACTACTTTGCCGATCACGGCTTCACCGGCGTCTACGCACCGGGCGTGCAGTTTGTCGGGCCCGTGTTCATGGGGAACATCGTCGCGTATGGGGACGCGACGCCGGTCATTCGACTCGGCGCGGCGGACGACGTGCGGATCACGGGCGGCGATTTGCAGCAGGGCTATGCCGTTCCCGTGCAGGTGAGCGGATTCACGCAGCTCAAGTTCGCGGACGGCAGCGATTCCGGCGGAACGCTGATCCCCGCGAAACGCAACCAGGCGATGCTGGAGCAGGACGGCCGGGACGTGACGGACCAGATCGTCGTCAATCCGCCGTAGAGACGGCGTGCGCTTTTTTTGGAGTGCGCCGGCCCTCTGGCGCTTTGGATCGAAGGCGGCAGGGGACTGCCGCACTCCAAAGTCGTCGCGCGGGCGATGAAGTCCCGCTGCTCGCGCAGCGGGCGACGGGCGGCGCGTCAGATCATCGGCACGTGCGGCTCGACGTCGGCTTCGTAGTCGACGCCGTCGAGGCCGAAGCCGAAGAGGCGGAGGAATTCGTTGCGATAGCCGGCGATGTCGGTCTTTTCGACGAGATTGGCGGTGGTGACGGTCGGCCAGACTTCGCGGACGGCGGCCTGGACCGCGGGCATCATCTCAAGGTCGTCGATGCGGACGCGGCCGGCTTCGTCGAACTTCGCGGCGTGGCCGTTGTAGAGCTGCGTGGCGAAGAGCCGCTGCATCTGCTCGATGCAGCCCTCGTGCGTGCCGTGCGCCTTCATGATCTTGTAGAGGATCGAAATATAGAGCGGCACGACGGGAATCGCCGAGCTGGCCTGCGTGACGAGCGCCTTGTTGACGGAAATGAACGCGCGGCCGCCGCCGTGATTTTTCAAAAGGGCGTCGAGGGATTTCGCGGCGCGCTCGAGGTCGTTTTTCGCGAGGCCGATGGTACCGTTCTTGTAGATCGGCCAGGTGACGTCCGGGCCGATGTAGGAGTAGGCCATCGTCTGCGCGCCGGGAGCGAGGAGCTGGGCGTCGTGGAGCGCGCGGATCCACATTTCCCAATCCTCGCCGCCCATGACGGCGATCGTGTCGGCGATCTCGGCCTCGGTGGCCGGCTCGATGGTGATGTCGCTGACGATGCCCTTGTCGGTGTCGACGGTCTTGTTGGTGTAGGTCGTGCCGACGGGCTTCAGGACGGACTTGTGCACGGCGTCGGTCTTCGGATGCGTGCGGCGAGGCGAGGCGAGCGAGTAGACCACGAGATCGACCTGGCCGAGATCGGCGCGGACGAGATCGAGCGCCT
>DASZPP010000390.1:0-14941 GCA_035549975.1 Opitutus sp.
CGACGATCGGAACCAGGAAGATGATGCCGGGCCCTTTTGCGCGCAGGAGCTTGCCGAGGCGAAAGACCACGCCGCGCTCGTATTCGCGCAGGACGCGAACCGCGGTCGGCAGCACGATCGTGGCGATGACGAACGCCGGGATCACCCAGGCGGCGAGTTGGAGGAGGGTGCGAATGGGGTCCATGAGCTTTCCTAGTTTTTTGGTTTAACGGTCAAGGTGAGTCCGCGCACGGCGGTGATTTCGACGGCGGCGCCGGCGGCGACGGGTGTGTCGCTGCGGGCGTTCCAATACTCGCCCTCGACGAAGACGCGACCGCCGTTCGCATCGATCGGCGAAAACGCCGGCACGACGCGGCCGAGCAAGGTCTCGCGGCCCGCGCGCACCGGCAGTCGCTGCGCGCGCAAGCCGGCGCCGGCGATGAAGAGAAAGAACGCCGCGGTGATCAGCGTGCCCGGCACGATGAATCCGAGCGAAAGATGAAACGCCGCTCCGCCGCGCTCGAAGAGCATCAGCGAGCCGAGGAAGAAGGCGAGGATGCCGCCCGCGGTGAGAATGCCATGCGTCGTCGCAAACACGTCGGCGATGAAGAGGACGAGCGCGACGAGGATCAGTGCGACGCCCGCGATGCTGACGGGCAGGATCGAGGCCATGTAGAGCGCGAGGACCAGCGCGATCGCGCCGGCGACGCCGGGCAGGATCGCGCCCGGGTTGCTGAGTTCGCCGATGATCCCGTAGATCGCGACCAGCATGAGCACGAACATCACCTCCGGCCGCCAGAGGAGCTGGAACAGGTGCTCGCGTGCGATCATGGGGTTCTCGACAACGCGGGCGCCGGCGGTGTGCAGCACGCGGCCGGCGCCGAGATCGCGGCCGTCGATTTTCCGCAGCAGCGCGGGCACGTCGGGCGCGATCACGTCGATGACTTTCAGCTCGAGCGCCTTCTCGGCCGTGACGCTGATGCTCTCGCGCACGGCGGACTGCGCCCACGCGGCGTTGCGGTGGCGCTTGTCGGCGATCGCCTCGATGTAGCTGGCGGCGTAATTCTCCAGCTTCTTCTTCATGACGTCGTCGCCGGATTTCTCGCCGGCGCCACCGAACGGACTGCCGCCGAGCTCGACCGGATGCGCGGCGCCGATGCTGGTGTTGGGGGCCATGGCGGCGACGTCTGCGGCGAGCGTGATGAAGCAGCCGGCGCTGGCGGCGTTGGCGCCGCTGGGGGCGACGTAGACCACGACCGGAACCTTCGAGGCGTAGAACGCCTGCACGATGGTTTTTGTCGAATCGAGCAGGCCGCCGGGCGTGTCGAGCTCCACGACCAGGCAGCGGTCGCCCGCCGCCGCGGCGTCATCGATCGCACGCGTGACATATCCGGCGGTCGGGGGACCGATCGCGCCGTCGATCCGGATGAGACTGACCTTGCCCGCATCGGCGGCCACGAGACGCGCGGCTGCGAATCCCCCAGCCAGCGTGATCGCAAGCCAGCTTTTCATGGCAGCAGAACATGACGCGCGAAAGGAAGGTTGGCAATGGCAACCGGCGGTGGCATCGTGGGATCGATGGCGGGCGCCGGCAAAATGTTGTTCATCGTCGGGCTCGTGATCGCGGGCGCGGGGTTGCTGTTGTGGAGCGGCGTCGGCCGCGGCTGGTTGGGCCGGCTGCCGGGCGACATCCGGGTCGTGCGGCCGAATTATTCGTTTCATTTCCCGATCGTGACCTGCCTGCTGTTGAGCCTGCTGGTTTCGGCGGCGCTGTGGCTGCTGCGGAAGTGAAGTCCGCGTGCAAAAATTAGACTGCGAATTCCTCTGGCATTTGTCGGCGCAAGGACAAGTGTCCGGCCGGAAACGGCGCCCATCAGTCGTCCCCACCGCGGCGCGCCCGATCCGTTACCCATTACCATGACCATGACCCACGGTATCCCGCACCGCCTTGTAGTTCTGTCCATGCTGCTGGCCGCCGGCACGCTGGTGGCCGACGAGGGCGTCGATCTCAAACGAATCACGCCCGTGCCGGCGACGGAACAGATTCCGATCGCCGACTTCTTCCGGCCGCAGTACATGCAGGCGCCCACCATCAACCCGGGCGGGACCCGCGTGGCCGCGCTCGTCGCGGGCGGCGAGGACAAGCGCAATCTCCTGGTGTATGATCTCGCGAGCCACAAGACGGACCTGCTCACGTCGACGGATGTGACCGACACCTACCGGGTGGCCTGGCTGAACGACACGCGGCTCATCTTCGGGCTGCGGTTCTATCAAACATTCGGCGGGGGCCTGTATGCGACGGAAGCCGGACACCTGACCGACCGCTGGCCGCTCCTCCAGTACGTCGCGCCGGAGTTGCTCGCGATCCCGCAGAGCAATCGCACGCGACCGCTGGCTTCGATGGTGCCGAACACCCTGAACACCGGCCAGCAGGGTGAGGCCGTGGTGATGAACACCGACATCCGCACCGGCAAGGTGATCAACATGCTCTCGGTCGTGACCGACAGCCTCAACGACCTCGATATCCGGGAGGACAACCAGAAGGTGATCGAAAACCGGTACGTCGGCCCGACGGACGGCTACTACGCCGGCTTCATGCCGGACAAGGACGGCAAGATCGCCTTCGCGTTCACCGCGAAGGACGGCGCGTTCACGATGTATCGCTGGGACGACACCCACTGGGAGAAATGTCCGGTCAACCTCGACGACGTCGACGTGGTCGGCTTTGGCCGGACCCACGACGAAGTGATCGTGGTTGGCCCGCGCCAGGATGGTCGGCCACGGGCGCTCCAGTTCATGGACGCGGCCACCGGCAAGCTGGGCGAGGTGCTGCTGCAGGACAAGGGCTACACCTACCGCGGCTGGCTCTATTATCAGCCGGGATCGCATGCGCTCCTCGGCGCGAACTACGATCGCAACGGCCCGGCGGAAGCGTGGTTCAACGAGGACTACGCGAAGCTGCAGAAGGTGCTCGAGGGTTATTTTCCCAAGCTGATCGTGCGCCTCATCGATGCCGACGAGGCCGGCCGCATGCTGCTCGTCGAGACCTATTCCGACCGCCAGCCGCCGATCTACTACTCGGTCGACCTGGAAAAGAAATCGCTGGGGGAGATCAGCAAATCGCAGCCCTGGATCGATCCGAAGCGGATGCGCCCCGTCAACATCATGCCGTTCAAGACGCGCGATGGGAAAACGATCGACGCCTACGTGACACTCCCGCCCGGCGTGTCGAAGCAGAATCCCGCGCCGCTCATCGTGCTGCCGCCCGACGTGCCGCAGATGCACCGCGCGGACTATAACATGAACAAGGTTCGCGTCACCTGGGGCTACGACGCGGACGCGCAGTTTTTCGCCAGCCGCGGTTACGCGGTGCTCCGCCCGAATCATCGCGGCTCCGCCGGCTACGGCTGGATGTTCCCCGCCGAGGACCAGTGGGCGCCCGCGAAGATGGCGGACGACATCGCGGCCGCGACTCGCCATCTCGTCGCCTCCGGCCTCGTCGACAAGAGCCGGATCGGAATCCTCGGCTCCGATCTCGCCGGCTACCTCGCCGTCGCCGCGGCGGAGGCGGACCCCGAGCTGTTCCGGGCGATCGTGACGTTCCAAGGCATCTACGACTGGCCGGCCTACATGAAGTCGCTGAAATTTAACCAGTACACCAACCCGAACTATGGCGTGCTCGCGCGGCACCTGAACGACCAGCAAATCGCCGCGATGTCGGTGGGCGACCGGCTGCGGGGACTCCACTCCGCGGTCCTCGTGGGCTACCAGCGCGAAGCTGGCGACATGACTTCGCAATCGACCGGCTTTGCCTCCGATCTCGAGCGCGCGGGCGTGCCGCACGAAACCATCGGGATCGGCAACGAGCGCTCCACGCTCAACCTCCTGCACAATCGGGTGGAAATCTATTCGCGGGCGCTGGAGTTCCTCGATAAATATCTGCACCCGACGCCGGTGACGGCGGAGGCGAAATAGGCCGAGTGAGCCGCGGCGGACACGGAGGTCGTCCCTCCGTGCTCCAAGGCGAACGGCGATCGGTGTTACGCCGCCTGCTGCAGCGACTCGGCGAGCAGGCGGCGGACGTCGTCGCCTGAGATCGTTTCGCGGGCGATGAGCTCGGCGGCGATGGCGTCGAGCGCGGCACGGTGAGCGGTCAGCGCCGCGGTGGTCTCGGTGTAGTTGTCATCGAGCAGGGCGCGCAGATGGCTTTCCGCCTCGTGAAACGTCTGCGGGCTGGCGAGCGGATCGCCGGTGTCGGCGCGCGAGAGCGCCATGAAGCCGAGCGGCGACATGCCCCATTCGAAGACCATCTGCCGGGCGGTGCGGGTCGCTTCCTGGATGTCGCCGGAGGCGCCGCTCGTGATGGTGCCGAGCGCGAGTTCCTCGGCCACGCGGCCGGCCATCAGGCAGCGGAGCTTCGCGACGAGCTGTTCACGGGAATAGTTGAACAGGTCGCGTTCGGGCGCGAAGTGCGTGCTGCCGAGCGAGCGGCCGCGCGGGATGATCGTGACCTTCTGGAGCTTGATCGCGTCCTCGCCGGAGAGCACCTGCATGAGCGCGTGGCCGGCCTCGTGGTAGGCGATCACCCGCTTGTCGTGCGGCGTCAGGGCGCGACGCGTTTCGCGGCCCCAGTTGATCTTGTCGCGCGCCTCGTCGAGATCGGACATCGCGACGCTGCCGCGGCCGTGGCGGGCGGCGTGAATCGCGGCTTCGTTCAGCAGGTTCGCGAGGTCCGCGCCGGAGAAACCGGGCGTGGCCTTCGCGATTTGGGAGAGGTCCACGGCGGCGTCGAGCCTGACGCTGGCGGCGTGGACCTTCAGGATCGCCACCCGGCCGTTCAGGTCGGGCAGGCCGACGGTGACCTGGCGGTCGAACCGGCCGGGACGCAGCAGCGCGCGGTCGATCGTGTCCGGGCGGTTGGTCGCGCCGAACACCACCACGGCATCGCCGGTCTCGAAACCATCCATCGCGACGAGCAGCGCGTTGAGCGTCTGGTCGTGCTCCTGTTGCGCGCCGCTCGCGTCGCCGGTCGTGCGCTGGCGGCCGATCGAGTCGATTTCGTCGATGAAGATGATGCTCGGCGCGTGCTCGCGGGCTTTCTTGAACAGCGAGCGGACGCGGGCGGCGCCGACGCCGACGTAGAGCTCGACGAAATCCGAACCGCTGAGACTGTAGAAACTGGCGCTGGCCTCGCCGGCGACGGCCTTTGCGAGCATGGTCTTGCCGGTGCCGGGCGGGCCGACGAGGAGCACGCCCTTCGGCATGCGGCCGCCGGTGGCGCGGAAACGGGCGGGGTTTTTGAGGAACTCGACCACCTCGTGCACCTCGTCCTTGGCCTCGTCGCAGCCGGCGACCGAGTCGAATTTCACGCCCGAAGTCACCGGCCGCAGGCGTTGCGCGCCGAACCCCGAAAAGCGGCCGTGGACGCGTTGCAGCGTGACGACGAACGCGCCGACAAGGGCGAGGATTCCGAGCACCTGCGCCGCGACGTGGGCGACAGCGGCCGCGTTTTCGCGGGCGGTGGGGCGGTGGAGCTTGGCGGCGCCGGCGGCGTCGTCCTCGGTGAAATGCCGTGCCCGGAGGAGCTCGATGTCGGCATCGGTGAGCCGGGCGGTGGTCCGGACTCCGGCGGCAGCGCCGTGCGCGCGGGTGGCGCTGAGGTCGGCGAGCATGGACGGGCTCTCGCGATAGACGATGTGCCCGTCGGAAATTTCGCCGGCGCGCACCGCGGCCATGAAGGCGGCGAAATCGACGCGCTGGGCGGCGGCGGGAGTTGCCGGCGTCGCGTGCGAGAGGTAAAAATCAAGCCCGGCGGCGAGGCCGAAAACTCCAAGCAAAACGAAGAACCAGCGAAGGGGAACAGTGGGCATTTCTCCCAGACGACACATCGGGAAGCTCCCGACAATTCCAGAATCGCGCTGCGGCCCGGCTGTGGAAAACCGGGATTGCCGCGGCCAAAACGCGTCCGCGAAAAACGGGTGGCGCAGGGCGGTGGGCGGGTGCGGGTTGCGGAGCGGCACGGCGGGGCGGGCGAGCGCGGCGGTTGCGCAAGCCGTTGAAAAACGAGGAGGGTAAAATTTTCAAAAAAACCCGCGTGGAGACGATGCGACGGCCCGATGGGTGATGGTCCGGGCCGGAACGAAGTCGAAAACGATCGCGGCGGATCGGCAATCCGAGCCCGGATTGCAGCCGGCGAAGCGGCCGAAAGCGGACAGCGGCCGGTGTTTCAAATTTGCGACGGGCCGGGATCCGCCGCGGGGCGGGGCGACACGGCCGGATCGGGCGGTTCGGCGGCGATCGCGGGCTCGTGGTCCGCGATGTTGCGTCGCGCGAGGCGCGTGAACACCCCGCGGGAATTTTTGCGAGCGAAAAGCGCGAAAAGAACTTTCCGTTTGCCCGTGCTCGCGCGGACCGCTCACACTCGCGTTTTTGATGTATCTGCAGGCCCTCAAGCTAAACGGTTTTAAATCCTTCGCCGACCCCAGCACGCTCCGTTTCGAACCCGGTGTCACCGCGGTCGTGGGCCCCAACGGTTGCGGGAAATCGAACATTGCCGACGCGATCCGCTGGGTGCTGGGCGAGCAGAGCGCGAAGGCGCTGCGCGGCGGAAAAATGCAGGACGTGATCTTCGAGGGCGCGGACACGCGGAAGCCGGCGCAGCTTTGCGAGGTGTCGCTGGTGCTGACGGAGTGCGAGCAGCAGCTCGGGAGCGAATTTCACGAAATCGAGATCACGCGGCGGGTTTACCGCGACGGGCAGAGCGAATATTATTTCAACGGCCGCGCGTGCCGGCTGAAGGACATCCAGAAGCTTTTCATGGACACGGGTGTCGGCCGGACGAGTTATTCGATCATGGCGCAGGGCCAGATCGATTTGATCCTGTCGTCGAAACCGGAGGAGCGGCGCTCGGTGTTCGAGGAGGCGGCGGGCATCACGCGCTACAAGAGCCAGCGGCGCGAGGCGATGGGCAAGCTGGCGCTGACCGAGCAGAACCTGGCGCGCGTGGCGGACGTGATCGGCGAAGTCGGCCGGCAGATCGGCAGCCTGCGACGGCAGGCGGCGAAGGCGATGCGGTTCAAGCGCGTGAGCTTCCGGCTGCGACACCTGAGCCTGGCGTGGAGCGCGTTTCACCATGCGCAATTCGCGGCCGCGGTGGGCGGGCTGGAGTCGACGCTGGCGGGCCTGCGGGCGGAGGCGGACGGCCGGCGGAAGAATTTCGAAACGCAGCGCGCGGCGCTGGACGAGAAGAAGGCGAGCCGCAGCCGGCTGAACCAGCGGGTGCAGGACGCGCAGCAGGCGGTGTTCGATTTGCGCTCGCAAAAGGAGCAGGCGGAGAACCAGGCGAACCTGGCGCAGACGCGGCGGGCGGGGCTCGAGGACCGGCTGGAGTCGTCGCAGGAAAATCTCGGCGAACTCGAGATGCAGTTGCGCGAGGTGTCGGCGCAGGTGGATTCGAGCGCGCAGGACAAGCAGCTGCAGCTCGGGCTGCTCGGCGGCAGCGACGCGGTGTTCCAGCAGCGGAATCGCGAGCTGGCGATCGTGGAAGGCGAGCTGGCGAAGCAGGAGGAGGCATTGCAGCAGGCGAAATTTCACCTGTTGCAGCTCGAGAGCACGGTGGCGCGGCTGCGGACGGATTGCTCGGGCTACGAAGTCGACCAGAAGACGAGCGTGCTCCGGCACGATGCGCTCGCGCAGGAGCTCGACGGCGTGCGGCAGCAACAGGCCGCGGCGGTGCAGGCGGCGGCGGAGCTGGCGGCGCGGTTCGAGGCGGCGCAGGCGGAAAAGACGCGCGCGGGCGGCGAGGTCACGGCGGCGCAGGAAAAAATTTCGGCGCTGACGAAGGAGTTTCGCGAGGCGCAGCGGAAGCAGCAGGAGATCGACCGGCAGCTCGCGCAGCGGACCGCGCGGCTGCGGTTGCTGCAGCAGTTGCAGGAGCGTTGGGAGGGATTCGGCGAAGGCGCGAAGGCGCTGCTGCAGGGCCGGTTCGCGGCGACGCTGGGCGACACGAAGCTGGCGCCGGTGACGCACGGCCTCGAGGTGAAGCCGGAGTTCGGGCGGGCGATCGAAGCGCTGCTCGGGTCGGCGGCGGAAGCGATCGCGGTGGCGGATCTGGCGACGGCGCAGAAAATCCTGGCGCAGCTCGAGGCGGAGCAGGCGGGCAGCGTGTGTTTGAAAATTGCCGAATGCCGAATGACGAATGCCGAATTGGCGGAGCTGCCGGCGGGGTTGGTGTCGGCGAGCAGCGTGTTGGGCGAGATTGAGCCCGGGCATCCGGCGGCGGGCGTGCTCGCGAGTCGTTTTATCGCGGACGAGCTCGGGGCGTTTCTGGAGTTCTGGAAGGCGAATCCAGGGTTCGAGTTTCTCGCGGTCGCGACGCGGAAGGGCGAGGTCGTGGATCGCCGCGGGCTCGTGTTCGGCGGATATCAGGCGAAGAAGGCGGCGAACAGCATCGTGCAGCGCGAAATCGACCTGCGTGAAACTTCGCGGGCGCTGGCGGAGGATCAGAAGGCGCACGATGCGCAGCGGGCGATGATCGAGGGTTTGAACGCGCGGCTGGCGGCGGCCGAGCAGGAGCTGGAGCAGCGGCGCGCGGACGTGCTGGCGGCGACGCAGGCGCTGGCGGCGGCGCAGGCCGAGCAGCGCGGAGGGCAGCGCACGCTGGAGGACGCGAGCAGCCGCCTGGCGCGGATGGAGAGCGAGCTCACGGGCCTCGAACGGGCGCGCAACGAGGCGGAGGCGCGCTGGCAGAAAGCGCAGGCGGGGCTGGCGGAGGCGGACGCGGCGGCGACCGGCCAGCGCGAGGAAATTTCCAAGCTGGAGACGCGGCTGACGGAGTTGCGCGTGGATCGCGACGTGAAGCGGGACTCGCTTGCGCAGGCGCGGCTCGAACTGGCGGAGCGCCGGCAAAAGGTCGAAGTGCTGGATCGCGGGCTCGGCGAGATGGAGCGGCGGCGGCAGCAGTTGTCGGAGCTGCTCATCCAGCGCCAGCACGAGATCGACACGTGGGCGGAGCAGGTCGAGGAGCTCGGCCGCGAGACGGAGGCGCAGCGGGGACGCGGTGCGCAGCTGGCGGAGACGCTGGTCGTCGCGCAACAGCAGGTCGAGTCGGTGCGGACGGAGCTGGTGGCGCTCGAGGGCGAGATCGGCGGGCTCGAAGGTGCGCAGCAGTCGCTGCACGCGGAGAGCGAGGCGGCGCACGAGAAGTTGAGCGGGGAGGAAGTGAAGCTGGCGGAGACGCGGCAGCGGGCGCAGTTCCTCGCGGACGAAGTTTTGCGCGAATACCAGGAGCAGGTTTCGGCGATCGACTGGAAGCAGCAGCTCTGGCGGGCCGACGACGAGCCGGAGGGGATCAAGCCGCTGGACCTCGACGAGGAGGAAGAAGCTGAGAGTCCAGAGTCCAGAGCCGAGAGCTTGGAGCACAGAGTCGAGGGGCAGACGGAGGCGCCGAAGCGGCGGCGGAAGAAGAAGGAGCCGAAGGGCGAGGCGACGGCGGAGGATCTGGCGGCGCTCGAGGCGACGGACTGGAGTGCGGTCAAGACCGAGGCGGACGCGCTGCGATCGCGGTTGAACAGCATGGGCGCGGTGAACCTCGTCGCGATCGAGGAATACGCGGAGCTGAAGCAGCGGTTCGACTTCCTGAACACGCAGTCGACGGACCTCACGACGGCGAAGGCGGATTTGTTGAAGGCGATCGACGAGATCAACCAGACCTCGCAGAAGCAGTTCGAGCTGACCTTCGAGCAGATCAAAAAGAATTTCGAGTATACGTTTCACACGCTGTTCGGCGGCGGGCGGGCGGCGCTCGAGCTGGTGGCGGCGGAGGATGTGCTGGAGAGCGGCATCGAGATCGTGGCGCAGCCGCCGGGCACGAAATTGAAGAGCATCACGCTGCTGTCGGGCGGGCAGAAGACGCTGACGGCGGTGGCGCTGCTGTTCGCGCTCTACATGGTGAAGCCGTCGCCGTTCTGTTTGCTGGACGAGCTCGACGCGCCGCTCGACGAGTCGAACATCGGGCGGTTCACGGAGCTGTTGAAGAAGTTCGTGAACGAGTCGCAGTTCATCATCATCACGCACAACAAGCGCACGGTGGCGGCGGCGAGCGCGATCTACGGGGTGACGATGGAGGAGCGCGGCGTGTCGAAGACGGTGTCGATGCGGTTCAACCACGAGCGCGGCGAGGCGGAGGCGCACTCGCCGACGATCGCCCAATCGGTGCGCGAGGTGGGGGCGGCGGCGGGCGCGTGACCGATGGCGAAAGCCCGGATCAGGTTCATTTGGGGCGCGAACAAGGAGCTGCCGGGCGAATGGCGCCTGGGACTTTGGGGAATTTACGAACGCGATCCCGGATCGCGGATCAAGGGCCGCGCGATCAGCGTGCGCGGGTTGCTGGGCTGGATCGGCGGCGGAACGCTGGCGGCGTATCTGGCCGCGGCGACGGCGCTGTTCATGTGGTTTGAGCGGCAGCCGACGAACCTGATTTCGTATCCGGACACGCTGCTGCTGCCGCTGCGGTGGGCGCAGGTGCGGCAGTTGCGGGGCCGGATGATGACCGAGCAAGGGCTGGCGGCGCTGCGCGCGCGGAGGTGGCCGGAAGCGGTGATGGCGTTGCGGGCCGGTCTGGTACGGGCGCCGGATGATTTGCGCGCGCGGATGGCGCTGGCGCAGTTCTACCTGCTCGCGAACGAGTGGCCGCGGGCGCTGGAGGTGTTGAAGGACCAACTGGCGCTCGGCTATCCGGGGCGCAGTTTTTTGCGGTCGCTGTTCAGCCTGGCGCGGCAGGGCGGCGACGAGGAGACGATCGTCGCGGCCTGCGATCGCTTCCGGCCGACCGAGAAGGAGGATCGCAACTGGCTGGTTGCGCAGAAGGTCGCGGCGTTGCTCGCGGCGAAGCGGGCGGCGCCGGCCCTGGCCATCGTGGAGGCGGAGGGCCCGGCGGCCACCGCGGCGCTGCGCGAGGAGCGGGTGATGGCGCTGCTGGCGCTCGGCCGGCCGGATGACGCGGTGTCGTTCCTGGAAAGCTGGCGGAAGCAGCGGCGGGGCGACGAGGGGCAGGTGGTGCGGCTGGAGGTGCGGGCGTATGGGGAGGCGAAACGGTTTCCCGAGATGGACGCGGCGTGGGAGGCGATGCGGGATCTCGCGCCGGCGGATCCGCGGACCTATGTTTACGGCGTGGTGCAGAAAGCGCTGGCTGGCCGGACGGCGGCGGCGAACGAGGCGTTCGATGACTATGTCCTGCGGTTCGCGGGCGCGCCGGCGCGGCTCACCCTGATGGCGACGGCGGCGATGGAAGCCCGGCAGCCGGCGCTGGTGCAGCGCTGTGCCGACGTGGCGGCGCAGCACGGGTTTCCGGCGCGGCATTTCGACGGCATCCTGTTGAACGCGCAGCTCCTCGCCGCGGACTGGGCGGGCGCGAGCCGGACGCTGGCCGCGCTCAAGCGGCTGCCGGCACCGGAAACACCGGCTGAAAAATTCCATCTAGCCTGGATGGAACGGCTGTTCGCCGTCGCCACGCACCCGGACGAGGCCCCGCTCGCCTCGCTGACGGAACTGCTGCAGCGTCCGTTGCCGCTGAACACTTTTCGGGAAACGGCGGAAGTCCTCCTGCGCGCCGGCCGATACGACGCGACCCGGAGTGTGCTCGCGCTCGCGACGCGGTCCTATCCGGCGAGTCGGGAGCTTGTGGAGCTTGGCGACCGGGTGGCGGCGGAGCCGGCGGCGGCGCCGGTGGCGATGGCGCGATCGGCGCAGGCCCTCCCGACGGAGCGGGCGTTTTTCGAACAGCTCGAGCAGGCGGCACAGGCGGAACATTGGACGGAGGCCGCGGCGATGATTCGCGAGATCCGGACCGCGGGGCCCGCGTGGCTGGCCCGACGGGAAGCGGACGTGTTCGACTGGCAGATGCGCGTGGCGATGAAGACGGGCGACGCGATCGAGTTGACGGCGGCGGCGAAGCTTTACCTCGACGGCACGAATGAGCGGGCCGTGCACGTTGTCGACCTCGCGCGCGAGCTGGCCACCGGTGGCCACCAGACCCGGGCGGAATTCCTGCTGACCGAGGTGCTGCGCAAGATGCCGGAGTTTCCGCCGGCGGTGCGGCTGAAGCGGGAGTGGCATCCGCCGCCGAAAAAAGGACCGGCGAAGATCGAGCCGGCAGCCGCGCGTAGTTGAGCGACGGCGGCGGGCTCAGAGGATCAGATCGGGCGGGACGTTGCTCAGCGCCTCCTCGATCGTGGTCAGGCCCATCTTCACCTTGAGCATCGAGTCCTGGTGGAGCGTCTTCATGCCGCTTTTCATCGCGATGCGTTTGAGCTCGGCGACCTCGACTTCCTTGTTGATCGCCTCGGTGAGCTCCTCGCTGTTAGTCATCAACTCGTGAATGCCGACGCGGCCCTTGTAGCCGGTGCCGCCGCAGACCGGGCAGCCCTGCGGGTTGGCCTTGAAGACCGAGCCGCTCCAGCCGCCGAGCGCCTTCGCCATGATTTCCTTTTCACGGCCCTGGGGTTCGTAGGCGACCTTGCAGTTCTTGCAGACGCGACGGAGCAGGCGTTGCGCGCAGACGCAGACGAGGCAGGCGGAGATATTGAACGCCTCGATGCCCATTTCGGCGAGGCGGGTGACAGTCGACGGGGCGTCGTTCGTGTGGAGCGTCGACACGAGCAGGTGGCCGGTGAGCGCGGCTTCGACGGCGATGCCGGCGGTCTCCTCGTCGCGGATTTCGCCGACGAGGATGATGTCGGGGTCCATGCGGAGGTAGCAGCGGAGCGCGCGCGCAAAGGTGAGGCCGATCTGCCGGTTCATCTGCATCTGATTCAGGCCGGGCAGCGTGTACTCGATCGGATCCTCGGCGGTCTGGATGTTGACGTCGGGCGTGTTGATCTCGGCGAGCGCGGCGTAGAGCGTCATCGACTTGCCCGAGCCGGTCGGGCCGCAATGCAGGATCATGCCGTAGGGCTGGCGGATGCAGTCGCGGTATTTGGCGAGATTCTCCTCGGAGAAGCCGAGCGCGGGCAACGGCAGCGTGGACTTCTGCTTGTCGAGGATGCGCATGACGACCTTCTCGCCGTGGTTCATCGGGCCGGTGGCGACGCGCAGGTCGAGGTCCATGTTTTTCTTCGTGTAGTTCTTGAAAACGATGCGTCCGTCCTGCGGCAACCGGCGCTCGGAGATGTCGAGGTTGCACATGATCTTGAGGCGGGCGACGAGGCCGCCGGTGGCCTGCTTCGGCAGGCGGAGCTTTTCCTGGCAGAGACCGTCGATGCGGTAGCGGACGATGAGGTCCTTTTCCTGCGGCTCGATGTGGATGTCGGACGCGCCGGAAATGTAGGCGTCCTCGATGATCCGGTTGGCGAGCTGGACGATCGGGCCGGAGTCCTCGCTCTCGAGATCCTTGGCGCTGATCTCGCCTTTCTCATCCGTGCTGTAGGCGTTTTCGACGGCTTCGGTGACGGAGCCGATGTCGATGTCGTCGGACGTCGCCGGGCCGGCCTTCGAGTCCTTGAAGTATTTTTTGACGAGCGTCTCAAAGAGCGTGGCCGAGACGACGCTCACGTCCTCGATCGAGAGCTCGGTGGTTTGGGTGAACGACTCGCGCTTGGCGTAGTCGAGCGGGTTGGTCATCACCGCGGCGATCGAGGACGGGGAGAGGCGCTTGTGCGGGAAAACGCCCTCGCGGCGGATGATGGCGTCGCCGATGACCTCGACGAGTTTTTCGTCGATCTCGATTTCCTCGGGTTTCGTGACGAGCGGCAGGTCGGTGAGCTTGGAGACGAACTTGGCGGTGTCGTCGGCGCTGAGCTGGAATTTCGGGTCCAGCATGCGCTGGAGCAGCGTGGAGGAATACTCGGCGACCTCCTGGAGCAGCGTGAGGTCCTTGTCGGTGAACTCGCCCTCGGTGCCGGCGGCGAGCTCCTTGTTGAGCACCTGGATGGCGCCGATGACGATGTTGGTTTTCAGCGGCACCGTGAGCATCGAGCGGACCTCGAAGCCGGTGGTCTTGGCGAGCGACGCCATGGCGTCGGGATTCCTGCTCGCGCTGAAAAAGATCGGCTCGCCGGTCTGGATGACCTTGCCGACGTTGCCGGTGCCGAGCGGCAGTTTCAGGGCGAGCAGCTTGTCGGCGGTTTCCTGGAGTTTCTTCTCGAGCGCCGGGTTTTTCGCCCAGAGCGTCGGGGAATAGAAGACGTGCTTGAAAACGATGTCGTTGCCCTCGACGAGGTAGAACGTCATCGACTGCGCCTGCAGGGCCTCGACGACCTTGGACGAAGTCAGCTCGATGACGGAGCTGACATCCTCGCGGCTCGGGGCGGGCTTCGAAATGACCTTGATGAGCAGCGAACGGCGCAGGGTGCTGGCGATGTTGGAGGAAGCCATATCCGCGTAACGGTCTTCTGGAATTGTCAGCGGCGGGGATTGCCCGCAATGAAGAAAGACGGGCGCGGCTTGCGCCGGACGATGTGGCACTGGTTGCAGACGTTTTTCGGGATCGGCCGCGGCGCGGATGCGGGCGCGCGCGGCGAGGCGTGGGCGGCGGCGTGGCTGCGGCGCGAGCGGGGGTTCACGATCGTGGCCCGCAACTGGCGGAGCCCGCGCGATCGCCGCGACGAACTCGATCTGGTGTGCCGCGACGGCGGGGTGCTGGTGTTCGTCGAGGTGAAGGCGCGTGCGGCGGATGCGCTGGTGCCGGGATTTTTTGCGGTGAACCAGCGGAAGAAACGGGTGCTGCGGCGCGCGATCGACGCGTATCTGGCGCAGCTCGCGCGAGTGCCGCGGACGTTCCGGTTGGATGTCGTGGAAGTGGCGTTCAAGGCCGGCGCGGGCGAACCCGAGGTGTTGCATTTCGAGAACGTGAAGCTGTTTTCGAAGTATTATCGCGGGTAGGGCGGGGCGGCTTTTGCGCAGAGTTGGTGTGCTGGGGTGCGACGCCCTCGTCGCGCTTGCTGCACGATGCGCGACGAGGGCGTCG
>DASZPP010000391.1:0-8000 GCA_035549975.1 Opitutus sp.
TCACCTCGAAATTGATCTTCTCCGCCAGCCCGAGCTTCACCGCGCCCTCGCCTTCGCGCAACCCGTCGAGCAGCCGCGTGATCTGCTCGGTCGTCAGCGATTCGCCCAGCGCCGCGCTCTTTCCGCCCTGCGCGATCGCATCGAGCAACGCGCCGCGCACGTGCGCCTGCAGATCCGCCAGCAGCCGCACGAGGTCGCGGCCGTTCGCATCGCACTCGTCGACGATCGCCACGATCTTCTTGTGATCGCCCGCGGCGAGCGCGCCCGCCAGTTCCGCGATCCTCTCCGCCGCCACGAGCCCGTAAACGTCGAGCACGTCCGCCTCCGCGATCTCGCTGCCGCAAAACGAAATCATCTGGTCGAGGATCGACTGCGCATCGCGCATCCCGCCATCCGCCATCCGCGCGATCGAGCCGAGCGCGCCGGCCGTGATCTTGATCTTCTCGGCGGCCGCGATCTTTTTCAGCCGCTCCACGATCAGGTCCGGCGGGATCGGCTTCAGATCGAACCGCTGGCAGCGCGACACGATCGTCGGCAGCACCTTCTGCGGATCGGTCGTGGCGAACACGAACTTCACGTGCGCCGGGGGCTCCTCGAGCGTCTTCAGCAGCGCGTTGAACGCCGCCGCCGAAAGCATGTGCACCTCGTCGATGATGTAGATTTTGAATTTTCCCTGTGCCGGCGCGTATTGCACGGTGTCGCGCAGGTCGCGCACCTGGTCGACGCCGTTGTTCGAGGCGCCGTCGATCTCGATCACGTCGAGATACGTGCCCTCCGCGATCGCCTTGCACGCCGGGTCCTCGGGATCGAAGTCCGCCTTCGGGCCGCCGGTGCAGTTCAGCGCCTTGGCGAAAATCCGCGCCGTCGAGGTCTTGCCCGTCCCGCGCGGCCCGACGAACAGGTAGGCGTGCGCGATGCGGTTGCGGTTGATCGCGTTCTTCAGCGTGCGCACGACGTGATCCTGGCCCACGACGTCGTCGAACGTCTGCGGCCGCCACTTGCGCGCGATGACCTGGTAGGGGGAGCTCAAAACGGGCGAAATGTTGAAAGGTGAAAGGTGAAGGTTGAAAGGCCGCCGGTCGGAAGTCGAATCCGCCCACCAACCGAGTCTTCGTTCTTTCAACTTTCAACCTTCAACTTTCAAACGCCGCGCCGCGCGGCAAAAAAAAAGCGGCCAGGCAATCCACGGCACTGGGAGAACGTCGTTGCCGTTGCTACCTTCCGGTCCTGGCGGAGTTCACGCGGCTGCCCATGCATGGCGCCTGGCCGACGCGCACCATGCCTCCATCCCTCCCCAGCGCAAGGGGCAAATGCGCCGGCGGCCCGCTTTCACTTTCCGCCGTCCGGCGGTGGCGGCGTCGTTTTCTGCCGGTCGGGATCCCGCGCCCGAAGCCGCTCGATCCGCTCGCGGAAACGCTTCCGCATGTCGTCGAGCTTGGTCCGTTGCTCCGGTGTCAATTCCGCCGCGATCTGGACGTTCGCCTGCTCCATCACCGCACGGAAACTCTGGACGCTCTCCCGCCGCAGCCGGCGTGTTTCCGTCTCCGCCCGCGACACGATCGGCGCGATCCTCTTCTGCTGGTCCGGAGTGAGCGACAGTTCGGAATTCAACCGGTCCATCATGTGCAGCTCGGGAATCGCCGGGCGGTGCCCGCGATGTGCGTGTTCGGCCCAGCGCAGCGTCAGCGCGGCGCCGAAAATCCCCCCGGCCACGAACACGCCGATGAACGCGACGATGACTTTCCAGGGCTTCTCCATGCTCAGGAGATTTCGAATACCGAGGTCACCGTCGTCTCGTCGAAGAAGCCGCCGTCGTCCGACGCGGACTGGGCCAGCGCGGAATAGTCCGCCGCCAGGCTCACGAGCGCCAGCAGCGCCGCCAGCCCCAGCGCGCGCCACGAAAAGCGCTCGAACAGCGACCGGGCGAACACCGGATCCTCCGACATCGCCAGCGCCGCCACCCGCACCGCAAATCCATACGGCGCTTCCGCGTCGCGCTCATCCCGCCACCGCCGCGCGGCCGCGGTCAACTTCTGCCAGCCATTTTCATTGGGATTCATGAACGCTCCTTTCGTCTAAGTTCCTCGAACATCTTCTGCAACTTCCGTCTCGCCCGAAACGCCCGAACTTTCACGAGCGATTGGTTCCAGCCGGTCAACGCACTGATCTCCGCAATCGTCTTTTGTTCGAGGTCGAGCAACTGCAGCACCAGCCGGTCGTCGGGCTTGAGCTGGCCGAGCAGCTTGTGGACGAGCTCGTGCGCGGCGAGCGCATCGTCCGGCGCCGCCTCGTTCTCGTTCGTCAGCACCGCATCGAGCATCGTCGCCTCGTTCTCCGACAAATCCGCCCAGCGAAATTCCGGCCGCCGCTGCTGCGCGCGCAGGTGATCGATGCAGGTCGTCACCGCGATCCGCGACACCCAGTGCGGAAACGGCACGTTGCCTTGATACTGTTCGAGCCGGGAAAACATCTTCATGAAGATCTCCTGCGCCAGATCCTCCTCCGGCACGCGCCGCGGCAGCCGCGCCCGGACAATCCGGATGACCAACGGGTAAAGATGCTCCACCAGATCCCGCGCCGCCGCCTGGTCGCGTTCCCGCACGCGCGCGAGACACCCGGCGAGGTCGAAGGGCTCGTCGTCAGGCATGGTTGAAGGAATGCAGGATTACCCATTTACATGCAAGACGGGGCGGCGTTCCGCCAAGTTACGTCGCGATGCCGCCGCTTGACTTCCGTCGGCGCTTGCCGATAGAGGTTCGCCACTTGATGCGATTTCTCGCCCAGGCCCTTCTGCGACTTACGTCCGCGCACGATCTCTGAATCGCCGCCTAGCGGTCGATCGTGCGTTTTTGCCTGAGCCCGTCCCGCCGCCCCAGCCGCGGCGTGTTTTGTTCACTTCGTCCGCAAATCCCTCTCTAATTTTCAGTTCTTCGCGTCATGCAATCCGCTCCCGTTACGAAATACCGGCCTTTTCAACCGGTCGACTTGCCTCACCGCCAGTGGCCCAACCGCACGCTCACCCGCGCTCCGATCTGGTGCAGCGTCGACCTCCGCGACGGCAACCAGGCCCTCGCCCAGCCCATGAGCGTCGAGGAGAAGCTCGAATATTTCGACCTGCTGGTGAAAATCGGCTTCAAGGAAATCGAGGTCGGCTTCCCCTCGGCCTCGCAGATCGAATTCGATTTCTGCCGCCGGCTCATCGAGGAAAAACGCATCCCCGACGACGTCGCGATCCAGATTCTCTGCCAGTGCCGCGAGGATCTGATCCTCCGCTCGCTCGAAGCGTTGTCCGGCGCGAAAAACGTCATCTTCCATCTCTACAACTCCACCTCGCCCGCCCAGCGCCGCTACGTCTTCAACGCGCAAAAACCCGCGATCGTCAAGATCGCCACCGACGCCGTCTCGCTCCTGAAACGCAGGATGTCCCCGCATGTCGCCGCCGGCAGCAACATCCGCCTCGAATATTCACCTGAGAGTTTCACGAGCACCGAGCTCGATTTCGCGTTGGAGATTTGCGAGGCCGTCAGCGACGTCTGGCAGCCGACGCCCGCCCACAAAATCATCCTCAACCTCCCCGCCACCGTCGAATACACCACGCCCAACGTCCACGCCGACCAGATCGAGTGGATGTGCACGCACCTGACCCGCCGCGACGCCACCATCGTCTCGCTCCACACGCACAACGACCGCGGCTGCGGCATCGCCGCCACCGAGCTGGCGATGCTCGCCGGTGCCGACCGCGTCGAGGGCACGCTCTTCGGCAACGGCGAACGCACCGGCAACGTCGACATCGTCAGCGTCGCCCTGAACCTCTACACGCAGGGCGTCCACCCGGGCCTCGATTTTTCGAACATCAACGAAATCCGCGAGACCTACGAACGTTGCACGCGCCTCGAAGTCCCGCCGCGCCAGCCTTACGCCGGCGAGCTCGTCTTCACCGCCTTCAGCGGCTCGCACCAGGACGCCATCAAGAAATCCTGGGCCGCGCGCGACCCGAAGCAGCCGGACGCGCCGTGGGACGTTCTCTACATCCCGATCGACCCCGCCGACATCGGCCGCAGCTACAAGGCCATCATCCGCATCAACAGCCAGTCCGGCAAAGGCGGCGTCGCCTACCTCCTCGAACACGAGTTCGGCTACGCCCTGCCCAAGCTCATGCACAAGGAAATCGGCAAGATCATCAACGATCTTGCCGATACCAAGGGCACCGAGCTCACCGCCGCGGAAATCCACGACGCCTTCCGCGCCGAATATCTCGAACGCACCGCGCCCGTCGTCCTCGAACATTTCAAGACCACCGAGCGCGACAGCTCCGTCCACTGCGAAGCCCGCGTGCGCATCGAGGGCGAAACGCACAAGCTCACCGGCGAAGGCAACGGCCCGATCGACGCCTTCGTCCACGCCCTCGCCGGCACCTCGCTGCCGAAATTCGAGCTCCTGAACTACACCGAGCACTCGCTCGGCAAAGGCGCCGAGGCGCGCGCGGTCTCCTACATCCAGATCAAGACCGACCGCGCCCGCACGCTCTACGGCGCCGGTGTCGACACGAACATCGAGCTCGCCTCGATCAAGGCCATCGTCAGCGCCCTCAATCGCGCGCTCGCCAAACACTGACCCGTCGGTGCAGGGCGGGAATCACGTTCCCGCCCTGCAGCCCGCTTCACCAGCCGTTCCCCTTCGTCCGCGTCCGCACGCGCGCGAGCGCGTGGCTGGCTGTGATATAAAGCGTGCCGCCGTCGTCGCCCCACGCGCAATTTGCCGCCAGGCCGAGATTGATTCGCCCGAGCAGTTTTCCCGCCGGCGAAACCACCAGGATGCCGCCCGGCCCCGACGTCCACACATTCCCGTCGCGATCAACCTTGAAGCCATCGGTCACGCCCGGCAGGTCCTTCGCGCTCAGCGCCTGCCCGTCGAAAAACATCCGCCCGTTCGCGATCGTCCCATCCGCCTGCACGTCGAACGCCTCGATGTGCGCGTGGCCGTTTTCCGTCGAGCTGACGTAGAGCGTTTTCTCGTCCGGCGAAAACGCGATCCCGTTCGGGTAGCTGATCGATTTCGTCAACAGCGTCACCTTCCCATCCGCCGCCACGCGATAAACCCCGTGCCACGGCGTTTCCCGCAGCTTCGAATCCGTTCCTTCGCTGAAGCCATACGGCGGATCCGTGAAGTAGATGTCGCCGTTCCGTTTCACGACGAGATCGTTCGGCGTGTTGAAACGTTTCCCGTCATACCGGTCCGCGATCGACGTATAACCGTGCTCCGGCTCCCAGCGCCCGATCCGCCGCTCGCCGCACTGGCAGAGCAAGAGCCGCCCTTGCCGGTCCACCGCGAGTCCGTTGCTCCCCGGCTCGCGAAAACCCGGCGCCGCCGCGAGCTGGCCGCTCGGCCGGAGAAACACCCGCTTGTTGGCCCAGCCTTCCTGCCAGCGATAGATCACGTTCTTCGGCACGTCCGAGAAAATGATGCCGCCGTCGAACCACACCGGCCCTTCGGCCCACGTGATGCCGTCGGCCAGTTTCTCGATCTTCGCGTCCGCCGCGACCAGCTTGTCGAACGCCGGATCGAAACTTTCGACCCGGCCCTTGAATTCGTCGGCCCGCAGGCCCGCCACCATCAATACGATTGAACAACCGATCAGGGGGAATGGAGTTCTCATGGGGTTGAAGCCCAGCCAGACGCGCCGGCCGGAGCAACGTTGCACACCGCCGCAGCTTCGCCGGCTCCTGCGCCTTCTTGCGCCGGTTTGCCCGCGCCCTCAACTTCCTCCCCGCCGATGAAATTCGTCCCGCCCAAGCCGCCGCTCACCGGCGAAACCCTCGCCTCGCTCGCGGAAAAACTCCGCGCGCGCGGCGAGCCGGCCTTCCGCGCGAAACAGATCCTCGACTGGCTCTACAAGAAGCGCGCCCGCTCATTCGACGACATGACGAACCTCGCCAAGCCGCTCCGCGCCTGGCTCGCCGAAACGTTCGACCTCCTTCCCGCCGACCTCGTCCTCAACCAGCAGTCCGCCGACGTCACCGACAAACTCCTCCTCGAGCTCCGCGACAAATCCCTGATCGAAACCGTCATCATCCGCGCGCCGCAGGAAGGCGTTGGCGTCGATCACTCGCGCAAGACGATCTGCATCTCCACCCAGGTCGGCTGCGCCATGGCCTGCGGTTTCTGCGCCAGCGGACTCCTCGGCCTCAAGCGCGACCTCTCCGCCGGCGAGATCGTCGCCCAGCTCCTCCACGTCTGCTATCGCGAGGACGCCCTCACGCCGCGCGCCCGCACCGAACTCGCCTCGTTCGACAACATCGTCGTCATGGGCATGGGCGAGCCGCTCGCCAACTACGACGCCCTCATCCGCGCGCTCACGATCCTCAACGCCGACTGGGGCCTCGGCTTCGGCGCCCGCCGCATCACGATTTCCACGAGCGGCCTCGTCCCGAAAATCCTCAAGCTTGCCGACGAGCCCCTCGGCTTCCGCCTCGCGATCTCGCTCCACGGCGCGACCGACGAAGTCCGCGAGAAAATCATGCCGGTCAACAAGGCCTTCCCGCTCGCGAAACTCCTCCCCGCCGTTCGCGCCTTCTCTGAAAAACACGGCCGGATGATCACGCTCGAGTTCATCCTGATCGCCGACGTGAACGATTCCCTCGAGCAGGCCGCCGCTCTCCGCGACATTGCGCTCGACCTCCACGCGCACGTGAACCTGATCCCCTACAACACCGTCGACGGCCTCCCGTGGAAGCGCCCGTCGCTCACGCGCCAGGAAAAATTCGCCGACGTGCTCCGCGCCGCCCGCCTCTCCGTCACCCTCCGCCGCGAAAAAGGCCACGACATCGCCGCCGCCTGCGGCCAGCTCCGCCTCAAGACCGAAAAGGCCCGCGAACTGACCACCGCGTAGCGGCGCGCCTCGTGCGCGCCCGGATTCGCTGCCACCGGCTTCGAACCGGCCTCCGCCCCGCGCCTGTGCTTCGGCATCGCGGCCCGCTTCCCCGTCGCCCGCCGCGTGAGCGGCGGGACTCGCCTCGTCCTTCTCTCTCGCCGCCCCTCTTCGCCTCCGCTTTGCTCGCGCCGCCTCATGGACCTGCTCGCCTTCGTCCTGATTTGCGCGCGCATTCTGCTCCTCCTCGCCGGCCTGCTCCTCCCCGGCGCCATGCTCCTCCGCGCGCTGCGGCTCCCGCCATCGCTCGGGCTCTCCTTCGTCGGCTCCGCCGTGCTCCTTTACACGACCGGCCTCGCCCTCGACCTCGCCGGCATCCCGCTCTCGCTCGCGCCGCTGTCCGCGGTTCTCGCCGTCGTGACGCTCGCACTCGCCTGGTGGGGGCGCGACGCCCTCGTCGCGCCCTCCGACGCCGGCCCTGCGCTCGCCCCGTTTACGCGCCTCGGCACCCTCACTCCGCTCTTCCTCCTTTTCTGGTCCGTCATTGCCTTCCTCCTGATTCGCGAACCGCTCGCCGGCCCCGACACGCAGTTCCGCTGGGCTTTTCTCCCCGAGCAATGGCTCCGGCTCGGCAACCTCGATTTCTATCCGCCCGTCAGCGCGCACGATTTTCTCTCCTACTTCTGGGCCGAAAGCATCCCGCCCGGCGTCGCCAGCCTGCACGCCTGGGCCTTCGCCTGCGGCGAAAGTTTCGCTCCCGCGTGGACGACTCCCGTCACCGCCCTCGAATTCCTCGCCGTCCACGACCTGGCCTGGCGCACCGGTTTTCACTTCGGCGGCAATCGCGCCGCCCGCGCCTCCGCCCTGCTCGTCGCCGCGTGCCCGCTCCTCGCCTGGTCGCTCCGCCTCGCCCAGGAAACCGGCCTCACCGCCGTCGCCACCCTCGCCCTCGCCTTCACGCTCGCGCCATTCGTCTCGCCCGCTCCGGGCCAGTGTCACGTATTACGTGACACTCCCCAGGCCGCTCCCGCGTCCGCTTCCTGGGCCGCCGCCGCCGGCCTCGCCGGCGCGCTCGGCGCCCTCACTCGCGAGTACGGCCTCGTCTTTCCGTTCCTCGGGATCATCGTCCTCG
>DASZPP010000392.1:0-5190 GCA_035549975.1 Opitutus sp.
TCATCGCCGGCATGAATCCCGGAATATCCTCGTGCGCGATCACGATCCGGCCGTTGTCGAGCGGCGCGCGGATCACGCCGACGGCGGCGAAAACCTGGTCGGTGCCGCCGGCGCGGGCGACGAGGAAATCCGCCAGCGCCAGCAGGAGCACGAGGACAAAGGACAGCCGTAGTTTCATGCGGCGATTCTGCCGCAAGCCGGACGCCGCTGCTTTGACGCGGATCAAGCCCACGGCGGTTTGATGGAGGCGCGACGCTCCCGTCGCGCATGTGTGCGAATGCGCGCTGCGGGCACCCCCCCCCAGGCACCGGCCTCTTCGACCTGCAGTGCTGCGACGAATTCTCAGGTGCCTTGACGCGCATCAAGGCGGGCCGCGCCCGTCGCGGCTATGCTCGCCGCACTTTTATGAAAACCGTTCCTACTGTTCTTCTCGCCGGCGCCGCCGTTGCGGCGCTCGTGCTGACCGGCTGCGGCCGATCCGATGGCACTTCCGTCGCCACCGCCGCCACCTCCGCCCCGACCCCCGCGGCTCACGCCGCTGCCGCCGCACCCGCTGAAGGTCGGGCGATCGCGATCACCGCGAACGACACCATGAAATTCGACACGACCGAAATCCACGCCAGGCCCGGCGAGGCGCTCGCCGTGACGCTCACGAACACCGGCACCGTGCCGAAGTTCTCGATGGGCCACAACTGGGTCCTGCTCGCGGCGGGCACCGATTTGAACGCCTTCACGACCGCGGCCGCCGAGGCGGCGACGACCGACTACATCCCGGCTGCGTTCAACGCCAGCGTGCTCGCCCGCACGAAGCTCCTCGGCCCGAAGGAATCCGACACCGCGCGCTTCGTCGCGCCGACCAAGCCCGGCCGCTACCCCTTCCTCTGCGCCTTCCCCGGCCACATGCAGGTCGGCATGAAAGGCGACCTGATCGTCGAATAATCTTCCGCATGCCGCGTTCCCCCGCGAGCCCTGCGAGAAAGTCCGTATTACGGAGTTTCGCGGCGGCCTCGGGGGAGGTTGCGGAAACGGGAAACGAATCCTCTTCGCGCTCACCGTCATGAAATCGTTCCATCATCACCTCCTCGTTGTGACGCTGGCCATCGCGGGTTTCGCGCTGGCCGCATGCAGCCCCGCCGGCAGCGGCGCCGCCTCTTCCTCGGCGAAATCCGCCGACGCCAAGTCACCCGCCGAGCGGACCTGGGTCGCGCCGGGCACCAAGGACGACTACTACCTCTTCTATTCCGGCGGCCACTCCGGCAACGTCTTCGTCGCCGGCATTCCCTCGATGCGCCACATCGCGACCATCCCGGTCTTTTCGCGTTATCCGGGCACGGGCTACGGCTACGACGAGGAAACGAAGAAAATGCTCGGCGACTTCACGTGGGGCGACGTTCATCACCCGGGCCTCTCGAAGTCCAACGGCCTCTACGACGGCCGCTGGCTGTTCGTGAACGACAACGCCAACAATCGCATCGCCCGCATCGATCTCCGCGACTTCAAGACGAAGCAGATCCTCGGCCCGCTGCCGAACTCGATGGGCAACCACGGCTCGTCGTTCGTCACCGACAACACCGAATACGTGCTCGTCGCCACGCGCTTCTCCGTGCCGCTGCCGAAGGGCCGCTACGCCGATCCGAACGATTACGAAAAGGAATTCAACGGCAGCGTGACCGGCATCCGCGTCGATCCGTCGAGCGGCGCGATGAGCGTCGGCTGGCAGATCATCACGCCGCCGATCGACTTCGACCTCGGCTCGACCGGCAAGGGCCCGAGCGACGGCTGGGCGTTCTGGACTTCCTACAACACCGAGATGGCGCACGACTCGCTCGAGGCAAACTCGACGCAGAAAGACCGCGACCTCGCCGCCATCGTCAACTGGCGCGCCGCCGAAGCCGCCGTGAAAGACGGCCGCACGACGACGCTCGACGGCGTGCCCGTGATCGATCCGGCGAAAACGCCGGGCATCCTCTATTACCTGCCCGTTCCGAAATCGCCGCACGGCATCGACACCGATCCGTCCGGCCGCTGGATCGTCGCCTCCGGCAAGCTCCAGCCGGTCGCGTCGGTTTTCGACTTCACCAGGATCCTCGCCGCGATCGAAAAGAAGGACTTCGAGGGCGAGTTCCGCGGCGTGCCCGTGATCCGCCACGACGACGTGCTCGAGGGCGAGGTGCCCGTCGGCCTCGGCCCGCTGCACACCCAATACGACGGCAAGGGCAACGCCTACACCTCGCTCTACATCGAGTCCGCCGTCGCGAAATGGAAGATGCCGCCGTGGAGCGCCGAGGAGCGCGCCGACCTCAACAAGGTCGTCCTCGATAAGATCGCCGTGCACTACAACATCGGCCACCTCGTCATCGGCGGCAGCGACACGAAGCAGCCCTACGGCGAGTATCTCGTGGCGATGAACAAGCTCTCGAAGGGCCGCCATGTTTCCGTCGGCCCGTCGCAGCCCGAGGACAGCGAGCTGATCGACATCAACGGAAACAAAATGAAACTGCTCTACGAGACCTTCACCGAACCCGAGCCGCACTTCGCGCAGATCCTGAAGGCGGACGCGATCAAGCCGATCGAGGTTTACCCGAAGGCGGAGAACACCGACCCGGACGCCGTCTGGGACGCGAAGGACACCGGCGTCACGCGGAACGGCAACGTCGTCGAGGTGAAGATGCTCGCGATCCGCAGCCACTTCACGCCCGACCGGATCGACGCGCGCGTCGGCGACGAGCTCGTCATCCACGTCACGAACGTCGAGCAGACGCCCGACATGATCCACGGCCTCGGCATCGTCGAGCAGAACGTGAACGTCGTGATCGACCCCGGCGAGACGAAGACGCTCCGCCTGAAGATGACGAAGCCGGGCGTGTTTCCATTTTACTGCACGAACTTCTGCTCCGCGCTCCATCAGGAGATGCAGGGCTACCTCGCCGTGAAGCCTACCGAACTCGCGGCGAAATGACAACGGTAGGGCGGGTCTCCGACCCGCCCTCCGAACAAACAGACAATGTCCCTCCTTCCTGTCATTGCGAGGAGCGCAGCGACGAAGCAATCCCGCTCGATTGCCGCGGCCGCTGCGCGGCCTCGCAATGACAGGACTGGAGAAAAGACCGGTCGGAGCCCGGCCGCACCGTCGTCATGAAAGACATCTTCCGCCGCGAACTTCTTTTCCTGAGGCGCCCGCTGAACCTCCGTTCGCGTTTGCTGCTGCTCGGGGCCGCCGCGTGCATCGTCGCGGCCGCATTCCTGCCGCTCTGGCAGATCCGGCTCGTCGCGCCGCAGTACCAGGAGGGCCTCGCGCTGCACATCTACGCGCACAAGCTCGTCGGCGGCAACGGCGGCCAGGACCTCGTCGAGATCAACGTGCTCAACCACTACATCGGCATGCGGCACCTGGTCGAAGAGGACTTCGTCGAGATGAAATGGCTGCCGTTCGCGTTCGGCATGTTCGCGCTGCTGGCGCTGCGCGCCGCGACCTTTGGGCGGATGATCAGCGTCATCGATCTCGGCGTGCTGTATGTCTACTTCAGCGCGTTCTCGCTCGGTAATTTTTATTTCCGGCTCTACACCTACGGGCACCGCCTCGATCCGCGCGCGCCGATGACGATCAAGCCGTTCACCCCGATCCTGCTCGGCAGCCAGCGGATCGCGAATTTCGTCCAGACGAGCCTGCCGCAATCCGGCGCGGTGCTGCTCTGGCTGTTCCCGCTGTTCGTGATCGGCGCGATCTGGGCCTCGCGACGGGAGCAACCATGAGGATTATGTGGCACGCCGGTAGGGGCGCCTCTCCGAGGCGTCCGTGGACGGCTCGGAGAGCCGTCCCTACCTTGTTGGCGTCTGTTTTTGTCATGACAGCCATCGTCCGCGCCAATCCCACCGGCGACGCTCTGCGCGCGCGCCTCGCGGCCGCGGCGCCCGGTGCGACGGTCCGCGTCGCCGCCGGCGTTTATGACGGCCCGTTCACGATCGAAAAACCGGTTCGCCTGCTCGGCGCGCCCGGCGCGGTCCTGCAAGGCGATCGCCGCGGCTGCGTCGTTGCGATCCGCGCGCCCGACGTCGAACTCGCCGGCTTCGTCGTGCGCGGCTCGGGCCGCAATCTTTCCGAGGACCAGGCGGCCATTCACATCACGGGGGCGCGCGCCTTCGTTCACGACGACCGCATCGTCGACATGCTCCACGGCGTCTACGTGCGCAAGGCGAACGACTGCCGCATCGTGGACAACGTCATTTTCGGCGACGGCGCCGCGGACGACGCCATCGCCGATCCCGTCCTCACCGGCCTGAAGGCGGGCGACGCCGCCAGCGCGGAGCTTTGCAGCGCGCCCGATCCGCAGGATCGCCGCGGCAACGGCATTCACCTCTGGAACTCCTCCGGCCACCTGATCGCGGGCAATACGATCCGCGGCACCCGCGACGGCATCTATTTCTCGTTCACCTCGCGCACGACCACGCGCGACAACACGATCACGCGCGTCCGCTACGGCCTGCACTACATGTATTCCGACGAAAACACGTTCGAGCGAAACGTGTTTTCGGACAACGCCGCTGGCGCGGCGTTGATGTACTCGAAGGGGATCGTGCTGCGGGGAAATCGGTTCGTCGGCAACCGCAGCCACCGCGCCTACGGCCTGTTGCTCCAGTCGGTCGACGACACGCGCATCGAGGACAATGTCATCGCCGGCAACACGCTCGGCCTGTTCCTCGAAAATTCGAACAACGACACGCTGCGCGCCAATCGCGTCGCGGGAAACTACATCGGAATCCGCATCAGCGAGAGCACCGCCGGCTGCCGTTTTTTTGAAAACACCTTCGCCGACAACATTCATCCGATCGAGGCGAGCGGCTCGGATGACGCGAACCTCTGGGCCGTCGCCGGCCGCGGCAACTTTTGGGATGGCGCCGTCACGCTCGATCTCAACCGCGATGGCATCGCCGATTTGCCGCACCGGGAATCGGACCTGTTCGGCGCGCTGCGCCGCGACTTTCCGGCGATCGGCCTGCTGTCCGCGAGTCCGGGTGAGCGTCTGCTGCGCCTGATCTACAACCGGCTCGCGCTGCCGGGGCTGCCGGGCGTCATCGATCCGAAACCGCTGATCGTAGCGCAGGCGTCCTCGCCTGCTTCATTCAAAATGCAGGCGGGGACGCCTGCGCTACTCGAGTCGCCATGATTCTCGTTCACGAACTCACAAAACT
>DASZPP010000393.1:0-19690 GCA_035549975.1 Opitutus sp.
GGTCACCTGTTCGATCGCGTGTCCGAACGTGTGGCCGAGATTGAGCAGCGCCCGCCCATCGTTCTTCGCCATCTCGCGCTCATCCCGCTCGACGATGCGCGCTTTCAGCTCGCAGCACCGCCTGATCACGCCGGCCAGCGAAGTTCCGCCGGGCTTCAGCGTTTCGCGTTCAAGTTGCGCGAACAATTGCGCATCACCGAGCAAACCCGCCTTGATGATTTCCGCCGCTCCCGCCGCAAATTCCCGCGACGGCAACGTGGCGAGAAAATCCGTTCCAATGAAAACGCCGCACGGCTGGTGAAAGGCACCGACGAGATTTTTTCCGGCCGGCAGGTTGATTCCCGTCTTTCCGCCCACCGAACTGTCTACCATCGCCAGCAAGGTGGTCGGAACCTGATAATAATCGACCCCGCGTAGCCATGCGGCCGCAGCGAATCCTGCGAGGTCTCCGACCACGCCACCGCCGAACGCAAACAGAGCTCCCCTGCGGTCCAACTGCGCATCGGCCAGAAAATCCAGCACCGTCCCCAGCACCTTGAGCGATTTCGAACCTTCACCGGGTTCAACGGAAATTTTGGGAGCGTCGCCAAACATGGCTTCGATCGCCGCTTTTTGTTTCGCCGCGAGATTCGCATCAGTGATGACTACCGCAGCGCGACGCGATGAAGCCAGCGTCCCGATTGTTTGGCGAACGGCTCCTCGGGTGTCTGTTTCAATCACGATGGCGTAGCGTCGCTCGCCCAACTCGATTTGGAAGGATTCGGCCATCGGTCATCGAGTTTCCACCACTAAGCTGGTTCGACTCAATGACTTTAATTGAGACTGAGACGGTATCTCATAATTGCCTTGACGCAATCTCCCCGCTTAAACGGTATTGAGACTCGTCCTCTAAAAATTTCATCCCACCACTGTATGTTCCCATCCACTGAGTTGCAGCGTGCTTCCTCGTCCCCGACCTCGACTTCTCTAGCCGGTTTTCGCCCGTCCGCGACAACGCTCACCGCCATCGTTCTCGCGCAAAGCGCCTCCGCCGCCCTGCCCGGCGGAATCGGCTTCGACGATCTTGGCCAAGACCAGCTCACCGAACTACCGCGATTCAGTGTCGAAGACGCCAAGGTCAAGAGCCCTACGTCGCCGAAATTCACCGAGCCGCTGCGTGACGTTCCACAGACGGTCGTAGTCATCCCCGATTCCGTCTACGTCCAGCAAGCGGCAACATCGCTCCGCGATGTTCTTCGCAACACTCCCGGCATCACGTTCGTCGCCGGCGAAGGTGGCAACGCCCCCGGCGACAATCTCTTCATTCGCGGCTTCAGCGCGCGCAATGACGTATTCATCGATGGCGTGCGCGATCCCGGCGTGGTCAGCCGTGACACTTTCAATATCGACCAAGTCGAGGTCGCCAAAGGTCCCTCGTCCGCCACCAGCGGCCGCGGTTCGACCGGTGGCTCGATCAATTTGGTGACGAAAACCCCGCACGCCGGGAATTTCACCCATGTCGAGGCGACCTACGGCACCGCCGATTATGGCCGCGCCACGCTTGATGCTAATTTCTCGCTTCCATCGAGCCCCGTCCAAGGCACTGCGGTGCGGGTCAACGCGGTCTGGACCGACGGCGGCGTCGCCGGCCGCGATGTCGTAAAAAACGCGAATTTGGGCGTCGCACCGTCCATTACGCTCGGCCTCGGCACGCCAACCGAGGTGACGCTCGCCTACGAGCACGTGAGCCAGGACAACGTTCCTGACTACGGCCTCCCAGGGACGCTCCCCGCTGGCGCCCTCGCCGCCGGTCAAACCCTTGCCGACCTCGACTGGAGCAATTTCTACGGCCTCGCCTCCCGCGACTACGAGCGCATCGACACCGACCTCGCCACGATCACGGCAACCCACCGGCTCAACGATCATGCGTCGCTCCGCAATCTCACCCGCTATGGACGCAATACTCGCGATGCGATCGTCACTCCGCCTCGCGCCGCTTCCGTTCCGCCGACCGCGCCCTCGACGACAAACGGCATGCTCGACCCCGGCTACAACCCCACGCTGCCTCAGATTCGTCGCACCGACGCCAAATATCAGGATCGTCAGGACGAAATCGTCGCCAACCAGACCGATTTCGCCGGCCGTTTTCAAACCGGGTCGATCCGCCACTCGATCGACACCGGCATCGAAGTCTCCCGCGAAAATCAGAAGAATTACGCCCGCGCCGACACCTATGCCAACGGCCGGCCGCCCGTCACCGACCTTTATCACCCGAACCCCTACGACATCTACGTCCCGACTGTTGCCCGCACCGGCGCCTACGGCAGCGCGATCGCCGACTCCGGCGCGTTCTACGCCTTCGACTCGCTGAAGCTCAACCAACGCTGGGAGCTGAACCTCGGCAGTCGCTTCGAAATCTTCGACGTCAGCTACAAATCGGTCGATGCCAGCGGCCTCGCGACGCGCTTTCAGCGCACGGACGACATGCTGAGCTGGCGCGCCGGCCTCGTCTTCAAGCCGGTCGCCATCGGCAGCATTTACGCCGGATTTGGCACCTCGTTCAACCCGTCCGCCGACGCCAGCCAAGGCCTGCAGCTCGGGTCCTCCGGCAACACCAGCGCCAATCTCGGCCCCGAAAAGAATCTCAGCTCCGAGCTCGGCACGAAGTGGGAGCTGCTTCATCGCCGGCTCATCGCCACCGCCGCGGTCTTTCGCACCGGGAAAACCAACGCCCGTACCACCGACGCCGACGGCAACACCGTCCTCGCCGGCAACCAGCGTGTGCAAGGCGTCGAACTTGGCGCCGCCGGCAGTCTCACCGACGCGTGGACGCTTTTCGCCGGCTACGCCTACATGGACAGCCGCATTCTCGCGTCCGGAATTCCACAGCAGGTTGACGCCGCGCTCCAATACGCGCCGCGGCACTCGCTGAATCTCTGGACGACCTACCGCTTCCCCATCGGACTCACGATCGGTGGCGGCGCGCAATACATCGCCGGATATTTCTACGCGCTCCCCAGCGCTACCGCGGCGACCCCGAACCAGGGCCTCGGCACGCAATACACGATCTACAACGCGATGCTCTCCTACGAGCTGACGAAGCACCTCACCCTCCGCCTCAACGTCAACAACCTCGCCGGCAAACGTTACATCGACCGCGGTTACAACGGTCACGTCATCCCCGGCCCCGGTCGCACCCTCCTCCTCACCGCCGACCTCAAGTGGTAGGGCCGCTTTCCCACCCGGACTTCCGTCCATCGCCACGCGTCGCCGGCTCCGAACTCTCAACCCTCGGCTCTCAGCTCTCAACCTTCCTCCATGCTTCTCTCGATTCCCGGCGTCCTCACGCCCGCCCAGCTCGCTGAAGCTCGCGCGCTCCTCGAATCCGCCGACTGGGTCGACGGCCGCGCCACCGCCGGCCATCAAGGCGCCCGCGTCAAGGACAATCAGCAGCTTCCCGCCGACCATCCCGTCGCGCGCCAGGTCGGCGAAACCATCCTCCGCGCGCTCGGCCGCAACCAGCTTTTCATCTCCGGCGCGCTGCCGCTGAACATTCTCCCGCCGATGTTCAACCGCTACGCCGGCGGCCAGCAGTTTGGCACGCACGTGGACGGCTCGGTCCGGCAAATTCCCGGCACGAACCAGCGGCTTCGCACCGATATCTCATGCACGCTCTTCTTTGCCGGTCCGGAGGAATACGACGGCGGCGAACTCGTCGTCGAGGACACCTATGGCGCAAAATCCGTCAAGCTCCCCGCCGGCCACATGATCCTCTATCCGTCCACCAGCCTGCACCACGTCACGCCGGTCACCCGCGGCGCGCGACTCTGCTCGTTCTTCTGGCTCCAGAGCATGATCCGCGACGACGCGAAGCGCGCGCTCCTCTTCGACATGGATGTCGCGATCCAGCGCCTCGGCGCCGAACAACCCGGTCACGCCAGCGTCGTCCAACTCACCGGCGTCTATCACAACCTCATCCGCCAGTGGGCCGAAATGTGATCGCGCCCGCGCGGTCGTCACGCGATGCCGTTCCGTCGAATCATCTTCTGGCTTCACCTGGCGTGCGGCGTGGTTGCCGGCCTCGTCATCGGCATCATGTCGTTCACGGGCCTCACCCTCACCTTCGAGAAACAGATCATCGCGTGGGCCGAACATGATTTCCGCCACGTCGCACCGCCCTCGCCAAACGCGCCGCGCCTGACGCTCGACGCCCTGATCGCCCGCGCCCGCGAAAACAATCCCGACACGCCCGCGACCGGCATCACGGTTTCCGCCGATCCCACCGAGGCGGTCGCGATCGCCTTCGGCCGCGAAGCCACCGTCTACGCAAATCCCTACACGGGTGAAATCCGCGCGCCAGCCTCGACTCGCGCCCGCGATTTCTTCCACACGATGGAAAACTGGCACCGCTCGCTCGGGCTTTCCGACGGTCATCGCGCACTCGGTCGCGCGATCACCGGCGCCTGCAATGCCGCCTTCCTCGTCCTCGCCCTCACCGGCCTGTATCTCTGGTGGCCGCGCAGGTGGACGCGCCGCGCCCTCCGCGCGATCGCCCTCTTTGATTTCAAGCTCGCCGGCAAGGCCCGCGACTGGAACTGGCACAACACCGCCGGCTCCTGGTGCGCGCTCGTGCTCGTCGTCCTCACCGCCTCCGGCGTCGTCCTGTCCTATCGCTGGGCCAACAATCTCGTCTATCGTCTCGCCGGCGAAACACCTCCCGCCGTCGGCGGCCCCGGCGGTTTCGGCCGCCCTGCGCTCGCGGTGCCAACGCCGCCGGCCGGCGCACATCCCTTCGGCTACGGCGCCCTGCTCGCATCCGTCCAGCGGGAAATCCCGGCGTGGGACACGATCTCCCTGCGGCTGGGCAATTCCGCGCGAGGTCCGCGCGCAGAACATTCAACCGAAGAATCATCGCAAGCCCGCCCCGCGCGCAGCCGTGAACACGATCACGCCGTCAGCCCCGTCACTGTTTCCCTCCGCGCTCGCAACAGCTGGCCGTTTTTCGCGACGACCACGCTGACGCTCGATCCATTCACCGGCGCGGTGCTGCAGCGCGACGATTTTCCCGATCTCGGCCCCGGCCGGCGCGCGCGCACGTGGCTGCGTTTCCTGCACACCGGCGAAGCGCTCGGCCCCGCCGGCCAGTTCGTCGCCGCACTCGCCTCGCTCGGCGGCTGCCTGCTCGTCTACACCGGCCTTGCGCTCGCGTGGCGCCGGTTTTTCTCCCGATCCACGTGAGCCTCGATGAACTTCTCGCCCGCGTCGACGCGCTGATCGTCGCAGGCCAGGCCCTCGAAGCTCGCGGAACAACAGCGGACGTCTCCGCCTCGATTCGCCACTACGACGAAGCCGCCGCGCAGCTCCGGCAATCGTCGTTGTCCTCGCACGAACTCGCCCGGCAGCAACTCGCCCGCGCCTGGATGAACCGCGCCAACGCCCTCCAGCGCCTCAATCCGCCCGCCACCCTCCCCGACAGCGTGCGCGCCTACGACGAAGCGATCGCCGTTTTTCGCACGCTTCCACTGCCAGACCATCCCGGCTATCAGAACAACCTCGCCGCCGCCTGGATGAATCGCGGGCACGCATTGCACCTGCTCGGGGATCCATCCAGCCTCGCGGCCGCCGTCGAATCGCAGCGCACCGCGCTCGATCTCCTTCGCACGCTTCCGCTCGCCGCCGATCGCTCCCATCGCATCAATCTCGCCGCCGCTTCGCTGAACCTCGCGACTTCCCTGCTCGCGCTCGGTGACCTTGCTGGCGCGCACGTCGCCGCACGCGAGGCGATGGACGCGGCCGCTCCCGCCGAAGCCGAGGACCCCGCCGTGGCCGACATCGCGCTCAAGGCCCGCCGCGCCTGCTGCGACGCGATCGGCCGGCTCCTCGTCCAAGCCGCCGCCCAAAGCGAACCAACCGATCCGCTCGCCGACGAAGCGAGCGACATCGTCGACGACGGACTCGCCCTCGCCCGCCGGTGGGAAAGTCGCGGCATGCCACTCTTCCGCCCGACCGCCGCCCGGCTGTTTCGCTTCGGCGCACAGCTCTACGCGGCCCATCTCCCCGACTTTCTCGCCGAATTCATTCTCGAGCATCTCGATCCCGCCCGCTCCACCGGCGCGATGCCGGACGCGGAGGATTCCCTGCTCGCCGCGGCTCAAGCGCTCGCAGAGGCCCGCACCGACCTCGAGTCGCACCGCACGGTTTTTCTCGATTCGCCGGAAACCACGCGCCTGCTCGACCGCCTCCGCGACATTCGCGCGGCCGAAGCCCGTCTCGCAGAACTCCGCCGCGCGCACTCGTAGACCCGGGTCCCCGACCTGTCGCCGTTGCTCTCCGAGATGCCGGGCGCGGAGCCCGGTCTACGGACCTGGGTTCGGCGCACTCAGTCCCAACGCCCTCAAATACCCCGGGTTGATCCGGCAATTCGCGAGCCGGATGTTTTCCAGGAGCTGCGCCAGGGCGCGCCGGCTCGTCTCGAGCGACGGCAGCGCGCCCTGCAGCTTCTTCACGTCGCCGCGCGAGGCCTCCGCATAGGCGACAATCGCGCGCCAGTCGTCCGGCTGCGCCACCGACGCGGCGCACGTGGTCGCGTCCATTTTCTTGTAGGGCCAGAAACACCACCCGATCCGTTTTTGTTCGAGGACCGCGCGAAACTTCGCGATCCATTCGTCCGTGTTTTCCCCGGTTTCGCCGAGCCACATTGGGACGTCGTATTTGTCGCGCCAGTCGAGATACCGCTTGATCGAGGTCTCGCTGGGCTGGTCCCAGTAAAGGTGAAACGTGTAGGCCACGTTCGGCGCCGGCGGCGGCCCGAGGGGATCGAACTGCGTGTTCCACTGCGCGCCGCCGAGAAACAGGATGTGGTTCGGATCGATCGTGCGGACTTCCGGCACGAGCCGCCGGTAAAACTCCCCGAGCAGCGGATTCAGCCGCCGCGTATCGAAGTAGTGAGCGATCGGCTCGTTGAGCAGGTCGTAGCCGAGCACCCAGCGCTCGCCGCGATAGCGCGCCGCGATCGTCTTCCACAACTCGATCGTGAGCTGCTGCGCCTCCGGATCGTCGAACAACAGCGGCCGCCCGCGGCTGTCGTCGATGTTCGCGCCGGTCTGGCCGTCGGGCGCCGCATGCAGGTCGATCACCACATAAATCTTTTCCTCCCGACACCAGCCGATCACCCGGTCGAGCAGCTCCCAGCCCGGGCCCTCCATCCGAAACGGCGCGTTCGCACTCACGAACAACCGCCAGTTCAGCGGCACGCGCACGGAATTGAAGCCCACGCGACGGATCAGCGCGATGTCGTCGCGCGTGACATAGTTCTCGCGCCACTCCCGCCAGAACTGCGCCGCCGCCACGTCGCCGACGAGCTCGGCCACCACGTCCTCGATCTGCCGCGGCGACGCCGCGCGCTCGAAATGAAACATGTAGCCTTCGGGCAGCAGCCAGTTGCCGAGGTTGATCCCGCGCAGGCGCAGCACTTCGCCGTGCGGATCGACGAACTCCGTTCCTTTCACCCGAACGAACGCGCTCGTCGCAGCCGGTTCATCCGCGGCGAAGACCGCCGTCGTGGCGAGCAACGCGGCGGCGAGTAGGGCGGGTCTCAGACCCGCCCTACCGGTGTGTGTGTTCCAGCGACTTTCACCGAGCTTCACTTCGCCGCCCCAAGATAGGTTTGGATCGCGTGCGCCGGGATCCGGCACCGCATCGCCTCGCCGCCGGCGGCGAGCATGAATTCCTTCGCGTCATCCGTGCCATTCAGCACCACCACCGCCAGCGAGCCGTCCGGGTTCGCGAACGCCACCGAGCCCAGCGCATCCGGGCCGCCGCCCGACTCGATCCGGTGCGCGCCGGTCTGCACGTAACGGCTGAATTGCGCGATGTAGTAGAACGAGCTCTGGTAATGCACCGCGCCCTTCGCGAGATCGACGAGCACCGGCGCATCGCAGAAATTGCCCACATGGTTCGGCCCGCCGCGCAGGTCGAGCGCGATGTTCCAGTCGATCCAGCCGCAGACCCAGTTGCGAAAATCGCCGATCATGTTGCGCGCATAGCGCTCGCCCGGGCCCCACGCGCCCGGTTGCGCCCCTTTCTCGACGCAGCCCTCGGTGAACAGGATCTGCTTGTCGGGAAACGCATCGTGCACCCGGCCCGACGCCGCGAAGTCCTCGCTCACATACCAGTGCACACCCAGCCCCCAGAAATATTTCGCCGACGCCGGGTCGCCGAACAACACCGCCGCCCGCGCCTCGATGCGGTCGCGGTTGTGATCCCAGCCGAGGAGCTTCACTCCGCCGAGTCCGGCGTGTTCGAGCGCCGGACCGAGATGATCGCGCACGAAATCGCGCTCCTGCTCCGGCGAAAACAGGCACGACTCCCACGTCTGGTGCGCCTCCGGTTCGTTCTGCACCGTGAGCGCCCAGACCGGAATTTTCTCCTCGTCCCGCATCGCCTCGATGAACCGCACATAGTAGTTCGCCCATGCCGGCGCATATTCCGGCCGCAGCGAGCCGCCGTCATCCATGCGGTTGTTCGTCTTCATCCACGCCGGCGGGCTCCACGGCGAGGCGAGCAATTTGAAGCGGCCGGCTCCCGCCGCCGCCTGCGCCTCGTGAATCAGCGGCAGGAGCCACTTCCGCATCGGCGCGAGCGAAAAGTCGAGCAGGTCATAGTCGCCCGGCGTCTCGTCGAGCGCCCACATGTGCAGTGAAAAATCGCAACTGTTGATGTGCGTCCGTGCGAGCGTGTAGCCGATGCCTTCCTTCGGGTCGTAGTAGCGCCGCAGAATCTCCGCGCGCTTTTCCGCGGGAAGCTGCGCCAGCACCCACGCCGACGATTCTGTCAGCGCGCCGCCAAAGCCGACCATCTGCTGAAACGTGCGCGCCGGATCGCAGACGATCGTCGTCGCCGCCGGCAGCGCGGTGCCGGCGGCGACCGGCGCCGGCGCGCCGAGCGTCGCGAGCCGGTGGCCGTTGTCGCGCGCGGTCTCGACGACCGACCACGTGCGCGCGGACAGTGAGGCCGCGAGCGCGGGCAGGAAACAAACTGCGAAGGAAATCTTGGGCATCGGGAAAACTTGGCCGGCGTCCGCAGCGTGAGCCGCGGGCAAAGCGCGAACCGGCTGTCCCCGCGTCCACGCGCGGGGCGGCCAGCCGGGCCGGGCTTCAAAGTTTCTGGGTGAATTCGAGCTGCCAGCGCCGCGGCGGGTTGTAGATCCAGCCATAGAGCTTCTGGTTGTCGGCGACATTGTCGACGTTGAGCTGCAGGCTGGCATCGCGTCCGCGAATCTTGAATTCGTAGCGCACCATCGCGTTCACCGTCGTCTTGCTCGGCGTCGAGAGAAAGATCGAGTTGCCGTTGTTATCGAGCGCATTCTGGCCGTAGGCGGGATAGATCACGCGCTCGCCTTCGTAGAATCCGCCGAGGCCGAGCGACCAGCCCGCGAGCGCCGACTTTTTCGGGAACTGGTAATTGATCCAGAGCGAGCCCTGGTTGCGCGGCGTGTCGTCCATCGGCAGGCCGGTGCCGAACGCGATGTAGGTGGAGGTGTCGCTCGGGTCGGAGTAGACCTGGCTCAACGGCCGGCCCGCCGTCGCCGCGAACGAGACCGGCGCATACCAGATCGCCCAGCGGTCCTGCGGATAGGGATATTTCGGCCAGGACTCCGCGTTGAGCACGACCTTCTCGATGTGCGACCACGAAAAGAGAATCTGCAGGTCGTTGGTCGGCTGGAAAAGGATCTGCGTGTCCCAGCCGCTCGAACGATCGCTGCCGGTGGCGACGCTGTTCTGCGCGCCGTTGTCGTCCATCGTCGCGTTGTTGACGAGATTGTCGAACGGCAGGCTGCCGGGGTCGGCGCCGTTGTAGAGCCAGCCCCACCAGCCGAATTGCTTTTCCTTGTAGACGTTCGCGAAAACCGCGTCGAGGAACGCCGCGCCCGTCGGCTTTGTGGCGTCGACATACCAGTTCGTCGCGCCGGCGGAGTTGGTCGCCTGGTAGGCGGCGCCGGCGGTGCGCGCGGCGTTCCACTCATTCGTCGAATCGACGACCGCGGTGTTCCAGCTGTTGTCCGGATTCAGCGGGTTGAGGTCGTTGACGTTGTAGACGATGTCCTTGTTCGGGTCGAAATGCAGGTTGCCCGACACGACGGGCGCAAACCACACGAGGCTCGAGCTGCCGATTTGCGCGCGGGTGCGCGTGATCTGGAAGCGGCTGATCGTGCCGGAAATCTTGCCGTTGAAGAGGTCGAGCTTCAGGCCGACCTCCTTGTCGCGCGCGAGCGCCGCCTGCAGCGGCACGCCGTTCAGGTCGAGCTTGCCTTGATAGTTCGGCTCGACGCCGTCGGAGCGCATCGCGTAGGCCGAAATCTCGTTCGTGAGCTTCAGGCTCACGCCGTATTGGTAGGTCGTGTCCTTGTTGGTCAGCGAGTCGGCGGCGTGCGGATCGGTGTCGCCGCGGCGCGTCCCGTCGGAGTTGAACTCGGGATCGTAGATCCACTGGCGGTTCCAGCTGCGGTCGCGGCGCACGCCGGCGATGAGCGTGAGCCGGTCGTTGAGCAGCTTGCCCTGGTAAACGCCGTAGAACGCGGGGTTCGACGTCGTCGTGTTCGTGTTGTCCCATTCGACAAGATCGTGGTCCGGCGAACCGTCGCCCTGCTGGCCGTACCGGAAATAGCTCGCGTCGGCCGGGCTGTGGTAGTTCGCCACGTCGCCGGGGGTCTGGCGGGTGCGATAGTCGTTCTTCTCCCTCGTGTAGCTGAAGCCGGCGAGGAACGAGTGGTCCATCTGCAGCCACCGGCTCGCGTTCTCGAAGAGTTTGAGGTGATAGTTCAGTTCGACGCGCGCCTGGTCGTGCGTGTTTTCCTGCCGGCTTTTTTCCCACTGGTAGGCGATCGTCGAGGGCTGCGGGCCGACGGGCACGCCGGACTGCGCGGAGGTGATGCCGGCGTAGGTCACGGGCGCAACCGCCCACGCGGGCACGTTGCTGCCATCGCTGACCGTCTGGAACGCCGCGAGGTTGTCGAGCTGGTCGAAGTTGAACGTCCCATGGTTCACCCCCGCGAGCAGGTGCAGGTTCTCGCCGAGATTCTGCGTGATCTTGAACTCGACGTTGTTCGCCTCGCTGTCGCGATACGTGTCCGGCCCGCTCCAGCGGAAGGTGCGCACGTCCTTGCCCGGCACCCGGTAGAAATCGCCGTTGTAGCCCGAGCTGTCGTTCACGAAACCCGAGACCGCCGCGCGCAGCCGCTGCCAGCTGATGCCGTCCTGCCACTGCTTGCCGTATTCGACGTCGAGCATCACTTCCGTGCTCATCGTCGGCTTCCACACCAACACCGGCGAGATGAAGAAGTGCCGCTCGCTGTTGAAGTCCGTGTACGAATTCTGGTCCTGCCACGCGCCGGTCAGCCGGTAGCCGAGGCTGTCGTTGCTCGTGATCGGTCCGGTGAGATCGATCGTCGCGCGTTTGAAATCCCAGCTGCCGATCGCGAGCGAGTACTCCTGCGCCGGCTTCGCCTCGGGCTGCTTGACGAGGTAGTTCACCACGCCGCCGAAATTGCCGACGCCGTAGAGCAGCGACGACGGTCCGCGCGCGATCTCGATGCGCTCGATGTTCACCGAGTCCGTCGCGTTCTGCCGCCGGAACCCGTCGCGCAACACCGATTCCGTCTCGAAGCCGCGGATTTTCATGTGCGTCTCGTCCGGGCTGGCGGTGAGGCCCTCGGGGTTGTTGATCTTGCCCGGCGTCACGGCGAAGCTGCCCGCCGGCGACGCATAGTCGTTCTGCGTCTGCAGCAGGATGCCCGAGCTGTAGCGCAGGCTCTGCCGGAGGTCCGTCGACCCGGTGTCGCGGATGAAATCATCCGTGATCACCTCGATCGGCATCGGCAGGTCCTTGATCGCGGTGTTGAGCCGCGTGCCGGAAATCGAGTTGGTCGCGCGGTAGCCGCGATCCTCCGTGGTCGTGACCTGGAACGGGCTCAGCACGACGACCTCGTTTTTCGACGAGTCCTCCGTGTTCGTGTCGGGGGACGTGGTCGTCTGCGCGCGGGCCGCGCCCAGCCAGAGGCCTGCGCATGCAGGCAGGGTGAGAAGCAGTTTCCTGGGGTTCATGGTTTGCTAAAAAAACGGATCCCGCGACGGCGACTGGCCGCCGCGCTTGCTGTGCAACAATTCGGGTTCGGGTAACTTCGGCAGAATAACAACCGCCGCATCGTCGCCGCATCCCTCTTTCGAGGGAGGGGAGTTTGCTTGGACAGCAATCGGCGCATGGCGTAGCCTCGGACTCCCCTCATGGCGCGCCCCGCCTCGAAGCTGCTCGCAGCCGTTGTGATCGCCCTGCTCTCCGTGCGCGACGTCGGCGCAGCCGCCGCCGCGCCGCCGCTGGCGACCGCCGCCGCCGTCCTGTCGCTCACCGGCGAGCAAGCCGGCCACCGGCTCCCGGTCCACGTCACCGGCGTTGTCACCGCCGCGGAGCCGAACTGGAGCGGGCAGTTCTTTGTGCAGGACGCGACCGGCGGCGTGTTCGTCGAGAATCTTTCCGCGCAACAACCCCGACCGGGCGACCTCGTGACCGTGACAGGCGTGACGCACCCGGGCGCGTTCGCGCCGATCATCAGCGAACCGCGCTGGCGCGTCACCGGCGCCGCTGCGCTCCCGGCGCCGCGGAAAGTCACGATCGAAAGTCTCGAGTCCGGCACCGACGACGGCGAACGCATCGAGGTCGCCGGCGTCGTGCGCTCCGTCCATCGCGACGGCGAGCGGCTCGACCTGGCGCTCGCGGTCGGCGGATTTCGCCTCGAGGTTCGCGCGCCGGTCGCGATCACCTCGTCGCCCGCTGCGCTCGTGGCCGCGCGTGTGAACGTCCGCGGCACCGCCGCCACGCACTACAACGCCGCCCTCCGCCACCTGACGGCCGTCGCGGTCTACGTCCCGCGCGCGGAGGATTTCACCGTCATCGAGCCCGAGCCGGCCGATCCGTTTGCCCAGCCGGTCGCGCCGCTCAACACCGTCGCGGAATACCGCCGCACCGCCGCGCCGGCCCTGCGTCTTCACGTCCGCGGCGTCGTCACGCTCCAGCGGATCGGCAACGACGTATTCCTGCAGGACCGCACCGGCGGCCTCCGCCTCGAAAGTTCGCAAGCGGAGATGTTCGCTCCCGGCGACGAGGTGGACGCGGCCGGCTTTCTCGAATACGAAAACCATCTCCCGCTGCTCCGCGACGCCACGCTCCGCAAGATCGGGCCCGCCGCGGCGCCCGTCCGTCCGCAGCCCGTCACCGTCGCCGATCTGCGCAACGGCCTCCATCACGCCGACCTCATCCGGCTCCGCGGCCGCATCCTGAATCGTTCGACGCGCCCCGTCGCCCGGCCGGCGTCGGGCTTCTCCGGCGTCGTCACGACGTGGCTGATGCAGGAACAGGGGCTCGCGTTCACCGTCGAACACGAAACGCGCATCGAGGAGGACACGCTGTCCGCGATCCCCGTCGGCAGCATCGTCGAGGTCGACGGCGTGTGCTTCGCCGACGTCGACGAGGCGGGAAAACTCAACAGCGTCAAACTGCTGCTCCCCGCCGCCGCCGGGCTGCGCATCGTGGAACGCCCGAGCTGGCTCACTCCCGGGCGCCTGCTCGCCGGCCTCGGCCTCCTCACCGCGATCCTGATTCTGGTCGTGCTCTGGCTGCTGACCGTCTCGCGCAAGAACGCCGCGCTGCGCCGCGCGCAAGCGGAGCTCCAGGAGGCCCACGACACGCTCGAGCAGAAGGTCGTCGAGCGCTCCGCGCAGTTGCAGGTCGAGATGACGGCGCGGAAGGCCGCCGAACTCCAGTTCAAGGCCGTCCTCGCCGAGCGCACCCGCCTCGCCCGCGATCTTCACGACACGCTCGAGCAGACGCTCACCGGCATTGCGCTGCAGCTCGACGCCACCGCGAAACTCTTCGCGCGCGACCCGGGCTCCTCCCACCGCCACCTCGAGCTCGCCCGCAACTGGCTCCGCCAAAGCCAGGTCGAGCTGCGCCGCTCGATCTGGGACCTGCGCTCGCGCGAGCTCGAGCAGTTCGACCTCGCCAACGCTCTCCGCCAGAGCGCCGAGCACCTCGTCACCGGCACCGACATCCAGCTCGAGTTCGCCACGCGCGGCGACAAGCGCCCGCTGTCCGAGGTCGTCGAGGAAAATGTCCTGCGCATCGGCCAGGAGGCGCTCACCAACATCGCGAAGCACGCGCGCGCCACCCGCATCGGACTCGCGCTCGACTTTGGCCGCGATGCCCTCGCGCTGCGCATCGAGGACAATGGCATCGGCTTCGACCACGCGCCCACGCCCGCTCCCGGCGACAACCATTTCGGCCTCCTCGGCATGTCCGAGCGCGCGAAGCGCCTCGCCGCCCGCCTCGCGATCGAAAGCGCGCCCGGTCGCGGCACCGTCGTCGCGCTCGAAGTCCCGCTCGAAACCGGCGCTCCTCCCGCGGCCGCGGGCCGCGCTTTCAGCCCGCCGTCGCCCGGCCTGGAAACGGCTCCGCCCGCATCATGACGGCCGACCGCAAAATCCGCATCCTCGTCGCCGACGATCACTTCATCGTCCGCAGCGGACTCGCCTCCGTGATTCACACCGAGCCCGACATGATCGTCGTCGCCGAGGCCGTCGACGGCCTGCAAGCTGTCGAGCTTTTCCGCCGGCATCGCCCCGATCTCGCGCTTCTCGATCTCCGCATGCCGGTGCGCAGCGGCAACGAAACGATCGAGCTGATCCGTCGCGAGTTTCCCGATGCACGCATCCTCGTGCTCACCGCCTTCAGCGGCGACGAGGACATCCATCGCGCCCTCGCCGCCGGCGCCCAGGGCTACGTCCTCAAGAGCGCGACCGGCGAAGGCCTCGTGCCCGCCATCCGGGCCGTCGCCGCCGGCGAACGCTGGATTCCGCGCGACGTCGCCACGCGCCTCGCCGTCCGCGGCAGTTATGAGCCGCTCACCGCGCGCGAAATCCAGGTGCTCAAGGAAGCCGCGCACGGCAAGGCCAACAAGGAAATCGCCGCCGCCCTCGAAATCTCCGAGCACACGGTCAAGGACCACTTGAAAAACATTCTCGCCAAGTTGAACGCCGCCGATCGCACCGAAGCCGTCACCGCCGCCGTGCAGCGCGGCATCATCGAGCTTTAGCCGCCTTCTTTTTGGAGTGCGGCAGTCCTCTGCCGCTTTCGGCCCAAAACGCCGGAGGACTGCCGCACTCCAAAATCTCGCCGGCTGCGAGCAAGCGACGCCTTCACGCCTTCGGTGCGGATCCGCGGCACGTGAACCGGCATCGCGCGCGTCGATGTTGCCTTCCGCCCCCATTCCCGCTGTCTCTCTTCCGCCCGATGAAGCTTCCCGCCCTCCTCCTGAGCCTCGCGCTGCCGCTCGCCGCCTGCTCGAGCATGCACACGGAAACCATGCCGCATGCCGACCTCGGCAAGATCAGGCACTTCTTCGTCGAGCACCGCCTCTCGGACAATCACCACGTCGACGACCTGATCGTGGCCGATCTGCAGTCGCGCGGCTTCACCGCCTCCGACGGCCCGCTCACGATGATGCCTGACGATGCGGAAGCGGTGGTCAGTTACGCCGACGACTGGGAGTGGGATTTCAAATCGTATCTGATCGACCTGCGCATCGAAATCCGCCGCGCGCGCCTCGACCAGGTGCTCGCCGCCGGCAGCTATCGCCAGCCGTCTCCCATCACCAAATCGCCAGCCGGTGTCGTTCACGCGCTTCTCAATGGCTTTCTGAAGAAAAGTTGAACGCCCGTCGCAACCGGGCGTCTCTCGACGTGTCCGGACTCGACACGCTCCACGAAATCCCCACCTTGTCGGCACCCCTCCGGCTCACCCCCAATGAAGAAGTTGTCCGTTTGCGCCCTGTTGGGCGGCGCTTTGTTCGCACTCGGCGGCACTGGCGCGCTGTTCGAACTCGCCTCCTGGCGCTTCGGCCTGCTCTTCCTTTTCTTTCCGCTCGCCTGGGATCTCGTGATGGTTGCGCTCGGCGTCTGCGTCGTCCTGCGCTGCGAATGCGCCCGGCGCGCCGCGCTCGCATGGGGCATCTTCTGCGTGATCGCGTCGCTGCTGGTCGGCGTCGCCTCGTTCGACTGGCTGCTGCCGCAGCAGGCCGAGCCGCCCGGCGTGCACCGCATGATCTTCATGATGCTCTCGGTCGCCTTCGGCGTCATCTTCGGGGTCTGGCAGCTCGTGGCCTTCAACAGCGCTGAGCTGCGCGCCCAGTTTGAGCATCGCCAGCCGCACCACGGCTGAGCCGCCGCCGCGCCGCCGGAGCGGTCCGCTTCTCCGCCGTCGGGGTGGCGAAGACGGAACGCCGCCACTCCCTCCGCCGTGTTTTTCCGCCCGCGCGCGTTTCGTTTTGCGTCGTTTTCCACGGGCGCCAACCTCGCCGGCCGAATGAGCCCGCCGTCCACCGCGACCGAATGCCCCGTCGAGGCCGCGCCGCGCCATCCCGAATTCCTCGGCCACCCGCGCCCGCTCTACACCCTTTTCGCCACGGAGATGTGGGAGCGCTTCAGTTACTACGGCATGCGCGCGCTGCTGTTCGTGTTCATGATCACGCCCGTCGCCGACGGCGGGCTCGGCTACACCACGGAGCGCGCCGGCATCATCTACGGCACCTACACGATGTGCGTGTACATGTTCGGCATCCCCAGCGGATTTCTCGCCGACAACTTTCTCGGCGCCCACCGGTCCGTGCTGCTCGGCGGCATCGTGCTCACGCTCGGTCACTTTTCCCTGGCCGCCCACTCCGAGCTGATGTTCTTCCTCGGCCTCGGCCTCATCGTCATCGGCACCGGCCTGCTCAAGCCCAACGTCAGCACGATGGTCGGCGGCCTCTACGCGCCCAACGACCTCCGCCGCGACGCCGGCTTCTCCATTTTCTACATGGGCATCAACGTCGGCGCGACGCTCTCGCCCTTCGTCACCGGCTACCTCGCGCAAAGCATCCCGTTCAAGGACACGCTCCGCGGCTGGGGCTTCGATCCCGCGCAGAGCTGGCACTGGGGGTTCGTGTCCGCCGGCGTCGGCATGACGCTCGGCCTGCTCAACTATGTCGCCTTCCGCCGCCCGCTCGCGCGCCTCGCACCGCCGCCAAGCACTGCGGCCCGCCCGTGGAAACAACTCGGCCTCGTCCTCGCCGCCACCGCCGCCGTCCTCGCGATCGTCACGCTCTCCGATCTGGCCCCCGCCTTTCAATGGATTCGCTACGGCTACGTCGGCGTGCCGCTGGCCGCAATCATCTGGTTCGGCACCAAAAAGGATCCCGAAAGCCGCCGCCTCGCCTCGATCGGCGTCTTCGCCCTCGCCTCGATCATCTTCTGGGCGATCTACGAGCAGGCCGGCTCCAGCGGCGCGCTCTTCGCCGAGGAGCTCACCGACCGCACGCTTCCCCACAATGGCATCTACCATTTCCTCGGCCTCACGCTCAACCTCGGCAGCCCGTTCCCGTCCGCATGGTTTCAAGCCGTCCAGGGGATCGGCGTCATCGTCCTCGCGCCCGCGTTCGCGTGGCTCTGGGTCCGGCTCGGCGAACGCCAGCCGTCCAGCCCGGCGAAATTCACCTTCGGCCTTTTTTTCCTCGCGCTCTCGTTCCTGCTCATGGTTCCCGCCGCGCAACTCACCGTGTCCGGCAAAGTCAGCCCGCTCTGGCTCACCGCCGTCTTCCTCCTCCAGGTCGTCGGCGAGCTCTGCCTCAGTCCCGTCGGCCTCAGCACGATGACGAAGCTCGCGCCGCCGCGCCTCGTCGGCCTGATCATGGGCATCTGGTTTCTCTCGATGGCGCTCGGCAACAAGCTCGCCGGCGTCCTCGCGAGCGATTTCGACACCGCCCATCCCGCCGCGCTCGCCCATTTTTTCCTCGTGCAATCGCTCTGGGTCGCCGCCGCCACGCTCGCGCTCTTCGTCTGCATCCCTTGGGTCAAGCGGCTCATGGGCGGCGTGCGCTGACGCGGAAAGCTCCGAGCGCCAGTCTCCAACCTCCCGGGAATTCTCCAAATCCCAATTGGAGCCTGTGTTTGATGTTTCTCTGGAGCTTGGTGCCTGGATCTCGGAGCTTCCGTTCATGCCGACCTGGGACACCGCCCAATATCTGAAATTCTCTGCCGAGCGCACGCAGCCCGCGATCGATCTCGCCGCGCGCATCGCCCTCGACGCCCCGCGCTGCGTGATCGACCTCGGCTGCGGCCCCGGCAACAGCACCGCCGTCCTCGCCCGCCGCTGGCCCGCCGCCGAGCTCACCGGCCTCGACAACTCGCCTGCGATGCTCGCCACCGCGCAAAAAGATTTCCCGCAAATCGCGTGGGCCATCGGCGACATCGCCACATGGGCCGCGCCAGCCAGCGCGCCCTTCGATGTCGTTTTTTCGAACGCCGCGTTGCAGTGGGTCCCCAATCACCCACAGGTCGTCCCGCGCCTCCTCGCCCAACTCGCGCCCGGCGGCGCCCTCGCGTTCCAGGTTCCCGCCAACATCGATGCGCCGCCGCATCGCCTCATGCGCGAACTCGCCGCGTCGCCCGCCTGGCGCCGCCACTTCGATCCGCCGCCGCGCGAATGGCACGCGCACGAGCCGGAATTCTACTACGATCTCCTGTCCTCCCACGCCTCCCGCCTCGACCTTTGGACGACCGATTACCTTCACGTTCTCGCCAACGTCGACGCGATCATCGCTTGGTATCGCGGCACCGGCCTGCGTCCGTGGCTCGAAGCCCTGCGCGACGAACCCACACGCACCCGCTTCCTCGCCGACTATCGCGACGCGCTCGCGCCGCACTTCCCGGCGCGCGCCGACGGCCGCGTCCTCTTCCCTTTCCACCGCCTCTTCCTCATCGCGTATCGCTAGCACGATTTCGATTCAACCGGTCCCCAACGCTCGGGCCGCCTGCTTGCGGGCGCACTGCGGCGCGAGCGAGCTCGCGGCCGATATGAACGGCAAGCCTATCCGAATCGAAAAGATTCCGGCGCGCCGTCTCCGGTTTCCCGTTGCCCGCCCGACGCCGCACCTTAGCCTGCCAGTTCCCCGCTCCGCGTTCCGACTTCCCGCCATGCCCCTCCGCGCCTGGTTCCCCACTTACATCTACTGTGAGCCGCTGCAGAAATCCGGCCTCGCAAAACTCAACGCCGCCCTCGCCGCCGAATGCCGCCAGCTCCGCGACTACGACGATGCCGGCCGCAAGTGGTCCGCGAAAAACTATCCCGGCGGTTACACGAGCTACGCCTCGCTCAACGAGCTCCACCGCTTTTCCAGCAGCTTCACCGATCTCGGGAAAAAACTCACCCGCCACGTCCTCGCCTTCGCCCGCGCGCTCGACATGGATCTCCGCGGCCGCTCCGTGCGCCTGACCGACTGCTGGGTCAACATCATGCCGCCGACCGCCGCGCACTCGCTGCACCTGCATCCACTCTCGTTCATCAGTGGAACCTACTACGTCGTCACGCCACGGGGCTGTCCCGGCCTGAAGTTCGAAGACCCGCGTCTCAGCAAATTCATGGCCGCGCCACCGAAGCTCACCGCCGCCCGCCGCGAAAACCGCGCCCACATCACCTACCCGGCCGAGGCGGGCAACGTGGTCCTTTTCGAGAGCTGGCTCCGCCACGAGGTCCCCGCCAACCGCGTCGACGCCGAGCGGATCAGCATCAGCTTCAATTTCAACTGGAGCTGATTGGCACGCTCCCCATCTCCGCTTTTCGCCGACGC
>DASZPP010000394.1:0-15424 GCA_035549975.1 Opitutus sp.
GCACGCGGTCCATTCCCTCGGTGCGAAACACGCCGATGAATCCGCCCTGCCACGGCACCACCGCGCGGTTGTAGATGCCCGTCACGTGCGGCAGCGGCCGCCGGCCGATGACGGGATTGGCGTCGTAGCGCCAGAGCAAGTCCTGATTGCCCGCGGGGCGCGGCTGCCAGGGAATGTTGGGAAGGGCGGAGCCTTTGATCGAGAGCTTCATGGAACGAATGCCGGCACGAAGGGACAGCGAGGACCTGTCACCCGGCGTGCTTCCGAGCGCGCACCGGCGGCATCGCGAGCAAAAACCCACTGGGTGACCACGGGAAATTCAGTCTAACGCTATCGCGTCGCGCCGCCGAGGAGACCCTTTGCGTTTCTTTTGAGAGTGTTTCCGCCGCTCCTCTTCCTTCGCCCCGGCTCGTATCGGCGATTCTTTCACCGCCGGCGCCGCATCGCCACAAACTCATCAACGATGCAACAAAACTCAAAAGGCTGCGATTGCCGTCGGTGCCGCCGTTCTCAAGCCTCGCCGCTCTCCCCATGAATTTCGGCCACTTCGACGACGCCGCCCGCGAATATGTGATCACCCGCCCCGACACCCCGCGCGCGTGGTCCAACTACCTCGGCGACCGCCGCTACGGCGGCATCATCACCAACCACGCCGGCGGCTACAGCTTCACGCGCTCGCCCGCCGCCGGCCGTTTCCTGCGGCATCGCTACAACGCGATCCCGATGGACCTGCCCGGCCGCCAGTTCTATCTGCGCGACCGCGACAGCGGCGACTACTGGTCCGCCGCGTGGCAGCCGGTCGGCAAGCCGCTCGACGAATTCAAAACCACGACCCGCTTCGGCCCGGGCTACGCCGTGATCGCGAGCGACTGGCGGGGCATCGCGAGCGAGGCGACCTACTTCGTGCCGCTCGGCCAGGAGTTCGAATACTGGCGGTTGCGCGTGACCAACACCGGGACCGCACCGCGCCGCATCAGCGTGTTCTCGTTCTGCGAGTTCACCACCGAGTGGAATCTCCTGCAGGACACGCTCAACCTGCAATACACCCAGTACATCTCCGAGGCGCAGTGGCGCGACCAGTTCATCATGGCGTCGTCGTGCAAGCGCCTCCCGGTGCATCCCGACAGCTTCGCGCAGACCGACCAGTCGCGCTGGTGGTGGATGACGCAGCTCGGCGGCACGATCGCCGGCTTCGATTGCGAGCGCGAAAAATTCCTCGGCGTCTACCGCAGCTACGACCGGCCCGAGGCCGTCGAACGCGGCGCGCTCGGCCACCACGAGCAGTTTTCCGACAACGGCTGCGGCGCAATCCAGAGCGATCTCGAGCTCGCGCCGGGCGAATCCGCCGACGTGCTCGTGCTGCTCGGCATCGGGCCCTACCCCGTCGCGAAGCGCGTCCGTAAAAAGTTCGGCAGCGTCGCCGCCTGCGAACGTGAGTTTGCGAAACTGAAAGCCCACTGGCACGCGCTCCTCGACCAGGTCCAGGTCCGGACGCCCGACGCCGACTTCGACCACATGACCAACGTCTGGGGCCCGATCAACGCCCTCATGACCTTCGAGTGGTCGCGTTCCTGCTCGCTCGTCTACACCGGCGACCAGCGCGACGGCTTCGGCTTCCGCGACACCGTGCAGGATTTCCTCGGCGTCACCGCGATTATTCCCGATCTCGTGCGCGATCGGATGATCCTGATGCTCTCCGGCCAGGACTCGACCGGCGGCGCGCAGCCCGAGATCCGCCCGTGGTCGCACGCGCCGGGAAAAATGAAGCCCACACCGCCGCAGCACTACCGCAGCGACGACTGCCTCTGGTTCTTCAACGCCGTACCCGCCTACGTCGCCGAGACCGGCGACATCGACTTCTACAACGAGGTCGTCCCCTTCGCCGACAAGGGCAAGGCCACCGTCCTCGGCCACCTCCGCCGCGCGCTCGAGTTCAACCTCACCCGCACCGGCCGCAACGGCCTGCCGTGCGGCCTCTCCGCCGACTGGAACGACTGCCTCCGCCTCGGCTACAAGGGCGAATCCGTCTTCGTCACCTTCCAGGTCCGCCTCGGCCTCGAGACCTACGCCACCATCGCCGCCCGCCTCGGCAAGTCCGCCGAGCAGAAATGGGCCCGCGCCGAACTCGCGAAGCTCGATCGCAAGATCGCGAAGGTCTGCTGGGACGGCAACTGGTTCATCTGGGCCATCGCCGACGACGGCACCGTCTTCGGCACGAAGCGCGCGAAGGAGGGCCGCATTTACCTGAACACGCAGTGCTGGGCGATCCTCTCGGGCGCCGCCACCCCCGCGCAGGCCGACCAGGCGCTCGCCGCCGTGCGCAAGCATCTCTCCTCCGACTACGGTGTCGCGCTCTGCAACCCCCCGTTCGACAAGACGCCGGTGAAGATCATGCGCGCCGTGCTGTTCAATCCGGGCAACAAGGAGAACGGCGGGATCTTCTCGCACACGCAGAGCTGGATCGTGCTCGCCGAAATCGCGCGCGGCCACGGCGACGCCGCCTACGCCTACTACCGTGCCTTCATGCCGGCCGCCCAGAACGAGCGCGCCGACCTCCGCGAGATCGAACCCTATGTGCACTGCCAGAGCACGCACGCGCCCGCCTCGAAGAAATACGGCCGCTCGCGCGTGCCGTGGCTCAGCGGCACCGCGTCGTGGTCGCACTACACCGCCACGCAATACATCCTCGGCCTCCGCCCGGAGATCGACGGCCTGCGGATCGATCCGTGCATCCCTTCGGGCTGGCCCGGCTTCACCGCCCGGCGCAATTTCCGCGGCCAGTCCCTGCGGATCGAGGTGCAAAACCCGTCCGGTGTCTGCCGCGGCGTGAAAGCGCTCACGCTCGACGGCGAACCGGTCGACGGGAATTTCATTCCCGCCGCCCGCCTCCGCGACGGTGCGAACATCGTTGCCGTGCTCGGTTGACCCCGCAGGGCGGGTCCCAGATCCGCTCCACCTCCCGTTTCCATGAGCGACGTCTACTGCTTCGGTCACATCACCACGGGCGTCATCCTTCGCCTGCGCAACGCCTACCCCGCGGCCGACGGCTACGCCGAAATCGCCGAGACGCTCGAGAACCACGCCGGCGAAGCCACCGCCGCCGCGCTCGTCCTCGCGCAACTTGGCGCCTCCGTCACTCTCGAGGGCAACTGGATCGGCGACACGCCCGCCTGTCGCCGCACGCTCGAATTCCTCCGCACCCGCGGCATCGACTGCGCCGGACTCGTCGTGAAAACCGGCTATGCCGGCGTGAACGAAATCGTCGTCTCCGACCGCCACACGCGCACCGTCTTCGGCCGCTTCGGCGACCTGCTGGCCACGACCCGCCAATGGGAAATGCCCGACGCAGCTCGCATCCGCGCCGCCCGCATCGCCTGCGTGGATCCTTCCTTTGGCGAAGCGACGCTCCTCGTCGCCCGCACCGCGAAAGCCGCCGGCATCCCGGTCGTCACCTCCGACGCTGCGCCGGATTCTCCGCTCGCCGCGCTCGCCGACATTCTCGTGATCTCCGGCGAATTCCTCGCCCGTGATCATCGCGACTGCCTTGATTTCGGTCCTGCGCGCGACCGTCTCTTCGACGACTACCTCGCACGGTGCCCCGGCCTTGTGGTCTTCACGGCCGGATCGCGTCCGCTGTGGTTCGCCCGCGCCGGCGAAGCGACGCGTCATGAATTCGCGCCATTTTCCGTCGAAGTCATCGACAGCGCCGGCGCCGGCGACAGCCTTCGTGCCGGCCTGATCTACGGCTTGCTGCAGGGCTGGACCGACGCCGAATCCGTGCGTTTCGCGAGCGCGGTTGCCGCGCTGATCTGCACCACCGCGCCCGGCTGCGTCCATCCGCCCACGCTCGCGCAGGTTCGCAGCTTTCTCGACGCGCGCGGCGAGTCTCCGGCCTGAAGCAGGCCGGCTGCCGATCGCAACTCCGATGGATTCCCGCGTCCTCCCCGACTACGCCCGCCGCATCGAAGACGATCTGCGCGGAAACATCCTGCCGTTCTGGATGGAGCACGCCGTCGATCGCGATCGCGGCGCCTTCTTCGGCGCGATCACGAACGACCTCACCATCGACCGCACCGCCGAACGCGGCGCGCTGCTGACCTCGCGGATTCTCTGGACGTTCGCCGCGGCTTTTCGGAGGTATGCCGACTCTGCCTACCTCGAAATGGCCGATCGCGCCTGCGCGGACTTGTTCGAAAACTTTCACGACCCGAAACACGGCGGATTCTTCTGGGCGATCGCGGCCGACGGCCGCGTGACCCGCGATCGCAAGCAGATCTACGGGCAGGCCTTCGCGATCTATGCGCTCGCCGAGTATCACCGTGCCACCGGCAAACCCGAGCCGCTCGCCCAGGCCCGCGAAATCTTCCGGCTCATCGAAACCCACGCGCGCGATCCGAAGCACGGCGGCTACCTCGAGGCATTCGCGCGCGATTGGTCGCCGATCGCGGACATGCGCCTGAGCATCGTCGACCTCAACGAGCCGAAATCACAGAACACCCACCTCCACATCATGGAGGCCTACACGAACCTCCTGCGGATCTGGCCCGACGCCGCGCTCCGCCGCGCGCAAGCCGGCCTGCTCGACACGATGCTCACGCGCATCGTGAACCCGGCCACCGCGCACCTCGGACTGTTCTTCGCCGCCGACTGGTCGCGGCGCTCCGAAAAGATTTCCTACGGCCATGACATCGAGGCGGCGTGGCTCCTCACCGAAGCCGCCGAGGTTCTCGGCGACCCGGCGCTCGCCGCCCGCATCCACCCGCTCGCGATCAGCATCGCGAATGTCACGCTCGCCGAAGGCGTCGATGCCGACGGCGGCATTTACAACGAGGGCAGCCCACAAGGTCTCTCCAACACCGACAAGGAATGGTGGCCGCAAGCCGAAGCCGTCATAGGTTTCCTCAACGCGTTCCAACTCGCCGGCGACGAGCGCTTCCTCCGCGCCGCGCTGCACGCGTGGGACTTCATTGAAGCGCATCTCATCGATCACGCGCGCGGCGAATGGCTGCGCGGCGTCACGCGCGACGGCCGCGTGCTTGCCGACCAGCTCAAGGTCAGCTTCTGGAAATGTCCCTATCACAACGGCCGCACCGGCCTCGAAGCCGTCGCCCGCCTGCGCGCCATCGCCGAAACCAAATCTTCCCGCTCATGAAGAAGTCTCCGATACGCAACTCCGCCACCCGCGCCACCGCCAAGTCGCCGGCCGCCGGCAACAAGGTTTTTTCCGCGCGCGTGAAGCAGGTCCGCGCCGCGCACGAGAAATTCATCAAGCGCCGGAATCCCGTCCAGGCCGATTGGGAAAACGGCGTGTTCGAGCGCTTCCAGCATCCCGTGCTGACTGCGCACCATGTGCCGCTCGAATGGCGCTACGATTTCAACCCGAGGACCAATCCGTTCTTCATGGAGCGGCTCGGCGTCGGCGGCGCCTACAACCCCGGCGCGTTCTACTGGCAGGGCAGGTGCCACCTCGTCGCGCGCGTCGAGGGCGCCGATCGCAAGAGCTTTTTCGCCATCGCCGAGAGCGCCAACGGCGTCGACAACTTCCGCTTTTGGGATGAGCCGTGCGACATCCCGGAGATTCCCGGCGAGACGAACCTCTACGACATGCGCGTCGTCTTTCACGAGGACGGCTGGATCTATGGCGTCTTCTGCTCCGAATCGAAAGATCCGAAGGCCGCTCCCGGCGATTTGTCCTCCGCCGTCGCACAGGCCGGCATGGTTCGCACGAAGGATTTCAGAAAGTGGGAGCGCCTGCCGAACCTGAAGACGCCCGCCTCGCAGCAGCGCAACGTCGTCCTCCACCCTGAACTCGTCGGCGGCCAATATGCGCTCTACACGCGGCCGATGGACGGCTTCATCGACGTCGGCTCCGGCGGCGGCATCGGCTGGACGCTGTGCGACGACATCACGACCGGCGTCACCGGCCCCGAGACCATCATCGACTCGCGCGCCTACCACACGATCAAGGAGGTGAAAAACGGCCAGGGTCCCGCGCCGCTCAAAACGCCGCAAGGCTGGCTGCACCTTGCGCATGGCGTGCGCGGCTGCGCCGCCGGGCTGCGTTACGTCACCTACATGTTCATGACCTCGCTCGACGACCCGGCGAAAGTCATCGCTCGCCCCGGCGGACATCTGATCGCGCCGCGTTTCAGCGAGCGCGTCGGCGATGTTTCCAATGTCGCCTTCTCGAACGGCTGGGTCCGGCTGCCCGACGACACCGTGATCATTTACTACGGCGGCTCCGACACGCGCTGCTACGCCGCGCGCACCTCGATCGCGAAGCTCGCCGACTGGTGCCTCCACACGCCCGAGGATGGCCTGACGACGCGCAAGTGCGTCGACCAGCGCCTCGCCCTCATCCGCGCCAACCGCGCCCTGAAAACCTGATTGGTTTCTCTCGCCTCTCGCCCCTAGCCTCTCGCCTCTTCTTCCCATGTCCCAATACGGCCACTTCGACGACGCCCGCCGCGAATTCGTCATCACCCGCCCCGACACCCCGCTCCCCTGGCTGAACATGCTCGGCCAGGACGAATTCTTCGGCCTCTGCACGCAGACCGCCGGCGGCTATTCCTTCTGGAAGGACGCGCGCATGCGCCGGCTCACGCGCTATCGCTACAACAACAACCCGATGGATAACGACGGCCGCTTCCTCTACGTGAAGCAGGGCAAGTCGATTTGGAATCCCGGCTGGAAGCCCGTGCGCGCGAAGCTCGACGCCTTCGAGTGCCGTCACGGCCTCGGCTACTCACGGATCACCGGCCGCAAGGACGGCATCGAGGCCGAGCAGCTCATGTTCATCCCGCCGAACGAAAATCTCGAGCTCTGGAAGGTTTCCGTTCGCAACCAGACCAAAAAAACGCAGCGGCTCACGCTCTTCTCGTTCGTCGAATTCTGTTTCTACGAAGCGCTGAACGACATGACGAACTACCAGCGCACCTACTCGATCGGCGAGGTCGAGGTCGAGGGCAGCGCGATCTACCACAAGACCGAGTATCGCGAGCGGCGGAACCACTACGCGCTCTTCGGCTGCACGCGCAAGATCGACGGCTACGACACCTCGCGCGACGCGTTCATCGGCGTGCACAACGGCCTGCACGACCCGCGCGCCGTCCTCGCCGGCAGGTGCACCAACAGCCTCGCGCATGGCTGGAACCCGGTCGGCGCGCACCAGCTCAATCTCACGCTCAAGCCCGGCGCCGAGGAGACGTTCGCGTTCGTCCTCGCCTACGTCGACCAGGGCGACCTGCCGAAATTCGACGCGCCGTTCATCATCAACAAAACCAAGGGTCGCGAGATCCTGAAAAAATATTCCGACGTCGCCGCGATCGACGCCGCGTTCGCCGCGCTCAAGCAGCGCTGGGAGGAACTGCTCTCCGCGTATCAGGCCCCGGCCGTGCCCGACAAGACGCTCCAGCGGATGGTCAACACCTGGAACCATGTGCAGTGCATGGCGACGTTCAACCTTTCGCGCTCCACGTCCGGCTACGAGACCGGCATCGGCCGCGGCATGGGCTATCGCGATTCGAACCAGGACGTCCTCGGTTTCGTCCACCTGCTCCCCGACCGCGTCCGCCAGCGGCTGCTCGACATCGCCGCCACGCAGCTCTCCGACGGCACATGCTACCATCAATACCAGCCGCTCACGAAAAAGGGCAACGCCGACATCGGCGGCGGCTTCAACGACGATCCGCTCTGGCTGATTCTCGCCGTCTGTTCCTACATCCGCGAAACCGGCGACACCTCGATCCTGAACGAACCGTGCGGCTACGCCGACCAAGTAGCGCAGGCGTCCCCGCCTGCATCCGGAGCAGGCGGGACGCCTGTGCTACCCACGCTCCATCACCATCTCGAGACCTCGATCGCCTACACGCTGAACAACCGTGGCCCGCACGGCCTGCCGCTGATCGGCCACGCCGACTGGAACGATTGCCTCAACCTGAACTGCTTCTCGAAGGAGCCGAACGAATCGTTCCAGATCACCGGCGACATCGCCGGCTCGAAGGCCGAGTCCGTCATGATCGCCGGCCTGTTCCTCTACGCCGCCCGCGATCTCGCCGCGCTCTATCGCTTCATGGGCAAAGCCGACGACGCCGCGCGCCTCGACGCGAACTACGCCGACATGCTCACGACCGTCGAGGAGCAGGCGTGGGACGGCGCCTGGTATAAACGCGCGTTCGACGCCCGCGGCAATCCCGTCGGCTCGAAGACGTGCGACGAGGGAAAAATCTTCATCGAAAGCCAGGCGTGGTGCGTCCTCGGCGGCGCCGGCCAGGCCAACGGCCGCGCGAAGAAAGCGCTGCAGGCCGTCGAGAAATATCTCTACAAGCCCGGCCTCGGCTGCGCGCTCCAGTCGCCGCCCTACTCGACCTATCACCTCGAGCTCGGCGAAGTCTCGAGCTATCCGCCGGGCTACAAGGAAAACGCCGGCGTGTTCTCGCACAACAACACGTGGATTCACATCGGCTGGGCGATGTTCGGTGACGGCGAGCGCGCGCTCGATTACTACCTCAGCATCTGCCCCGCCGCGAAAAAGAACCACGACGTCTACCGCTCCGAGCCCTACGTTTACGCGCAGATGACCGCGTCGCAGTTCTCGCCCACGCCCGGCGAGGCGAAGAATTCCTGGCTCACCGGCACGGGCGCGTGGTCGTTCGTGACCGCGAGCCAGTATATTCTCGGCGTGCAGCCCGACTTCACCGGCCTTCGCATCGATCCGTGCGTGCCGAAGAAATGGAAGGGCTTCACCGTCCAGCGGAAATTCCGCGGCGTCACCTACACGATCACCGTGAACAACCCGCGCAGAAAATCGAAAGGCGTGAAGTCCCTCGTCGTCGACGGTCAGCGCATCGCCGGCAATATCATCCCGCTCCCGACCGACGACCGCACCGCCGTAAACGTCGAGGTCACGCTCGGCGCGTAAACAACGACGAAAGCTCCAGGACGTCGCGGCGAGCGCCAGCGAGCCGAGCTCGGAAAACTCGCCTACTCCAGCGAGTGGAGATACGCGGTCAGCCGCGTGATTTCCTCGCGATGGAGTTTCTTCGCGAACGACGGCATCTCGCCCTTGATGCCGCGCGTGACCTGGTTGGCGATGTAACGGTCGCTCACTTCCAGCCCATGCAGGTCCGGCCCCTCGTCGCCGGTCGCGTCGATGCCGTGGCAGTGCGCGCAGTTGTTGAGAAAAAGCGTCCGGCCTTCCTCGACCAGCGTCGGCGAACTCGGCGACGGCGACTCGAACCACACCTCCGGCGTCGGCTGCTGATGACTCGTGCGCAGGGCGGCCCGCCGTAAAACATGCGCCGATCCCAGGGCCGAAGCGAGCGCGCAGCCACCCGCGATCGTCGCGATCGCGAACATCCGAACGTGGAAGAAAACTCCGGATCTCATCGGGCCATCATCAGCTCGCCCCCGTAGTAGCCGGCCGCGGTGATCAGCGCCGCGAGCACCGCCACCGCGAGCAGATAGCCTCCGAGCATGGGCCGCGTCATTCGTCTGCCTGCCAGCGTGCGCCATGTCGCCACGGAAATCAGCAGCCCGAAGGCCGGCCACACGAAGAGATGATGCATGCGCAGCGCGTCGTGCCCGAGGATCGCACCTTTGGTCATCAAGAGTCCCGAGCCCACCGCCGCGATGCTCCCGGCTGCTCCGACCATCATCGTCCAAAATCCGGCGGCGTGCAGCTCGCGCGCCACGGAACGGCCGGCCAGCACGCCGCCCGCCGCGTCGAACACGGCGGACGCGAGCACGAGCGCGATCGGGAAATGCGTCGTCGCCCCATGCGCCTTGGCCCAAATTGCAGGAGTCATTTCGGAGGAAAACGGAACGGCGGACACCGCGTGGAGTTCGCGCCGTTCACTTTTCGGCCAACGTCGAGTCCACCACCGCCAGCATCGGATGGCTTTCCACGTAGTTCACGCTCGTAAGCCCGAGGAAGGATCGCAGCTTCGGCGCGTCGACCTTCACCGGACCCGGCTTCGGCGCCGTGCCCGGGGCCGGCAGCGGAAACGCCGTCGACCGCGCCGTGTGAAACGTGATGTTGCCCTCGACCTTCTGCACCACCTGGTGGATGTGGCCGTTGAGCACCGTGACCGAACCGAAGCGTTTCAGGAGCGCGAGCGCCTTCGCGCCGTCGTCGGTCCCCCAGCCCCATTTGGGATAGACCAGCCACAGCGGCACGTGTGCGAACACCACGACCGGCGTGTCCGCCGAGAGCGGCGCCAAATCCTTCGCCAGCCAGTCGAGCTGCTCCGCCCCGAGCACGCCCAGCCCGCCGTCGCTCACGCCCTGCACGTTGACCAAGCCCACGAAGTGCACGCCCTTCTGCTCGAAACTATACCAACCCGAGCCCAGCGTACCCTTGCCGAAGCGCTCGCGGTACAGTGCGCCGTTGTCGCTCTGGACGTCGTGCTCGCCGGGCACGTAGAACACCTGCTTCGTGCGGCAGTCCTTCACCATCTCGGACAGGAGGTCGAACTCGTCCGCCTCCGCGAGGTGCGTGAGGTCGCCGGTGTGCAGGATGAACTCCGGCGCGACCGGGAGCGCATTGATCCGCGCCACGGTCTCGCGAAACGTCCCGGCGACATCCCGGTTCGCCGGCTGCTTGAACCCGATGTGGCTGTCGCTGATCTGCACGAAGTTCAGCGTGCCGGCCGGCGCCGCCAGCGCCGACCCATCCGCACCCGCCGTCTCGCCGAGCGCCCGCGAGGTGAGCACGCCGCCGCTGAGCGTCCACAGGACGCCCGTGCCCGCCCAGGCCATGCATTTCAAAAAGCCGCGGCGGTCGATGCCGTCCGTGCTGTGATCGTGAAGGATGATGTCGTTCATTGGGGGAATGTGTTTCCGCCCGTGACTACGCCGACGGTCAGCGAAAATTCCCGCGCACCGCTATTTTCATCGCGGATGGAATAAAATCGCGCCGCACGCGTAGTGTTCTAACAACAGAGCCGATCCGCCCGCCGTGTCCTCCGCCTTCGAAACCACCATGCTGCCGCACCTCGACGCAGCCTACAACCTCGCGCGGTGGCTGATGCGGAACGAACACGACGCCCGCGATTGCGTGCAAGACGCCTACCTGCGCGCCTTCCAGGCCTATGCGCGCTTTCGCGGCAACGACGGCAAGCCGTGGCTCCTGACCATCGTGCGCAACGTCTGCTACTCGCGGCTGCGCCAGTCGCGCGGCGTGGAACCGGCGGGCGTTTTCGATGAAACAATCCACGGCGCCGTCGACGACAGCGCCGAGCAGGCCGAGCGGCTGCGCCGCGAGGCGGGCATCGAGCTGCTGCAGCGCACGATGGAGACGCTGCCGGAGGCGATGCGCGAGGTGATCGTCCTCCACGACCTGGAGCAACTTTCCTACAAGGAAATCGCCACCGTGGTCGGCATCCCGCTCGGCACCGTCATGTCGCGGCTCGCCCGCGCCCGGCTGCGCCTGCAACAGGAAATGCTCCGCCAGCTCAACCAGGAGGAGACGGCACCATGAACTGCGACGACATTCGGAAGCTGCTGCCGGCCCATCTCGACGGCGAACTGGACGTGGTGCGCGACGCGGAGGTCGTCGCCCATCTCGACCATTGCCCGGCCTGCGCAGACCTGGCGCTCGCTCACGCGGCGCGGCGCGGGCTGGTCCAGGAAAAACTGCCGCGCCATGCCGCCCCGCCGGACCTGCGGGCGAGCATCGTTGCATCACTCAAGAACGAAAGGCGCCCGGAATCGCCGAAGGTCATCCGCCTGGTTTTCCGACAGGTCCTGCCGCTGGCCGCGGGCTTGGCGATCGCCGCGACCATTGGCTTCGAATGGGGCGTCCGGCGGACGCACCGCGACGTCGCCGTCGGCGAATTCGTTTCCGCCTACGTCCGCGCCGCCACCACCGGACACACGATGGACGTGGCGTCGAGCGACCAGCACACCGTCAAGCCCTGGTTCCGCGGCCGACTCGATTTCTCTCCGACCGTCCCGGATCTTGCCGCGGATGGGTTCCCCCTGGTCGGCGGTCGACTCGATCGCATCGGGGACAAGCCCGCGGCCGTGCTCGTTTACCAGCGCCGCAAGCACGTGATCGACGTGTTCGTTTCGCCCGCCGGCGCCGCCGCGGTTCCGGCGGACACGCATCGCGTCGGATTCAATCTCCTCCGCTGGACTCAGGCGGACCAGCAATATGTCGCGGTGTCGGATCTCGCCGCGTCCGAGCTGGCCGATTTCGCCCGTCTGTTCCAGGCGGCGGCACACTGACCGGCGGCCGGCCCTTCCGGGCTTCGGCCGCCGTCGTGATCAAATCGCGCTCTTCTCCGGCGTCAGCCGCAGCAGCACGACATCGTGCGATTCAACGTGCGACGTCAGCGGGTTGCCCGTATCGCCCACGTCCCGGTTTGCCCACACGTCGTGCACCTTGAAGCTGCCGTGAATCGGATGGAGCAGCCGCCACTCGACTTCGAGATCGGCCGCGGTCGCGCCGGTGTTGAGCGCGCACACCGCCCACTCGCCATTGTTGAGCGGCTTGATCCAGATTTCGCGCTGCTTCGCCGGTTCGGATAAAATCCGGTAACCTTCCTTGCCGAGTGAATCCTGGTCGATCGCGATCACATCCTTGTTCGTCAGGATGTCGTGCGTCTCCGGCGTCATCGTGCGCACGTCGTTGCCGGCCATGAGCGGCGCGGCGAGCATGCACCACAGGCTGAAATGCGCGCGCGCCTCCGCGTTCGACAGGCCTTCGTTGCCGACTTCGAGCATGTCGGGATCGTTCCAGTGGCCGGGCCCCGCATGTTTGGCGAGCCCGTCCGGCCCCTCGTTCGCCGCCAGGCTCTCCTGGAGATCGAGAATGCCTTTCCAGCCGTGCGACCAACCCAGCTGTCCGTCGTAGGACGCGTAGATGTCCCCCGTCGTGCGCCAGAGATGCCCGACGGGCTCGGCCCATTCCCACGGCTTGTTCGAACCCCATTCGCACAGGCTGAACACGACGGGGCGGCCCGCGGCGCGCAGCGCCTCGCTCATCCGCTTGTAGGCGTCGCGTGCATCCGCGGTGCCATGGTAGCACCAGTCGTATTTCAAATAGTCGACGCCCCAGGATGCGAACGTCCGCGCGTCCTGGAACTCGTGCCCCCAGCTTCCCGGATAACCGCCGCACGTCTGCGTGCCCGCGCAACTGTAGATGCCGAACTTGAAACCCTTCGCGTGCAGGTAATCCGCAAGGCCTTTCATCCCGCTCGGAAACTTCACCGGATCGGCCTCGAGTTCGCCGTTCGCGTTGCGCTCCTTCTTCGCCCAGCAGTCGTCGATCACGATGTAAACGTAGCCGGCGTCGCGCATGCCGTTGGCCGCCATCGTATCGGCCACGCCCCGCACGACGGTCTCGTTGATGTTGCTGGCAAAAGTATTCCAACTGTTCCAGCCCATCGGTGGGGTCAGGGCGAGGCCCTCGAATTTCTGGGCGTGGGCGCCCGTTGCCAGCGCGAGCAGCGCGCAGATCAGGGGTGATTTTTTCATGGGGAAAATCGTTCGGCGATCCGGTTCGCGCGGTGCAAGAGCTCGCCCGCGTTTCGGGAAGTGCGGATCATGGCACGTTCACGCCCGCCCGTCCAGAGTCACGCGCGTTCGAAGTTTGAGACGATTTGCCGGCTCGGGTCAGAGCCACGACGCCAGCGGCGCGGAGCCCTGCATTTCCGGCCGGCTCCTTCGCATTCGCCAATGCCTGCCGCAAACTTCACATCGCAACAGTCGGTGCCCATTCTCACGCGCTACAATCTTCGTCGCGAGCCTGGTGCCGGCGGATCTCGGGACTGCCGGAATCTTTACCCTATCAATCCCGCAACCCTAGAACGGCACGTCTTCGTCGAGATTCTCGGTCGAGGCCGGCTTCGCGCCGCCGCTGCGCGGCGGCGGGGAATAACGCTCCGGCGACGCAGTCTGATCCACGTCGCCTCCCGCGCCTCCCGGCGCACCGCCGCCACCGCCGCCACCGCCCTCGCGCTGGCCGCCGCCGAGAAACTGGAATCCTTCGAGCACGACCTTCATCCGGCTGCGCTTCTGCCCGGAATTCTTGTCCTCCCACTGGTCGAGCTTCAACCGGCCTTCGATGAACAGCGGCCGGCCTTTCGTCATGTATTTCGAAATCGTCTCGCCCTGCTTCCCCCACGCCTCGATGTCCACGAACGTCGTGTCGTCGCGCAGCGCGCCCGACTCGTCCTTGTATTGCCGGTTCACCGCGATGCCGAACTGGCAGATCGCCGTCCCTTTCGGCGTGACGCGCAGCTCCGGGTCGCGGGTGAGATTGCCGATCAGGTAAACCTTGTTGAAGTTGGCCATGGCTTTTCGGAGCTGCGGGGTTGGTGGAGATATGGGCGGCGATCTGCGACCGCCGAGTCTTTTTCGCGCAACGGCGGTAATAGACCGCCGCGGCCGAATGGAAAGCCTCTTCAGGCGTTCTGGATGAACGTCCGGTAAACGTTGTTCTTCAGCCGGAGCCGCTCCTTCAGGTGCGAGGGCGCGTCGGCCGGACCGCTGAACGCGATCTGCACATACGCGCCGCTCGTGAATTTCCGGTCGGTCACGCGGATGAAGTCGCGCTTGCCGAGGTTCTCGACGCCGGTCACCTCGCCGTTCACGGCGGCGATCTCGGTCTTCACGCCGTTGATGATCTCGTCGATCGAGTCTTCCTGGCCCCGGTTGTCGAGGATGAAGGTGGCGCGGTAATTGCGTTTGGCGGGCGTGGCGGTGGTGCTCATTGGGCGGTGTCTCTGCGATTAAGTTGGTTCATGGCCGCCTCGGCGCCGCGCGTGAGCAGCAGGTCGAGGCCGGCGAGGGTGCGGTCGAGTTGTTGGGTGATGATCTGGTCTTGTTCGGTTGAAAATTTTCCGAGGACGAAGTCGGCCATGTCGATCTGCGGCGGCTGCTTCGGGCCGATCCCGAGCCGGTAGCGGGCGAACCCGTCGCCGACGTGCTCGAGCAGGCTCGCGACGCCGTTGTGCCCGCCGGCGCTGCCGCTCACCGAGACCTTGATCAACCCGAGGTCGATCGTGAGGTCGTCGTAGATCACGGCGATCTGCGCCGGGTCGAGCTTGTAGAAGCGCGCCAGCGCGCCGATCGCGCGGCCGCTGTCGTTCATGAACGTGAGCGGCTTCGCGAAATGGCACGTGCGCCGGCCCGGACGGTCCCAGCGCGCCACCTCCGCCTCGAACTGCGGCTGCGTCTTCCACGCGAGGCCGAGTTTCGCGACGAAGGCGTCGATCACTACCCAGCCGAGATTGTGGCGGGTTTTTTCGTAATCGCGCCCCGGGTTGCCGAGGCCGGCAACGAGCGAGAAGGACATGGCTCAAAGAACAATCGCCCCGGCGCGCCGCGGTCAAGCGGCCCGCCGGACGGAAAACGGCATTACTTCTTCGCGGGCGCGGCCGGCTTGGCGGCGGGCGCGGCACCGGCGGCGGGTTTCGCG
>DASZPP010000395.1:0-7478 GCA_035549975.1 Opitutus sp.
TGCGGCGGCTCCGGCGGCTCGCGTGGGCGGAGCGATTCGCGGCCTGGGCCCGGCCCGCGCCGGCATTGCGCGGCCGGCGTTTCGCAGTCCTGAGCGCAGTGCTCTGGCTGCACTTCGGGCTGACGGTGTATGTTCCGATCGTGACGCTGAGCGGAGGAGCGGTGCTCGGTCGGCTCGATCCGCGCACCCATCCGCTCCAGTTCCTCCTTCGCGACTTCCGGGTCGCCAACTGCTATTCTCTCTACATCACCACTCCCCGGGTGCGCCACGATGTCGAGTTCGTCGGCTCCGACGACGATGGCAAGACGTGGCGCCCGTATCCGTTCCGCTACCGGCCCCAGTTCGAGGGTCGCATGGCGCCTTTCCTCGGCCCGCACTTCAGCCGCTTCGAAACGACGCTGATGATACAGTTCAACTACGTTCCAAACGCCGGGATCATCTCCGACGTCGCCCGGCATTTGGTTCAAGGCGATCCCGACGTGGTCGGCCTCTTTGCGAGCAACCCTTTTCCCGACGGTCCTCCGGCGGTGGTGCGGATGATTGTCTTTCGATATTCTTACACCGACTTGGCAACGTTCCGGAAAACGGGCCGCTATTGGACGAAAGTTTTCATGAACGACTATGCCCCGCCGGTCACCGCGTCCGGGCTATGACGGCGAGGTGTTGCTGTCCGAAAGCGGGCGGACCAAATACCGGCTCACGCTCCCTACCGCGTCGCCCGCGAAGGCGCCGCCGCGAGTGGATTATTGGGCGCGATTGCAGGCTTATCAGCCGGTCCCTTTGACTCCGGCGCAGGCGCGCGCGCTGCACGCGGACAACCGCGGCGAGAGCCGACCCCTTTTGGGCGGATCCGGCGAAGTGGTAGGGACGTGAGCGCCGGGCAGCGAAAGGGAGACGGATCAGGGTAATAGCGCGGCCGGATTCAGGCCGTAGGTATCGGCTACTTTGCGAATCTGCACGGCGGTGAGTTGCCGTTCGCCGCGCAGGATTCGGTAGGCGAGCGAGACGTCGATGCCGATGAGCTTGGCGACGTCGCTCGCGCCTTGGCCGCGCTCGGCAAGCACGAGGCGCAACAATTCCGCGCCCTCCGCACGGGCGATCGGGAACTGGGCGTTTTCCCACTTCTCGTAAAGATCGCTGAGGAGTTCGAGGTAATCCGACTGCTCGGCGTTGAGGCGGTGACCGGCGAGGAGGTCGATCATCTCGGCGGCGTTGTCGGCATCGACCTGGTCGTGAATCGGTCGGATGAGGTGCTGTTCCATCAGCCGGGCGTAGGTCTTGGGAATCTTCGCGTAAGGTGTGGCGGTGCGGGCGGCGGGTTTCATAGGCGTTTTTTCCAAAGGTCGCGGCTGTATTCGGCGTGGGTGAGAAAATCGAGGATGAAGACTTTTTGACGGTGGTAATGGATGGCGGTGATGAGGCGAAAATCGTTTCCGCAGACGTTAAACACGGTTACCGTCCGGCCGCTTTTCACCTTTACCTGATCCGCATGCGGAAAGGTAAGGCGCGTCTCGACCAGACTGGACCACGCCGCGGCCAACGCCAGCTGCGCCCAGGCATCCAAAGCCCGGGTGGCCTTCGGAAAACGCCGGCCGTGCTCGCGCAGCGTGGTTCGCTTGATGAGTCGCACTCATTGGACAATATGTCCAAAGGGAGGTCTTGTTGTCAAGTGGGCCTTGCAGCCCTGACTCGCCGGAGGCTGCGTCAGGGCTTTGGAACGATCAGGCTGGTCTGCAGAATGGAAACGAGTTCGTCTGCGTTGGCAGGCTGCGGGGTGATCCAGCGGGGGCCGAAGACGAGTTTGGGGACGCCGCCACGGCCGTTCTGCATGGTTTCACCGTAGATTCGGACGGACGATTGGAGATAGCGGTCGATCCAGGGGTCGCTCATCGCGGTGCCGAATTTCGCGCGGCCGACGAGCTCGATGGCCCTGGCTTTTGCGGCATCGAGGGTGCGCGGGCGCCAGCGATCGCCGGAGTCGAAGGAATACATCCAGTTGTCGAAAACAGAAAACGCCTCGCGGTCGGCGAGCCAGACGGCGAGCGCGATGCGGGTCAGGTCGCAGGAGTCCTTGAATTCATCGGCGTCGCGCGGGATGTAGGGATTGCACCGGCGGTTCAGCGGCGTGGGACAGAGCGCAAACGCGAGCTGGCCGTGATAGCGGCGAATCGCCTCGCCGAGCATCAGGTGCAGCTGCTGGCAATGCGGACATTCGTAATCGAAGAGCAGGGTGACGACGTAGCGCGCGTCCGGCGATCCGATCAGCGGCACCGCTTGCGTGTCGACGGCGGACAGCGGGCCGGCCGATTCGCCGCCGCGAGAGACGTTCGACGGAGCAAAGGCGACCTGCACCGCGGCGAGAATTCCGGCGAGAGCCAGACCGATGGCGAAGGCGGGCAGACGGCGAAGAACGGATGGCGGCGAGGACGCAACGGACGGCGATGTTGCGTCGGGTGGATCGTCGTCGGATCGCCGCGACGCGCGCCAGATCACGAGGCCCGCGAGCAGCAGGCTGGTGAAGTGCGTGGCCATGCAGTAGGGGCAGAAAGCGCCGATCATCCATTTCTGCACGACCGTGAACCACACGGCACTGCCGGCGGCGGCGCTCGCGAGCACCAGGAGGGCGTCCCATGCGAGGCGGCGGACCGGCGCGGCGTTCGCGGGGCCGATTGAAAAACTGCACACGAGCATCGCGAGATAGGCGCCGGCCGCGAGGCCGCTCACCGGCAGCACGCCGGCGATCGTGGACCAGCGGCTGTTCAACACGTCGTCACACGGACTGCCGCCGCCGCAGCCGAGCATCGATCCGCCGATGAGGTGGTGCCAGCTCAGGAAACCGCTCAACGCGAGGCCGAGCGCGCTCAGGCCCGCGACGCCCCAGCGCCACCACGGCCGGGAGCGGCGAGGGGGAAGGGTTGATTCGTCAGGAGGCAAAGTTCGACATTCTTTTGGATTTCACCGGAAGACGCAGAGGCAACAGAGGGATTGCCGAATGCCCCCGCCGACGATTCCGAATCTGCGCCGAAAGGTGCGCCACGCCGTCGACCGGCGAGGCGACCGATCAAGATTGGTCAAATGCCCGAGTGGCGCGTGAGGCGGCCGTGTCCTTTCTCTGTTTTCTCCGCGAGCTCCTGTGAAATCTGGTTTACTGCGACATCCGGTAGTAGCGATTCGGGGCGCCGGGAGTGGGGAGGTCGCCGCCGATCGGGACGCCGCTGGCGTGCGAGCGGGCCAGCGCGGTCGTGAGCGTGATGCCGGTGCCGGCGACGTCGGCGTCGGCGGCGTGCGCGAAACGGAGCGGCGTGGCCACGATGATTTTGGCCGGACGGCCCGGCCCGCCGCGGAAGCCGGCGGGAAAGCCGCGCTCGGTCGAAATGACGACGGCGGTTTCGAAGTTTGTGCCGCGATCGATGTTGATCGTCTGGCCGCTGCTGAAACCGGCGATGCTGTGAACGACGAGATCGGTGGCGCCGGCGCTGCTCGCGGCGCTCACGCTTGTGCCGCCGGACGTGCCGACGGCAGAGATGATGGCGGTCTCCTGGTTCGCGCCGGTGTCGATCGTGATCGTCTGGCCGGGGCCGAATTCACGCACGCTTTCGACCTTGATGTTCGCGGCGCCGGCGACGGAGGCGGATTCGAGCGAGGTGGCGGGTTGCACGAGGAAATCGGCGCGGTTGCTGTCGGTGTCGGCACCGTCGGGGAAGCGGCCGACGCTGCGGTTGTTCGGGTCGTCGGATCCGGCGGGTTCCCAGAAGGGGCGGGAGCGCGTCGGCGTCGGCGTATGACTGCCGCTCTCGGCGGGGCCGCCGGCGGCTTGATAACCTTCCGCGGCCCACGGATCGGTGATGAGGCCGTAGTTGAGGCTGTCGACGACAAGCCCGGCGCCGTCGCGCAGGACCATGTTGCCCGCAAAAACGTCGCGCATCGGGCGAACCTGGTCGGGCGCGGAGAGGGCGGGGCCGCCGAACCATTGATCGGGGGCGGGCTTGCCCTGATAGCCGGCGGTCGTGACCTGCGCGTCGCGCACGACGGCGTTGATCGCGTGATCGCGGGCGAGCGGCTGATCGAGCGTCAGGCCGGTGCCGAGCGCCTGGACGGGCTCGTTGCTCGCGTGCGCGAACGCCGTCGCCGGCTCGAAGCTGATGCCGGTGCCGCGAACGCTGAACGGGATGTTGGCCGCGTGGTTGAATTTCAGCGGCGCGGCGAGTTCGAGGCCGGTGCCGGTTTCGTCGGGCTTGAGCGCGCCGCGGCCGGTGGTGTGCGTCGAAGCGGTGCCGACTTTCGCGACGGTGACCTCCTCGATGCCGTGATCGACGCTGGCGATGTCCAACCGGATTTTATCGCCGACGGAAATGGTTTCGACGGACGAGACCTTGATGTTGGTGTCGCCGGCCTTCGCGTCGGCGGAGAGCCAGGCCTGCGTGCCGGGTTTGCCGACGGCGGTGACGGTGGCGACCTCGTAGCGCTCGACGGTGTTCGCGGCGGCGGGCGACGCGGTGCCGTAGCCGAGGGCGATTTTTTCGCCGACGGCGAAGCCGGTGGTGTGCGTGACCGGGACGTTGGTCGAACCCGGCGCGATTGTGAGGACGGGACCTTCGGGGAGCGGTTGCCAGAGCGTGGTGGCGCCGCTCGCGGCTGACCCGAGTTTTGCGATCCTGCGCGTTTCGACGCCGGAGCCGGTGTCGATCTCGATCGCGTCACCGACCTTCATGCCGGCGGTGCTCCGGACGTAGAGCGTGGAATCGCCCTGCCGCGCGGGCACGGCGAGGCCGGAGTCGGCGAGGCCGAGGAGATAGAAGCCCTTGGCGGCGAGCTTGGTGCCGGCGGGAATCGTCACCGACGAGAAGACCGGCGCCTCGGCGGCGTGGTGGGTGAGCGTCCAATTCGAGAGGTCGACGGCGGCGTCGCCGGCGTTGTAGAGCTCGATGAACGAGTTCGTCGCATTGTAGGGCGCGCCGGAGCTGATGCGGAATTCGTTGAGCTTGATCGGACTGACGTTGCGCACTTTTTCGGCGGTCGTTTCGGAACGCGTCGCGCCGGTCGCCGAATCGGTCCATGCGGCACGGGCGACGAGGTCGCCGTTGAAGGCGGTCGTTGCGGATGTGACCTTGAACGTTGCACTCACGGTCGCGCCCGGCGCGATCGGGCCGGCGAACGTCGCCGCCGATTCCGTCGCGCTGGCGAGCGCGGCGGTCCAGCCCGAGGGAACGGCGAGGCTCAATTTCACGTCGGTCGCGGGCGCGGCGGCGGTGTTGGTGAAGGTGACCGTCGTGTCCTGCGACGACTGCGGCGAAAACGTCTGGAGGCCGGGCGGACGCGCGGTGGCGGACGCGGGCGCGAGGCTGAGTGGCGGGAGGTTGTAGCCGGCGGCGACGATGTTGGCCTGGACGAGCTGGTCGGTGGCGTTGGTCGGGAACGTTCCGGCGGCGGTCATCGCGCCCTCGTAGAACGTGCCCTGCGAGCCGTTGCTGTTGTCGCCGCCGTTGCCAAGGAGGATGCCGCCCTGCTTGCGCATCGGGTCGTAGGTGGCGTTGACGCGCGGGCCGTCGAACATCACGGCGAGATCGCCGCGCTGCGCGTCGCCGCCGAGCGAAGTCCAGTGGTGCGGCTCGCCCTTCGCGATCGCGGTGACGAAGCGCCAGTCGACGCTCGGCAGGCCGACGCAGAGCTTCGAGCCGTCGGGATTCACGCAGCCGACGAGGTTGTTTTCCTGGTCGGTCATGACCCACGGGCCGGGCGGATTGCCGTGATACCAGACATTCGCGCTGCCGTAGTAGGTGGTTTCCATCGTGCCATTGCCGTCGTCGCGGCTGTCGGTCTCGGCGTTGCCGTAGTCGAAGCAGCAGCCGCTGTTGTAGTGCTGGCCGTTGATGACCCAGTATTGCCCCTCGGCCTGGTCGTCGACGGCGGTGCCCTTCGCATCGTTGTGGCGGAGGCCCATGCCGGGCTCGATGAACACGCCGTAGACCTTGTGGCCCATGACGGTGACGGGCGCCATGTCGGCGACGGGGAGATTGTTGAACCCGCCCATGGCCGGCCCGCTGAAGCCGCCGCGCGGCGCCTGCGTGAGATCGTTGCCGTGGCCGGACTGATCGTAGAGTTTGGTGATCCAGCAATAGGTGTTGGCGCAAAACGCATCCTGCGCGGCCGCGTCGGCGTAACCGCCGGCGTCGTCGCCGGACGGCTGGACGACGCCGATGTCGAGCGTCTTGCCGTCGGACTGGCGCATGACCTGGTAGAGCGGGCCGTTGTAGCCGGCGTAGAGCGCGCGGGTGGAACTATGCGCGGCGGTGCAGGGATCGCCGCCGGCGGCGTAGATGTCGCACGGACCCTGCGGGCGGGGCGGCGGGCCTTTCGCGTGCTGGGCGGCGATCATCAAAGTCGCGACGGGCAGCGTGATCGCTGCGACGAGGATTCCGGCAAAACCGATTTTAGTCTTCATCATGGGCGTTCCAAAAGTTGAACGGAGGGGTTTCCTGCGGTAACTCTGCCGTGACCGACGTTGTCGCGGCGGAAAGGGTGACAACTGAAATCCCGTGACCGTAATGTGCGGAAGGAGATTTTCGAGGAAGGGGCGACTTTGTCCGGTTGGAGGGACGGCTCGCTGGCGCTCGCCGCTGCGGGAGCGGGCATTTTGGGGATTCAGGGTCGGGGCGGCTCTCCGAGCCGTCCGAGGACGCCTCGGAAAGGCGCCCCTACCTCGAGGACGCGGGTGGCAAAGTTTTGGTTGCGTTCGGTCGGGGCGGGCCTATCACCTGACCCTCTTTTCCATTACACCTGCCCTCAATTCCGGGGCGACAGGGGGAACGAAATCATGAGCCAACAATTCAAGCTGAACGTCGCGCCGCGCACCGAAATCGGCCGCAGCGCCTCCCGCCGCCTGCGCAAGGCGAACCGCATTCCCGCCATCCTTTACGGGAAGCACTCCAATCCCGAGTCGCTCTCGGTCGACACGCCGGAGTTCACCCGCCTCGTCAAGGCCGTCGCCGGCCGCACCGTGCTGCTCGAGCTCGAGCGTTCCGACAAGTCCGAGAAAGCGCTGTCGTTTCTCCAGGAGGTCCAGCGCGACCCGATGACGGACAATTTCGTCCATATCGATTTTCACGAAATCAAGGCGGATGAGAAGTTCGAGATCCGCGTCGGCATCCGCCTGACGGGCGAGTCGTTCGGCGTGAAGAACCAGAGCGGCGTGCTCGAAATGAACACGCCTTACCTGCACGTGCGCTGTCTCGCGAAGGATTTGCCGGAATCGATCGTCGTTGACGTGACCGAACTGAAGGTCGGCGAGACGATCAAGGTCGGCGGACTGAAGCCGATCCCGGGCGTGGAATTCCGCGACTCGAAGGGCCAGCCCGTCGTCTCGTGCGTCGAGCCCGTTGCCGAGGTGGTCGAGGAAGTCGTCGCTCCGGCCGCTGCGGCCGAAGGCGCCGCCGCGCCGGCCGAAGGTGCCGCCGCTGCTGCGCCCGGTGCCGCCCCCG
>DASZPP010000396.1:0-8784 GCA_035549975.1 Opitutus sp.
CCGGCAATCAGCGGGCGCCCGCGACGGGCAAGGCGCGCCTGAGTGCGAGCGACGCGTTTCGGGTTGTTCCTTCGCCCCGGGCCCCGCCAGACTGCGGCCGGTCCCATGGATATTCCCGCCGATCCGCGCGCGCTCGCCGCCCTCTACCGGCTGAACTCGCTCGCCGGCCGCGTCGAGGACACGCAGGCCGCACTCGGCGTGGTGCTCGCTGAGCTCATCTCCACCTTCGCCGCCGATGCCGGCGCGATCTCGCTGTTGAACCCCGGCAGCGGCCGGCTCGAAACCGAGGTGCAGGTCGGCATGCCCGGGGGCCACGACCCGCTCGGCCTCAAGCTCGGTCATGGCATCACAGGCTGGTGCGTGCTGAATTCCCGCGCCCTGCTGGTCCCCGACGTCACGGTCGAGCCGCGCTACATTGCCATCCGCCCGGGCGCCCGCTGCGAAATGGCCGCGCCGATGAGCGACGGCGATCTCGTCATCGGCGTGATCGACCTCGAAAGCGACCGCCTTCGCGGCTTCGACGCCGCCGACCTCGCGCTGTTCGAGCGGCTCACAGTCGAAGCGACCGGTCTCGTCCTTCATCTCTGGCGCACCCGCCACTTGCAGGCCAAGGCCCGGCAACTCGAAACCCTTCTCAGCACCGGCCAGTCGCTCGTGGCCAAGCTCGAAACGCACGACCTGTTCGCCGCGCTCACCCGCGACACCTGCCGCATGATGCAGGCCTGCCACTGCGCGCTCTACCTGCACGACCCCGCCCAGAACACCGTGCGCTGCGCCGCGTTCGATGCCGCCGGATCGCTCGCGCCGCCCGCCGGCGACCTGCCGGTCGACAACTGTCTCGCGGCGTCCGCGCTGCGCACGAAACACCAGATCGAATTCGCCGATGTGCAGTCGCCCGGCTTCCACAGCGTCGCCGATCTTCCGCCCGATCCCGGGCTGCACGCGGCGCTGTTCACGCCGTTGATCTACGAGGGCGACGTGCTCGGCGTCCTCGCCGTGTTTCTCGACCGCCTGCACCGTTTCGACGACGACGAGAAACGCGCCTGCGCCACGCTGGCCAGCCTCGGCGCCATCGCGCTCCAAAACGCCCGGCTCTACACCCGCGCCTTCCAGAGCGAGCAGCGGCTGCGGAAAAACGAGCAGCTCACGACGCTCGGACTGCTCGCGGCCGAAATCGCCCACGAGATCCGCAATCCCCTCACCGTCCTCAAGCTTCTCGTCGGCGGGCTCAACCTGAATTTCCCGACGCGCGATCCGCGCCACACCGACGTGCGCGTCATCAACGAAAAACTCGACCAGCTCGAGGCCATCGTCCTTCGTGTGCTCAATTTCGCCAAGGCTCCCGCCGCCTTGCACTCGCGCTGGACGCTTTCCGAGGTCGTGTCCGACACGCTCGTCCTCGTCCGCCCGAAACTCGCGCAGGCGAAAATCGAGCTCCGCTTCGACTCCCCGGATCAACCGCAGGTGGTCGACGCGCACAAGGGCCAGCTCCAGCAGGTCCTGCTCAACCTCATCTTCAACTCGATCGAAGCCATGCCCGCCGGCGGCCGGCTCACGGTCGTCCTCGAGGGCGAGACGCGCGGCGCCGCCCCCTTCGCGACGATCGCCGTCACCGACACCGGCTCCGGCATCCCCGCGGAATTCGCGCCGCGCATCTTCGATTCGTTCCTCACCGGCCGTCCCGGCGGCACCGGTCTCGGCCTCGCGATCGCCAAACGCATCATGGAAAGCCACCATGGCGACATCGCGCTCGTGTCCACCGGCCCGACCGGCACGACGATTCGCGTCGGCCTTCCGCTCGCCCGGTAACATCGACGCCGGCCCGCCCGCCGGTTCTCGTTCACACTTCCATGTCCTCGAATCCCACGCCGCCGCCATCGCCGGACCCGCGCGAACTCGCCCGCCAAAAACTGGTTTTGACCATCGTGATCGCCATCCTGCTGGTCGGCGCCGGCCTCATCGTGATCCTCGCGAAGTCCGTTGCCCTGCCGCTGCGCTTGCTCGCCGCCGGCACCGACATCGTCCTCGCCGCCGCGCTCTGGCTGCTCGCGCGGCAAAAACTCAGGTAGCGCGCGCCGTCGCTGCCGCGCCGTCTCCGCGCGTTCCCGACCTGCGATGAGTTGAGGCGACCCGACTCACCCCTTCGCCTGCAATTTCAAATCAACCATCAAGTCCGCCGCGATCTTCTCCAGTTCGGCCCGCACGGCGGGCAGGTTGACCCCCGGCGGCACGAGCACCGTCGCACTCGCCTGAAACAGCGTTCCGCCGCCCATCGGCGCGCTCACGCGCTCCGAGGCAAGTTCCTCCACGTTGATCCCGTGTGACGCCAGCGCGGTCGACACGCTGCGCAAGATTCCCGGCCGGTCCTGGCCGACGAGATCGAGCATCGCCAGCGAACCCGGCGCCGCCGAAATCGCCTCGCCTTCCGCGTGGATGATCACGCGCAGCCCCTCCGCCTCGAGCTGGCCGAGCGCCTGCTCGAGCTCCGCCGCCCGTTCGGCCGGCACCTCGACGTTGAGAATCCCCGCGAACTGGCCGCCGAGCCGGCACATCCGGCTCTCCAGCCAGTTGCCGCCGTGGTCGGCCACCCCATTCGCAACGAGCTGCACGAGCCCCGGCCGGTCCGCGCCGATCACGGTCATCACGATGTTCGCAAGCATCCCGCCACGCTGCACGTCACCGGTCCGGCCGCAATCCCGCAGTGGTGTTCGTCCCGCCCCGCGCGGCTTTACTGATTCAGCTTGGGAAGCCGCATGGCGGCGATCCGGTCGACGTTTCTCCCATTCTCCCGCGCATAGATGATCGCGAAGACGCGTTTCATGTAGTTTTTGCGCGTCACGTAGACGTCATCGGGCCGTTCGTTGTGATCCCCCTTCGTCCAATATCCGCCGCGCATCTTCTCCAGGATCCGGTGCACCACGAGCACGTGCAGTTCCGGATGCGCGTAGGTGATGATGTCGCCCACCTTCAACTCCTCGAAGGGCGTCGGCTCGACCACGATGAACGCACGCTCGTCGAACATCGGACGCATGCTGCCGGTCGGCATCACCGTGAGCACTTCCGCTCCCTTGATTTGGGCGGCCACCGCCCGGGCCGCCGCCAGCGCCGCCTCGGCGGACAATGCCGAATGCGGCGATTCGCCTTCCGTCACCCGCGTCTCCCGCCCGGTCTCGACCGGGTAGGCCTGCGGCGGCTTGAAACGCAGCGACCGCTCGCCTTCCGCGCCCGTCGCGACGGCGTAGATCCCGAGCGCCATGATCGCGACGGACCTCGCGGTCCATCGGCGGGCGTTCGAAAGAGCTGTGGTCCCCTTTGACATCGAGCAGCTATCGGCACGGGTTCGCGTTTACCGTAGGAGCGCCGCCCCCGTTCCACGCCATTTGAGAAAAACTCTTCCGCCGGCAACCGGAACTAATTGTTCACGCGGGGACGCGCAGGGGCGTGCGACGATCCGGCTTTGCCACCGCCCTATCTGGCGATACCGCCGCGTTTGCCTCGCTGGCCGCGCCGGCACGGCAGCGAACCTTCATCAGGCCGAACGGCGGTGCCGCCTCACTCGTCGAGTTCGACGTTCCAATACGCCAGGTCGAGGAAGTCCCTCCACATCTCGCGGTGCTGCGCCCCGAGCACGAGCGAGATCACCGGCCGCCACTTCGGCCGCACCGGTTTGCGGACGAGCCGCATGTGCGCCTCGTGCGGAAGCCGGTTCGCTTTCTTTGTGTTACACTTGATGCACGAGCAAACGATGTTCTCCCACGTCGTCTTCCCGCCGTAGTCGCGCGGGATCACGTGGTCGAGGTTGAGCTCTTCGCGTGGCAGCACCCGGCCGCAATACTGGCACGCGTTCTTGTCGCGCTCGAAGACGTTGTTGCGCGTCAGCTTCAGCTCCTTGCACGGCAGCTTGTCGAAAAACGTCAGCAGGATCACGCGCGGCAGCCGGATCGTCCTGCTCGGCGTGTGCACCATCTCCAGCTCGGCGAGCGGCGGATTGCGCACCGAGAAATCGATCCAGTCGAGCAGTTCGAACGTCTTGAAATCGTCCTCGTGGTGATGCACCACCTGCGCATGCCCGCGCGCCAGCAACCCGAAGGCCCGCCGCGCACCGATGATGTTCACCGCCTGCCACAGGCGGTTCAGCACGAGCACCGGTTGGTCGAGCGCGGCTTCCATACGGGACCAACGGGATAACGGCGCATCACCTCGACTGTCAAGGGTCCGGGCCCGGCGCGGTCCGCCGTGCGCGTCACTCGATTGTTTCCCGTCCCGCCAGGGCCGGTGCCAGCGCCACGCCTTTCACTTTGATGCCCGCGAGCTTCGCGACGATGAACTCCGCCTGGTCCGCCGCCACATCCGCGAGCGTGTGCCGCTGGTGAATGTCGATCGCTCCCACCACGCTCGCGTCCAGCCGCGTCACTCCGGCGATCTTGCCCACGATGTCCGCCGGCGTGACGAGCTGCTTCCGGCCGACGTTCAGAAAGATCGTCGCCATCCCCGGCTCGCGTCCGGTTCGCGCCGGCCGCTCGTATTTTTTCTTTCCGCGTCGGTCATGAGCCTCGTCCTCGGTTTCCTCGTCCATCGGCTCGCCCGTCGACGCCGCCATCTTTGGTGGCGGCACCGGCAATTTTCGCTCCGACCGTTGCTTCACCCACGCGGGCGCCGGCTTGGCAGACGGCGCGGGACTCTCCCGCCCTGCCTGTGCAGTCGTTCCTCCCGCGACCTTCCTTTCCACGGACGGACTCTTGCTCGCGACACCCGGTCCGCCCTGCTGCAACAAGTGAATCAGCGCCGAGCAGATGTCCGTGCTCGCGTAGCCCTGGTCGAGCAGCCGGTCGATCATCCGGTCGTGCGACTTGAACTCCTTCGCTTCGAGCGTCGCGCGGATTTTTTCGAAAAACACGTTCGTCCGCGCCTCCTCGACCTCGTCGAGCGACGGCACGCGGCCGCGCCGGACGTTGAGCTTCGCCCAGCGCACCATGCTCTGCAGCTTGTAGATCTCCTGGCCCGAAACGAAGGTGAACGCCCGGCCGGATTTCCCTGCGCGCCCGGTCCGCCCGATCCGGTGCGTGTAGTCCTCCGCGTCGTTCGGCAGGTCGAAATTGATCACCACCTCGAGGTCGTCGACATCGAGCCCGCGCGCCGCGACGTCCGTCGCCACGAGAAATTCGAAGCCGCGCCGCCGGAACTTGTCCATCACCCGGTCCCGCTGCGCCTGCGAGATGTCCCCGTGCAGCCGGTCCACCGCGTAACCGCGCGAGTGCAGGTGCTCGTCGAGATCGTCGACCATGATCTTCGTGCTGCAAAAAATAATCCCGTAGCGAAAATCGTGCACGTCGATCAGCCGCGTCAGCGCCTCGATTTTCGACCGGCGGTCCACCTCGAAATAAACCTGCTCCACCTGCGGAGCGTTTTGCGCGACGGCCTCGATCTTGATCCACGCCGGGTCCTGCGAGTAGCGCCCGATCAAATCCTGGATCGCCCGCGGAATCGTGGCCGAGAAAAACAGCAACTGCCGCGGCCCCGTCACCGCCTTCAGGATGTGCTCGATGTCGTCGCGAAAACCCATGTCGAGCATCCGGTCGGTTTCGTCGAGGATCACCATCTTCAACGCGTCGAGCTTCAGCGTTCCGCGTTCCATGTGATCCATCACGCGGCCCGGCGTCCCGATCACCACCTGCGCGCCCGCCGCGAGCGCCCGAAACTGCCGCTCGTAACTCTGCCCGCCGTAAATCGGCACACCCATCACCCCGCGCTTGAACAGCGCGATCTTCCCCGTCTCCTCCGCCACCTGCACCGCGAGTTCGCGCGTCGGGCACAGGATCAGCACCTGCACCGCACGCAGCTTAGGCTCGACGCGCTCGATCGCCGGAATCGCAAACGCCACGGTTTTCCCCGAGCCCGTCGCGGACATGCCGACCACGTCGCGCCCCGCCATGATCGGCGGAATCACCGCCGCCTGGATGGGCGCCGCCTCCTCGAATCCCATCTTGTCGACCGCCTTCAAAATCTCCGCCGACAGGCCCAGCTCCGTGAAGCGACATTTTTCCATGCCGCAAACTGGACCGGTCATGACTTCTGCGCGAGCCGTCATTCCGAATTCGCACGCGGATCGTTTCGCCGCCGTTTCCGTCGAAAAGATGCGGATGTGCGCCGCGCAGGCGCGGTTGCGTCGTCTAGGGTATCGGAAAACTTGATCGCGCGGCGGGCGCTCCCACAGTGGCGCGTCCGACGTTCTTTCACCGCCTAAGGCGACGCCGCTTCCTCGGCGTCTTCACGGGGAACCCAAATTCCGCCGCGCGCTGCTTCACTGCGGTTCGGGACGGACGGGGCGAACGGACGCAGGCAACTGCGCCCAAGGTCACTTCCTGGGACCGAGCCCGTCAGCTAACCTCGTCGGCCATGGGAAGGGTGATCCAATGCGCCTCCGCTCGGGCGGACGCGGCACGGTCGCTCCACGCACAGCCGCATTGTGCCCGCCCGCGACGAACCGCGCGCGGCGCGATGCATTTCGGAGATGTCCTCATGAACGCCTCGTTCGCTTCAACCCTCGTTTCCGCAGGCGCGCTCGTCGCGCTCGCGCGTCCGGTCGCCTTGGCCCTCGTGCTCGAGGGCGTGGCGCTGCACATCGGCCTGCTCGACTCGACGCTCGCGCTCGTCGCCCGCGAGAAAACCGAATCCCGCGTGGCCTGAACGCCCGGCGGGGCGACGCGATCGCCGCCCCGCCATTCGAGCCACCGGACTTGATATTTTCTTAACGCGTTCGCTGCCGGGCTTGATTAGGCGGGGGCCAGCCCGCGCGTTATCTTCGGAGCATCATGAACGATCTCACCGCTGTCCTGCTGACGCTCGGGTTCTTTGTCGTCGCCGCGCTCTTCGCGCGGTTCTGCGAAAAGATCCTCTGAGCGCGCCGCCCTTCCGCCTCTCGCCATGGAAACTGCCGTCATCGCCCTCATCGCCCTCGCCTGCCTCGCCTACCTCGTCCGGGCCGTGTTGCGCCCGGAGAAATTCTGAGCGTCGCCGCCGGTCCGCCCGCTTTTCATGAACAATCCCAACGCCTGGCTCCAGTTTGCACTCTACGTCGGCGCACTGTTGCTGATCACGAAGCCGCTCGGGCTGTATTTCTGCCGCGTGCTCGATCCGCGCGGCTGCACCTTTCTCGATCCGGTCGTGCATCCGATCGAGCGGTTGACCTACCGTCTCTGCGGTATCGATCCGCAGCGCGAGCAGGGCTGGTTCGCCTACACGGTTTCGCTGCTGGTGTTCAGCCTCGTCGGGATGCTCTTCACCTACTTCATCCTGCGTTACCAAGACCACCTTCCTCTCAACCCGCAGAATCTCCCGGGCATCGCGCCCGGCCTCGCGTTCAACACCGCGGCCAGTTTCACGACCAACACCAACTGGCAGAACTACGCCGGCGAATCGACGATGTCGTATTTCTCCCAGATGGTGGCGCTCACGTTTCACAACTGGGTTTCCGCCGCCGCTGGCATCGCCGTCGCCGCTGCCCTCGTGCGCGGCATCGCGCGCCACACCGCGAAGACCGTCGGCAACTTCTGGGCCGATCTCGTCCGCATCACCTACTACGTGCTCGTGCCGATCTGCCTCGTCTTCGCGCTGTTCCTCGTGTCGCAGGGCGTGATCCAGAATTTTCATCCCTACGTGGTCGCGCATCCGCTCGACGTCACAGCGGTGCAAACGATCCCACAGGGTCCCGTCGCATCGCAGGTCGCGATCAAGATGCTCGGCACCAACGGCGGCGGCTACTTCAACGCCAACGCCGCCCATCCCTACGAAAATCCGACGCCGCTCTCGAATTTTTTCCAGATGCTCTCGATCTTCGCGATCCCGAGCGCGCTCACCTGGTATCTCGGCCGCGAAACAAAAAACCAGCGCCACGGCTGGGCCGTGTGGGCCGCGATGTTTCTGCTCTTCATCGCCGGCGCGCTCGTCGCCTGGAAATTCGAGGCCGCCGGCAACCCGATGCACCAGCATCTCGGCGTCGCCGCGGCCGACGGCAACATGGAGGGCAAGGAGGTCCGTTTTGGCATCTTCAACTCCGCCCTCTTCGCCACCATCACGACCGACGCCTCGTGCGGCGCCGTGAATGCCATGCACGATTCCTTCACGCCGATTGGCGGCCTCGTCCCGCTCTTCAACATCGAGACCGGTGAGGTGATCTTCGGCGGCGTCGGTGCCGGCCTTTACGGGATGCTCATCTTCGTCGTGCTCGCCGTGTTCATCGCCGGCCTGATGGTCGGCCGCACGCCCGAGTACCTTGGCAAGAAAATCGAAGCCTACGACGTGAAGCTCGTGATGCTCGCCCTCATGGTGCTGGCCGCGACCATCCTCGGCGGCACCGCGTGGGCCGCCGTTTCGAAGTGGGGCCCGGCCGGTCTCAACAACGCCGGCCCGCACGGCTTCAGCGAAATGCTCTATCTCTACAGCTCGAGCGTCGGCAACAACGGCTCGGCCTTTGCCGGCCTCACCGGCAACCCACCGGACGGCGACTGGCACTACCACGTCACCGGCGGCGTCGCGATGCTCATCGGCCGTTTTCTCATGATCGTCCCGATCCTCGCGCTCGCCGGCCATCTCGCCGCGAAAAAGCTCGTGCCCGCGAGCGTCGGCACGTTCCGCACCGAGGGCCTGACTTTCGTCGTGCTGCTTATCGGCACCGTGCTGCTCGTCGGCGCGCTGACCTTTCTGCCCGCATTGGCGATCGGCCCGATCGTCGAGCACTACCTCATGCACGCCGGCACGCTGTTTTAGCTCCCAGTTCTCCGCCCA
>DASZPP010000397.1:0-2647 GCA_035549975.1 Opitutus sp.
CTTTTCCGGCACCTGCTGCCGGGTTTCACGAGCCACATCATCGTCGTCCTCACCTTGAGCGTGCCCGCGATGATCCTCGGCGAGACGTCGCTTTCGTTCCTCGGCCTCGGGCTCCGTCCGCCGATTGTGAGCTGGGGCGTGCTGCTGCAGGACTGCCTCAGCATCCAGACCGTCGCCAACTACCCGTGGCTCCTTACGCCCGTCGTCCTGATCGTTCTGACGGTGCTCTGTTTCAACTTCCTCGGCGACGGCCTGCGCGACGCCGCCGATCCCTATGCCGCCCGCTGACCCGAGCGCCGACATCATTCTCGAGGTCGAGAATCTGCAGACGCACTTCCTCACCGAGGATGGCGTGCTGCCGGCCGTCGATGGCGTCACGTTTTCGATCCCGCGCGGCCGCACGCTCGCGCTCGTCGGCGAATCCGGCTGCGGCAAATCCGTCACGTCCTACTCGATCCTCCGGCTCATCCAGAAACCCGGCCGGATCGTCGGCGGAAAAATTCTTCTCCGTCCGCGCCGTGGCGCCGCGCTCGATATCGTGCAACTCGCCGAGCGCGACCCGCGGCTCTTCGCCGTCCGCGGCGGCGTCGTGAGCATGATTTTCCAGGAGCCCGTCGCTGCGCTTTCGCCCGTGCATACGATCGGCGATCATCTCGCCGAGGCGCTCCAGCTTCACGAGCCGGTCTCCAGCGCCGAGGCCCGCCGGCGCGGTGTCGAAATGCTGCGGAAGGTCGGCCTCTCCGCGCCCGACCGCCGCTACGATCAATATCCCCACGAGCTCTCCGGTGGCATGCGCCAGCGCGTCGGCATCGCGATCGCGCTGATCACGAACCCCGAGCTGCTGATCGCCGACGAACCGACCACCGCGCTCGACGTCACGATCCAGGCGCAAATCCTCCAGCTCATCCGTTCGCTGCAACACGAGCTTGGCTGTTCCGTGCTGCTCATCACGCACGATCTCGGCGTTGTGGCGCAGGTCGCCGACGAAGTCGCCGTGATGTATCTCGGCCGGATCGTCGAACGCGGCCCGATGCGCGAAGTCATCAAGCACCCGCGCCATCCCTACACGCAGGGCCTGCTCCAATCCATCCCCTCGCTGAATCTCGGCCGGCGGCTCGCCTCGATTCCCGGCACCGTGCCGTCGCTTGCCGCGATTCCGCCCGGCTGTCCGTTTCATCCGCGCTGCGCCTTCGCGCAGGCCGGCCGGTGCGACATCGCCGGCCCGCCCCGCTTGCGAACGCTCGCGCCCGGCCACGACGTGGCCTGCGTCCGCGCGGAGGAAATCACGCCATGACTGCGCCGCTCCTCTCCGTCCGCGGACTGACGAAGCACTTCCCCATCCGCAGTCGCGGTTTCATGCGCCGTGTCACCGGCACGGTTCACGCCGTCGACGACGTGAGCTTCGACCTCCAACCCGGCGAGACCCTCGGGCTCGTCGGCGAATCCGGCTCCGGCAAAACCACCACTGCGCGCTGCATCCTGCGCGCCTTCGCCCCGACGTCCGGCCAGATCCTTTTCCGCCCGCCCGATGGCGAGGCCGTCGATCTCGCCTCGCTGCCGGAGCCCGCGCTCGAGTCGCTCCGTCCGCACCTCCAGATGGTGTTCCAGGATCCGTTCTCCTCGCTCAATCCACGCATGACCGTCGGCCAGATCGTCGGCGAGCCGCTCGTCGTGCACGGTCTCGCCCGCGGCGCCGAGCTCGACGGCCGCGTCGCCGACATCCTCGAGAAAGTCGGACTCAAACCCGGGTACCGCACGCGCTACCCGCACGCGTTTTCCGGCGGGCAGCGCCAGCGGATCGGCATTGCGCGCGCGCTCATCATGCGTCCGTCGCTCGTCGTGGCCGACGAGGCGGTCTCGGCGCTCGATGTCTCCGTGCAGGCGCAAATCCTGAACCTGCTCAAAGACCTTCAGGCGGAGTTCAAACTCACCTATCTCTTCGTCGCGCACAATCTCGATGTCGTCCGCCATTTCTGCGATCGCGTCGCCGTGATGTATGCCGGCCGGATCATCGAGCTCGCGCCGACCGCGCAGCTCTTCGCCGCGCCGCAGCATCCCTACACGCAGGCGTTGCTCGCCGCCGTGCCGTGGCCCGATCCCGACGTGCCGATGAAGCTCGAGGTCCCCGGCGAGATCGCCGACCCGAGCCGCCTGCCGCCGGGCTGTGCCTTCCACCCGCGCTGCGGCTCGTGTTTCGACCTGTGCCAGCTTCGGCGACCCGCCCTTTCCGCTGTGCCTGAAAGCTCCAACCGTTTCGCCGCCTGCCATCTTCTTTCCGCGTCCTCGCTTCCTCCGTTCCCGCGCAACCTATCCTCCTGACCCGGAGTTTTGCGGCGATGAAAATCGGCCAACGGAGAAGCACCCTTCGCGAAATAGTTTTTTCGCCGGCTCTCACCCTCACCCAGCCAGCAACGCCACGGTTCAAGATGCCCGTCGGTCCACCGCGCGCCTGGGTTGACCCGCGAGGTCGGCTCGTTCTTCGCGCTATCTCAGCACGATGTCGTCCACGAAGAAAGTGGTATACGGCGTGGTGCTGTAACTCTGGATGAAAATGCCGGAGAAGAGCCCGCCCTTGACCGACTTGAACTTGTCGAGCGGGATCGTGACCTTCGTCCACACGTCCGCGGGATATTCGTCACGGATGTCC
>DASZPP010000398.1:0-7920 GCA_035549975.1 Opitutus sp.
GGAGGACCTCGCGCGGGATGCGCAGCAGGCGCAGCATGGCGCCGTCCCAGTCGCCCGTCCGCAGGTTGAGCAGCAGCGTGCGCGAGGCGTTGGAGACGTCGGTGGCGTGCACCGTGCCGCCGGTGAGCTGCCACAGCAGCCAGGTGTCGACGGTGCCGAAGGCGAGCTCGCCGCGCGCGGCGCGGCGGCGCGCGCCGGGAATATGGTCGAGCAGCCAGCGGAGCTTCGTGCCGGAGAAATACGGATCGAGCAGCAGGCCGGTGCGGCGGCGGAAAAGCGGGGCGAGGCCGCGGCGCGTGAGCTGCGCGCAGAGCGGCGCGGTGCGGCGGTCCTGCCAGACGATCGCGGGCGCGAGGGGACGGCCGGTGCGGCGTTCCCACAGCAGCGTGGTTTCGCGCTGGTTGGCGATGCCGATCGCGGCGAGGTCGCGGCCGGTGAGATTGGCCTCGGCGACGGCGGCGAGCGCGGTGCGGCGCGTCGTTTCCCAGAGGTCGCGCGGATCGTGCTCGACCCAGCCGGGTTGCGGAAAATGCTGCGCAAACTCCTGCTGGGCGGCGCCGCGCGCGCGCCCGCGGCGATCGAAGACGATGGCGCGCGAAGACGTCGTGCCCTGGTCGAGCGCGAGGACGAATGAGCCGTTCATGATTCCGGAGGGATGGCTGGTTTTCGGCGCCGGCGGCCGACGTCCCGTGATGACGGGGACGGAAAAAAGTGACCGGCGCGTGGCGAAGGGGCAAGCGTGCGAAACTTTGGCGGCCGGCTTGCGTCGGTAAGCGCGGCGGCCTACCACGGCAGGCTTCTTTGATGAATACGCGCAATGACGTTGGACATTCCTGGCTCCGCATCACGCAGATCGGCGCCAGCGCGCTGGCGCTGGCCGCGCTGCTGGCCGGTTGCGGCGAGGCGAAAAAAACCGCCGGGGGAACGCCGGCGGTGCCCGTGCAAACCGCGATGGCGAAACAGGAAGACGTGCCGCGGCAGGTGGAGTCGATCGGCACGGTGCAGGCGTTGCGGACGGTGACGGTGAAGTCGCAGGTGGACGGCGTGATCGCGGAAATACATTTCAGGGAAGGGCAGGACGTGAAGGCGGGCGACCTGCTCGTGACGCTGGACCGGCGACCCTTCGAGAACAGCCTGCGCAGCGCGCGGGCGGACCTGGCGACGGCGCGGGCGCAGGCGGACGAGGCGAAGGCGGATCTCGATCGTTACCAGCAACTCGACCAGCAGGCGGCGGTTTCGAAATCGGAATACGTCCAATACGTGACGAAGGCGGAGACCTCGAAGGCGCAGGTGCAGGCGAAGGAGGCGGCGGTGGCGAACGCGGAGCTGCAGCTCAGCTACACGGAGATTCGCGCGCCGATCCCGGGCCGGACGGGCCAGCGGCTGCTGCACGAAGGCGCGCTGGTGAAGGCGAACGACAACGACTTCACGATCGTCACGATCAACCAGCTTGCGCCGGTGGCGGTGACTTACGCGGCGCCGGAAGGCACGCTGGACGAGATCCGGGCGGCCATGACGGCCGGGCGCGCGACGGTGACGGTGACGGATCGCGCGACGGGCATCACGCGCGAAAACGGCCAGCTCGATTTCATCGACAACACCGTGGACCCGGCGACCGGCATGATCACGCTGAAGGCGATCTTCCCGAACGAGGATCGCGTGCTGTGGCCGGGGCGCTTCGTTTATGTCGTGACGCGGATCGGCCTGGACAAGGGCGCGATTGTCGTGCCGTCGACCGCGGTGGAGAACAGCCAGAACGGCTCGACGATCTACGTGGTGAAACCGGACCAGACGGTCGAGCTGCGCAACGTGAAGGTCACCCGCACGCAGGGCGACGACACGCTGCTGGCGGCCGGCGTGAACGCGGGCGAGACCGTCGTGACGGATGGCCAGTTGCGGCTGCTGCCGGGCGTGAAAGTGGAGGCGCGAACGGTGTCAGGCGTGCCGGTGGCGGAGGGGACGGCGTCGGCGGCGCCGGCGAAGTCGTGAGTGCGGCTCACGGCGCGGCGGGGGCGCCGCGGTTCCATCAAACAACATGAACGTTCCCGAACTCTGCATCCGACGGCCGGTGATGACGACGCTGCTGACCGCGGCGGTGTGCATTTTCGGTGCGATGGCCTACCGGCTGTTGCCGGTGAGCGACCTGCCGACGGTGGATTTTCCGACGATCGTCGTGAGCGCGTCGCTGCCGGGCGCGACGCCGGAGACGATGGCGAGCGCGGTGGCGACGGTGCTCGAGCAGCAATTCTCGACGATCGCGGGCATCGACTCGATGACCTCGGTCAGCAGCACGGGCACGTCGCAGATCACGCTGCAGTTCGTGCTCGACCGGAACATCGACGCCGCGGCGCAGGACGTGCAGGCGGCGATCGCAGCGGTGCAGAAGCTGCTGCCGTCGGACATGCCGGCGCCGCCGTCGCTGAAGAAGACGAATCCCGCGGACCAGCCGGTGCTGTACCTCGCGCTCGGTTCGCCGACGCTGCCGCTCTCGGTCGTGGACGAGTATGCGGAAACGATGCTGGGCCAGCGCATCTCGAGCGTCGACGGCGTTTCGCAGGTGCAGGTGTTCGGGGCGCAAAAATACGCGCTGCGGGTGCGGCTCGACCCGCGGCTGCTCGCGAGCCGCGGCATCACGCTGGCCGACGTGAAGACGGCGCTGGCGGCGCACAACGTCAACCAGCCGACCGGCATCCTCGACGGCTACCATCAGGCGGTGCAGGTGCTGGCGAGCGGGCAGCTCGCGAACGCGGCCCAGTTCACGAAGATCGTCGTGGCCTACCGGAACGGCGCGCCGGTGCGGCTGGGCGAGCTGGCGAAGGTGATCGACAGCGTGCAGGACGACCGCGTGGCGAACTGGTATGCGAGCCGCGCGCTGAACGGCGGGAAGCTCGACCCGGCGCGCGCGATCGTGCTGGCCGTGCAGAAGCAGCCGGGCGTGAACACCGTCGAGGTCGTCCAGCGCGTGCGGGCGCTGCTGCCGGCGTTCCGGAAGCAACTGCCGCAGTCGGTGACGCTCGATGTGCTGCACGACCGGTCGGAGGCGGTGCACGAGTCGCTGCGCGACGTGCAGTTCACGCTCGTCCTGTCGATCGCGCTCGTGATCATGGTGATCTTCGTGTTCCTGCGGTCGGTGTGGGCGACGGTGATCCCGAGCTTCGCGATCCCGATGGCGCTGCTGGGGACGTTCGTCGCGATGTATTTTTGCGGCTACACGCTGGACAACCTCTCGCTGCTCGCGCTGACGCTGTCGGTCGGCTTCGTCGTCGACGATGCGATCGTGATGCTGGAAAACATCGTGCGGCACATCGAGGCGGGGCAGTCGGTGCGCGAGGCGGCGTTCAAGGGCGCGGGCGAGATCGGGTTCACGATCCTGTCGATGACGCTGTCGCTCGTGGCGGTGTTCATCCCGCTGATGTTCATGGGCGGCATCCTCGGGCGGCTGCTGCACGAGTTCGCGGTGACGATCACGGCGGCGATCCTCGTGTCGGGCGGGGTGTCGCTGACGCTGACGCCGATGCTGTGCAGCCGGTTTTTGAAACCGGCCGTCGGTGCGGCGCCCGCGAAGGATGCGCCGCACGGCAAGCGTTACGCGTGGTGCGAACGGATGTTCGAGACGCTGCTGCGGTGGTATGAACGGACGCTGCACGCGAGCATGCGGCACCGCGTTCCCGTGGTGCTCGTGGCGGCGGCGATGGTGGTGCTGACGGCGGTGATGCTCAAGGTGCTGCCGAAAGGTTTCATCCCGACGGACGACACGGGGCTGGTGTTCATGTTCACGGAAGGGGCGCAGGACATCTCGTTCGAGGAGATGGCGCGCCACCAGCAGGCCGCGGCGGCGATCGTGGCGCAGCAGCCCTATGTCGACGCGATGATGTCGGCGATCGGCGCGAGCGGCTCGAGCCCGACGGGCAACCAGGGCCGGATGTTCATGCGGCTGGTGCCGCGCAACCAGCGGCCGCCGGTCAGCGCGATCCTCGACGACCTGCGGACAAAGCTGTCGGTGATCCCGGGCCTGCGGGTTTATCCGCAGGTGCCGCCCACGATCCGGATCGGCGGTCACCTTACGAAGGCGCTGTATCAGTTCACGATGTTCGGGAGCGACCTAAAGGAACTCTACGCGGTGTCGGAGAAAATGGAGAAACGCTTCCGCGCGCTGCCGCAGCTCGTCGACGTGAACTCCGACCTGCAGGTGACGAGCCCGCAGGTGCGGGTCGACATCAACCGCGACCGCGCGGCGACGCTCGGCGTGACACCCGACGACATCGAGGAGGCGCTCTACAGCGCGTTCGGCACGCGGCAGGTTTCCACGATCTACACGCCGACGAACCAGTATTACGTGATCATGGAAGTCGCGCCGGAATACCAGCGGGACGCCTCGGCGCTGCCGCTGATCTACCTGCGCACGCGGTCGGGCAAGCTCGTGTCGCTGGACACGGTCGCCACGCTGCGGCGCGACGTCGGCCCGCTGACGGTGAACCACCTCGGGCAGCTGCCGGCGGTGACGCTGTCGTTCAACTTGAAAACGGGCGTGTCGCTGGGCGACGCGACGGCGGCGATCGACGAGATCGCGCAGAAGGAACTGCCGGCGACGATCAGTTACAGCTTCGTGGGCTCGGCGCAGGCGTTCGCCTCCTCGCTCGCGGGCATGGGCCTGCTGATCACGACGGCGGTGCTCGTGATCTACATCGTGCTGGGGATTCTCTACGAGAATTTCGTGCACCCGCTGACGATCCTGTCGGGCCTGCCGGCGGCGAGCTTCGGGGCGCTGTTCACGTTGTGGCTCTTTCACGAGGAGCTGAACATCATGGGCTACGTCGGCATCATTTTGCTGATCGGCATCGTGAAGAAGAATGCGATCATGATGATCGACTTTGCGCTGGCGAAGCGGGCCGGCGGCGAGGAGTCGGCGGAGAAGGCGATCTTCGAGGCCTGCCTGGTGCGGTTCCGGCCGATCATGATGACGACCTTCGCGGCGATGGCGGCGGCGGTGCCGATCGCGCTGGGGCTCGGGTCGGGCGCGGATTCGCGCCGGCCGCTCGGGCTCGCGGTGGTCGGCGGGCTCGTGTTTTCCCAGGCGCTGACGCTGTATATCACGCCGGTGATTTATGTTTATCTGGACCGGCTCGAGCACCGGCTCCGGCGGAAGCGCACCGAGGCCGCGCCGGAGGAACTGGCGGCGGGCGGGGCGGTGCCGGCGAAGTAGAAACGCGGCGGAGAGGGTTGGGCTGGAGGCGGTTGGGCGCGAGGGACAATCGGATTGAACTTCGCGGCGGTGGTGCAGTCTCACCCGACCGACCGACTACACCCCCGACACCATGAGCAAATCGAACCGACACGCCGTCCTGGCGGTGATCGCGGGCGCCTGGCTTTTCGCCGGCTGCGCCGGCGGGCCGCGCTCGTGGCAGCCGCAGGACTCGACGAAATACACCATGGCCGACACGGAGACATTTGTGCAGCTCGACCGCGCCGTGGCAGGCGTGAATTGCACCGGGCTGCAGGAGCGCGTGCTGCCGGACGGGCGGTTCGAGGTGGTTGCGAACGTGAAGAACCACGAGGATCATCCGCTGCAGGTCGAGACGGACTGCGTGTTCAAGGACGTCGATGGACTCAGCGTGGGGGACGACACGCCGTTTCAGGCTTTTGCACTGTCCTCCGGCGCGACGGAGGCGGTGCGCTTCGTGTCGCGGGAAATGAAGGCGCGACGCTACACGATTCGCGTGCGCGAGGCGCGGTGATCGTTGCGCCCGCCGCTCGCTGGCGCCGCGGCGACAGTCCGGGCGAAGAGAAGAATCCACGAAGGGATCCGGCTGCGAGTTTCGCGCTGGATTCTTCGCTCCGCTCAGGACGACAGAAATGATCTGATGCCCATTTCAAAGTTTCTTCGGGGATTCGATGCTAGGGCGTTTTCGCGGGCTCCTTCGCGGGCGGCTTCGCCGGATTTTTTTCCGCGACGGCAGGCGGTGTGGGCGCGAACGTGACGTCTTTCGCTGCGGCCGCCATTTCGGCGACGCTGTCGGCGATGATCTTCCTTTCGTCCGGGTTGTCCTTGATGACGGGTTTGCCGCTGGAGAAATCGATCGTCTTGCCATCCTGAATCGTGACCGTCGGCTTCGGCGATGTCGTTGGCCGGTGCGTGAACCAAACCGCGCCGGCGACGCCGATCGCGAAGGCGATGGCCAACAGAAGCAGGCTCCTCGCGGTGAGTTTGGCGGACGCGGGCACGATGGGCGACATGATGACGGTCGCGATGTCGGTCGCGAACCCAAAGTCGTGGTGCCGGATCAGGCGCGGCGGCGAGAGGCGAATCACGCTTCGCGATGCCCGGGCCGCAGGCGGCGTCGCAACCACGGCGGTCACGGACCGCCGCTACAAAAGCGCTGGAAGAAATGGCGGTGGTGTGGATGAGTCGCGGCGCTTTCGGTCGTGAGTTCGACCCGATTCCCGGCCAGCGTCGGTGGCCTGATGAAACCGACGATCCTGCGCGAATTGCGGCCGACGCTGGCGCTGGCGTTGCCGATGATCGTCGGGCAGGTGAGCCAGATGCTGATCGGCCTCACGGATGCGGCCATGATCGGGCGGGTCGGCACGGTGCCGCTGGCGGCGTCGGCGTTCACGCACGGCGTGTTCGGCGTTTTCTTCGTGGTGGGGCTGGGGTTGCTGCTCGGTGTCGGCGTGTTTGCGGCGCGGGATGCGGGAGCGGGCCGGGTGGCGGAATGCGCGGCGTGGCTGCGGCACGGGCGCGCGCTGGCGATCGGCGTCTCGGTGGCGGCGATCGGGCTGCTGCTGGGAATTTCGACGCGACTGCGCTGGTTCGGGCAGCCGGCGGAAGTGGTGGCGATCACGCCGCCGTATTTCGTGCTGATTTCGCTGTCGCTGCTGCCGGTGCTGTTTTTCCAGGTGCAGCGGCAATTCGCGGAGTCGCTGGGGCGGCCGCTGGGCCCGATGATCATCATGCTGGGCGACGTCGGGCTGAATGCGTTGCTCAACTGGATTTTCATCTGGGGACATTGGGGCGCGCCGGCGCTGGGGCTCGTGGGTTCGGGCATCGCGACGCTGACGGCGCGGAGCCTGGCCGTGGTGACGATCGCGCTCTGGCTGCGGCGCTCGCAGACATTTGCGGCGGTGCGGGCGGCGCCGCGCGGACGGTGGGCGTGGGAACGGTTGCAGTCGCTGTTGACGATCGGACTGCCGGCGGCGGGCAGCCTGCTCTTCGAATCGGGTGCGTTTGCGGCGGCGGCGCTCATGATGGGCTGGCTCGGCGCCACGGCGCTCGCGGCGCACCAGGTGGCGCTGAGCTGCGCCTCGTTCACGTTCATGGTGCCGCTCGGGCTTTCGATGGCGGTGAGCATGCGGCTGAGCCGGGCGCTGGGGGAAGGCCGGCGCGAAGCGGTGCGCGCAATCGGATTCGGGGCGGTCGCGATGGGGTGCGGTTTCATGCTGCTGTCGGCGACGACATTTGCGACACTGGGCCATGTGCTGGCGCGGGGATTCACGACCGATCCGGCGGTCATCGCGCTGGCGACGAAGCTGCTGGCGGTGGCGGCGGTGTTTCAGTTGTTCGACGGTGGACAAGTCGTGGGAGCGGGGGCGCTCCGCGGGCTCACCGACGTGCGCGTGCCGACGCTGATCACGTTCTTCGCCTACTGGGTGATCGCGCTGCCGGGCGGCTATGTGCTGGCCTTTCACTTTTCGCTCGGGCCGGTCGGAGTGTGGGCGGCGCTGGCGGCGGGTTTGGGCTGCGCGGCGGTGTCGCTCTGGACGCGGTTCCAGCGGCTGACGACGATGCGCGTTTAGAGCGGATTCAAAAAAACCGAGCCGCGGCGCGTCGGCCGGCACGCTCGCGTGCCTGAACGGCGTCCGCCAGCGGGCTGACCCGCGGCCACGGATGTGTTCGACCGCAATAAAAGACGAAACGTCGCG
>DASZPP010000399.1:0-5347 GCA_035549975.1 Opitutus sp.
AACTGGACTTTCGGCGCGCACTCCTTCGCCGCCGCCGACGCCCGCCAGTGGGCCGCGTGGGGCGTCGACTATCTCAAATACGACTGGTTTCCCGACGACGGGCCGCACGTCGCCGAAATGACCGACGCCCTCCGCGCCACCGGCCGTGACATCGTTTACAGCCTTTCCAACACCGGGCTCTACAACAGCGCGCCCGACTACGCCCGGCTCGCCAACCTCTGGCGCACCACCGGCGACATCGTCGATACGTGGGACAGCGTCAGCCGCAATGGCTTCTCGCAGGACCGCTGGGCCGCCTACACCGGCCCGGGCCACTGGAGCGATCCCGACATGCTCGTGCTCGGCCGCGTCGGCTGGGGTCCAAACCTTCACCCGACGCGCCTCACGCCCGACGAGCAATACTCGCACATGAGCCTGTGGTGCCTCCTGTCCTCGCCGCTGCTGCTCGGCTGCGATCTCTCGCAGCTCGACAACTTCACCCTCAGCTTGCTCACCAACGACGAGGTGCTCGCGATTGACCAGGATCCGCTCGGCCAACAGGCCACGCAGTTCAGCAATGTCGACGGCAAGGTCGTCTACGCGAAGACGCTCGCGGACGGCTCGATCGCCGTCGGCCTCTTCAACCGCGGCGAAACCGAAACCACCATCGCCGTGAAATGGGGCCCGTGGGGCAATCTCCCGACGCCGCACGTCGGCACGACGTTCCTCGTTCGTGATCTCTGGCGCCAGCAGGACCTCGGAGAATTCAAGGACCACTTCGAGGCCAAAGTCACGCCGCATGGTGTCGTGCTGGTCCGCCTGATTCCGACGCCGTGAGCCATCCGCCGAATCTTCCGTGAAACCCCACTCCGCCATCTTTCTTACACCGCACCGCAGCATGAAAACAACCGCGCTCGTCCCAACCTTCACCCGACTCGGCTGCCTGCTCCTCGGCTGGCCGATCCTGGCTGCATCCGCGGCCCTGGCCACCCCCGCGCGGCTGGACATCGATCTCCGCCACCCGGGCCATGCGATCCCGCCGGCCTTCTACGGGCTCATGACGGAGGAGATCAACCACAGCTACGACGGCGGTCTTTTCGCCGAGTTGATCCAGAATCGGACGTTCCAGGATCCGGCGCCGGATCACTCGCCACGCGATCCGCGACCGCCGCTTGGGGTTGTCCCGCCGCACTGGTCGGTCGTCGGCTCGGCCACCGCCGCGACGAATACGACCGATCCCGTCAACGCCGCGCTGCCCCTGAACCTTCGGCTCACGCTCGCCGGCGGGTTGGGCGGCGTCGCCAACGACGGCTACTGGGGCGTGCCCGTGAAGCCGTCGACGAAATATACCGCGACCTTTTACGCGCGCGGCAACGACGGCTTCGCCGGGCCGGTCACCGCCTCGCTCGTCACGGACGCCGGCAACCACGCCGTCACGCGGGCCGAAACCGCACCGATCAGCAGCGCGTGGAAAAAATACGCGCTCACCTTCACGACGCCGGCCGATGCGCCGACCACCGCCAGCGCCCGCTTTCTCCTTTCGGCGAACGGCACCGGCAGCATCGACTTCAGCTTCGTGTCGCTTTTCCCGCCGACCTACGAGAACACGCCGAACGGCCTGCGTCCCGACATCATGAAACTGCTCGCCGCCATGCACCCGAAATTCATCCGGCTGCCCGGCGGCAACTACGCCGAGGGCGGACGCTTCGCCGATCGTTTTGCGTGGAAGACGATGATCGGTCCCGCCGACGAACGGCCCGGTCACATGGGTTGCTGGGGTTATCGCAGCAGCGACGGCTTCGGGCTCCCGGAATATCTGCTGTGGTGCAAGCAGCTCGGCGCCGAGCCCGTCCTCGCGCTCTTCGCCGGTTACGTGCTCGACGGCGACTACGCCAAGCCCGGCAGTCCCGAGATGGCGCTCTACACGCAGGAGGCGCTCGACGAAATCGAGTACGTCATGGGCCCGGCGGACAGCGAATGGGGCGGGCGCCGCGCGTCCGACGGCTTCGCGGAACCGTTCCCGCTTCACTACGTCGAGATCGGCAACGAGGATTTCTTCGATCGCTCCGGCAGCTACGAGGGCCGCTTCGCGGAAATGGCGAAGGCGATCCGCGCCAAATATCCGCAGCTAAAAATCATCGCGACGACGCCGGTGAAAAGCTTCAAGCCCGACCTCGTCGACGACCACATCTACGCCGGCTCGTCGACCATGCTGCGCGAGTTCACCCGCTACGACGTCGGCTCCGGCCATCCGGACGGCCGCAAGCCCGACGGCGTCAAGGTCTTCATGGGCGAATGGGCCACGCAGGGTGGCTCACCAACGCCCAACCTCATGTCCGCGTTGTCCGACGCCGTGTTCGCAATGGGTCTCGAGCGCAATTCCGACGACGTCCTCATGGAATGCTACGCGCCGCTCTTCGTGAATGTGAATCCAGCTGATCCCGCAAAGGGCTACCCGCGCGCTTGGCAGTGGAACACCAACCTCATCGGCTACGACGCGCTGCACGCGTTCGGGTCGCCCAGCTATTATGTGCTCGCCGCCTTCGGCGCGAACAAGGGCGACGTCGTCGTGCCAACCACCTTCGACGTTCCCACAGTCGTCGCGCCGGTCGACCCGCACCCGCACGGCCTCGTCGGTGTCGGCGCGTATCAAACCCGCGTCGAATACACCGACCTGGTCGTCACCGGAGCGGACGGGCAAAAACTTTCCTCCGGCAACCTCATCAAGCAGCCGGACCAGTGGCGTTTTCCGCACCGCCGCTGGTCGTTCGAGGACGGTGTCGTTCGCCCGCCCGCCGAGGCCCCGCAATCGTGGGCGCTCGCCGGCGACCCGGTGTGGACGAACTACACCGTCACGCTGCGCGCCCGGAAGCTCGGCGGGAACGAAGGCTTCATCGTGCTCTGGCACTCGACCGACGGCGAAAATTACCGCTGGTGGAATCTCGGCGGCTGGGGCAACACCGTCTCGCGCTGCGAAGTTTCCGAAAACGGCGGCCGCGAGGCCTACGGACCCGGCACCCCGTTTACAGTCCAGACCGGCCGCTGGTATGAGCTGAAGCTCGAGGTCAACGGCCACACGGCGCGCGGTTACGTCGATGGCAAACTCGTCATGGACGCAACCGACGAGCAGCATCTACCGACCGCCGCCGCCTTCGCCTCGGCCTCCTACGTCGACGCCAGCGGCGAGCTGATCGTGAAGGTCGTCAACACCGCCGCGACGCCGCTCGAGACTGAAATCCATCTCGACGGCGCCGGCCAAGTCGGCGCCGGCAAGGCGATCGTGCTCGCGGGTGCACCCGCCGCGGTGAACTCGGTGGAGCATCCGACGAACGTCGCGCCGCGGGACGAACCGCTCACGAACGCCGCCGCGTCGTTCACGCGCACCTTTCCGCCCTACTCGGTCACCTTGCTTCGTTTCCCGGCAAAAAAATAGTTCAATCAATGAAATCATCCGCCGGCCGTCCCGCGCTCGCGTGGGGCAACCCCGTCTCGATCCTGCTCGCCGCGTGCCTCGCGTTTTCCGTCACTTCGCCCGGCGATGCCGCCGCGCCCGCGATGACGCGTCCAGTTTCGTGGACCGCCGACAATGGCAACGGCACCTACACAAACCCGCTTTTCTACGACGAGTTTTCCGATCCCGACATCATCCGCGTCGGCGATGACTTCTATCTCGCCGGCACGACGATGCACACGATGCCGTGCCTCGTCGTCCTGCACTCGAAGGATCTGGTGAATTGGCAATGGCTCAGCTACGCCACCGACCGGCTCGATTACGGGCCGGCTTACCGGCTCGAGGATGGCAAGGAGATCTACGGCCAGGGCATCTGGGCGCCGTGCATCCGCTATCACGACGGCACGTTCTACCTTTTCTCCAACGTCAACGGCCGCAAGACCCAGCTCTTCACCGCCACGAATCCGGCCGGCCCGTGGAAGCACACGGAACTCGGCAGCTCGCTGCACGACTTGTCGGTCCTGTTCGACGACGACGGGAAAATCTACGCCGTCTGGAACTACAACGAGGTGATGTTCGCGCAACTCAAACCGGACCTGAGCGACATCATTCCCGAAACGAAACGCGTCCTGATTCCCGCCGGCAGCGGCATGGGCGAGGGTCATCACTTCTACAAGGTCCACGGAAAATACTACATCATCAGCGCGAACTATGCGCCCGTCGGCCGGATGCAGTGCGCGCGCGCCGACCGGCCCGAAGGACCCTACGAAACCGTCGTCATCGCCGACAACGAAACCATGGGCCGCGAGCGCGGCTCGTTCGTGCAGAACGTCGGGCTCGGCCGCAGCGTCCCCGAGCCCGGCGCGAAGTTTGCCCTTTCGCCGGCTGGCGGAAATTTCCTCGGCGCCGACCCGATGCACCAGGGCGGCATCGTCGATCTACCGAACGGCGACTGGTGGGGTTTCTCGATGATGGACTTCCGCTCAGTCGGCCGCACGACCTGCCTCTCGCCGGTCACGTGGCACGACGGCTGGCCCTACTTCGGCCTGCCGGGAAATCTCGGCCGCTCGCCGCGCACGTGGTTCAAGCCCGCCGTCGCGGCCCACGTTGAACCGACCGCGCCTTACGTTCGCAGCGACGATTTTTCCGACCCGAAGCTCCATCCCATCTGGCAGTGGAACCACGCGCCCGATGATTCGAAATGGTCGCTGGCGGAAAAACCCGGCGTGCTGCGGCTGCACACGATGCCGGCGACGCAGTTTCTCTGGGCCCGAAACACGCTCACGCAGCGCGTGATCGGTCCGGTCTCGTCAGCCACCGTCGAACTTGACGCTGCCGGCCTGCAGCCCGGCGACACCGCCGGGCTCGGTTTGCTCAACATGCCCTTTGCCACGCTCGGCGTCGTCCGCACCGGCGCCGGCCTGGTCCTCCGCTGGTATGACCAGCTCACGAACGAGGCGGTTGAGCAGCCGCTTTCCTCGCCGCATCTCTTTCTCCGCGCGACGGGCGACTACGACCGCGATGTCGCCCGACTCAGCTACAGCGCCGACGACAGGACTTTCACCGACATCGGCGGCGAGATCCCGCTGCCCTATCAATTGAAAACCTTTCAAGGCACCCGCTACGCCCTCTTCGCCTTCAACACCGCGGGCCGCGAAGGCGGCTATGCGGATTTCGCCCGCTTTCACATCGACGAACCAATGGCCGATCGCTCGCAGCACGTGCCGCTCGGCAAAGTCGTCACGCTGACAAATCTCGCTAACGGCGACGTGGCGTGGGTTCATCCGCTCGGGCTGCTGCATTTCGCGCGCCCGGGCTCGAAGGAAGCGGAAAGCCCGAAAGCGCGCTTTCGCGTCCTCGATCGCGGCCACGGTCGCGTCGCCCTCGAGGCGATGGACGGCAGCGGATTCATCACGG
>DASZPP010000400.1:0-7190 GCA_035549975.1 Opitutus sp.
CGACGCCACGCGGGTTCTCAAGGCTCTGGTCCGGGCCTGCGCCAAAGCCGTCGATCGAAATGGTGAAGCTTTCTACACGGAGTTTGGTCATCTGATGGGTCTTTTTGGCGAACTATTCTGGCGAGTGGTTCGAGTCGCGTAATCTCATCGATGAGGGTCAGTCTTTTTTCTGTTTGGGCGTTTCGGTATCATGGAATACCCGGTAGGAATTGCCGTCGCAGTCCTCGGCCATGAACTCATAAATGCCCCACGGTTTCTGCTCGGGCCCGGCAACAATCGGCACACCTGATTTCCGCCATTCCGAATGAAGCGCGTCGACTTCAGGCACGGAGCTGAGATTGAGCCAGACTCGAACGGGATGAAGCGGACCGTCGGTGACTCGATCGAGAAACAGCCGGGCGTCTTCCCGCGAAACTCCCGCAATGCCGTCTTCATACTTCCAATCCAGCGCGAACCCGAGCCGCGACTCGTAGAATCCAATCGCACGTGCAAGGTCACGGACGGGAACCTGCGGAACCGGAGCTGGCAGCCGCGGGCTCATTTATTTTTGGCTAAGCGACCACGGGCGTTCGCCAAAAAAACCTGGCCGGTGGCAACGGAGCACCGGTGCCCATCGTTGTTCGCCCGTGCCCTATCGCCTTGCCCGGAACGGCTCATCATCGCCAGAAAGGTTCATAGCTCGGCCGGGCGCAAGGCTTGGGTTGTTGGAGCAAGGCCTCGCGGAACCAAGCTCTCGCGTCGACGAGTACGCTTCGTGGCGCGGCAGCGTGGCCAAGATGGGCGCGCGCGAAATCCATGCGACGATGTGCCGTCAGGTTTGCACATGGCGCCAGATGCGTTGGGCACTTTCGGGAGCGGAGAGCAGGCTGGTATCGAGGCGCAGTCCGGCCGGCGGCATGACCGGGCGGTCGAAGGCGCCGTCGCGCGCGAGCTGGCGATGAAGATCGAGCGAGGTGATCTTGCCGGTGGCGCGGCGCGAGGCGTTGTCAAGGCGGCGTTCGATCTCGGATTCGGGGCAGGTGAGCTCGATGAACTCCAGCGCGTCGCCGCGAGCGCGAGCCCCGGTGAGCAGTTGGTCGATGAACGACGGGCGCACGGTCTGTTCGGGGCTGAAGGTGAAAATGAGGCCGGGCGTGCCGGCGGCGCTGGCGGCGCGGAAAACGTCGAGCCAGATCCGTTCACGGAGCTCGACAAACGCCGCGCTCCCGAAGTCGAAGACGGCGAGGAGTGCGTCGACGACCAGATGATTGTGAAACAGGCGCCAGCCGGAAACCGTGGCGAGTTCGCGGGCGACGGTGAGCTTGCCGACGGCGGGGCGGCCGAAGAGGACGACGAGTTTCATCGGGAGGGACGAGATGGCGGCGGCGGTCAGGGATCGCCGCTACAACGCTGGATGGAAACGGCGGACGGGAGCGAATCGGCGCCGGCCGGATGCCGGCGCTGCGGCAGATTCAGAAAAAGTGCAGCCGCGAGCGTGAGCGAGGGAGCGAAATCTCCACTCGCTTACGCTCGCAGCGACCACGGCATCGGCGGCTACAGTTCAACTTAAAATGCGCTAGGTGCGGATCTGGCCGGAGCCGGTGACCTGCCATTTGTAGGTGCAGAGCTCGCGCAGGCCCATCGGACCGCGGGCGTGAAGGCGGTCGGTGCTGATGCCGATCTCGGCGCCGAGGCCGAACTCGAAGCCGTCGTTGAAACGCGTGCTGGCGTTCCAGACGACGACGGCGCTGTCGACTCCCGCGAGGAATTTCCGCGCGGCGGGCTCGTCGTCGGTGACGATCGCGTCGGTGTGGCCCGAGCTGTCGCGGTTGATCGTGGCGATGGCGGCTTCGAGCGAATCGACGACGCGGACGGCGAGGATGGTGTCGAGAAACTCGGTGGTGTAGTCGGAGGCGCTCGCGGGCGCGAGCGCAGTTGAAAATTGGGAGTTGAAGGTTGAGAGACCGGAGGGCTGAGAGCTCAGAGCTGAGAGCTGAGAGCGCAGGATTGCGAGGCTGGCAGGGTCGCAGCGGAGCTGGAGGGAGGGCTGGGAGCCGAGGGCTGAGAGCTGGGAGCTCAGTGCCCGGGCGGCCAGCGGGAGAAATTTTTCGGCGACGTCGCGGTGGACGAGGAGCTGCTCGGCGGCGTTGCAGACGCCGGGGCGCTGAAGCTTGGCGTTGACGAGAATCCTTTCGGCCATCGCGAGGTCGGCGGCGCGGTCGACGTAGACGAAGCACACGCCCTTGAAATGTTTGATGACGGGGATGGTGCTGTTTTCGGCGACGAAGCGGATGAGGCCCTCGCCGCCGCGCGGGATGATGCAGTGGACGAGGGTGTCGAGCTTGAGGAGTGTCGTGAGGGCGGCTCGATCGGTGGTGGGGAGCAGTTGCACTGCTCCGGTTGAAAGTTGAGGGTTGAAAGTTGAAAGATCGGAGGTGGCGATCGCCTGCTGGACGAGGGCGGCGAGGGCCATGTTGGTGTGAAAGGATTCCTTGCCACCGCGGAGGATGGCGGCGTTGCCGCTTTTCAGGCAGAGGACGGCGCAGTCGATCGTGACGTTGGGGCGCGCCTCGTAGACGATGCCGATCACGCCGATGGGCACGCGGACTTTGCGGAGGACGAGGCCGTTCGGGCGGATGGTTTCCTCGAGGAGTTCGCCGACAGGGTCGGGCAGTGCGGCGACCTGGCGGACGCTGGCGGCGAGGTGCGCGAGCCGCGCGGGCGTGAGCGTGAGGCGGTCGCGTTGAGCCGGTGTCAGGTGAACGGAGTCAGGCGACTCGAGGTCCTGGCGGTTGGCGTCGGCAAGCGTGTCGGCGGACGAAGTGAGCAGATCGGCGAGCCGGAGAAGCGCGGCGTTCCTGGCCGGGGCCGGCGCCGTGGCGAGCGCGAGCGACGCGTCGCGGGCGCGCTGGGCGATGGAGGTGACGAGCTGGACAAGGTCGGCGGACATGCGAAAGGACACGTTGTGGCGGCCCGGCGATTTTGGCGAGCCGGCAGTCCGGCTTTTGGAGCGGTTCTGCAAGGTGAAGCCACCTGCCTCCAAAAAGCCGGACTGCCGTAAGTCGCAACGCTGCCGGGATCTTCGCAAAACCTCCGACCGGCGGAAAATTGTGGCGGTGAATGGTGACCGCGGCTGTCACAAAGCGGCGCCGAAACCAAGTGCGAATGGAATCGCGTTCGTCGGTGGCTTGCGGACTTGGGCGGACCCGCCGGCAAGACGCCAGAGATGAATCAACGGCAGCCGGCGGCGGCGGAGCGCCCTCCGCGGTTTTACCGACGCTTCTTGGGATTCTGCAGCTCGGCGACCTGGTCCTGGGCGGCTTTCAGGCGGCCTTCGAGGTCGTCGACCTTCTTGTTCGCGCCGTCGAGCTGCTGCTGCGCCTGATTGGCGACACCCTTGGCGTCGGCGATCTGGCGCTGCGCGTTGGCGAGGCTGGTCTCCGATTGGGTGAGCCGCGACTCGAGGTTGTCGGCGCGGGAGGATTGCTCCTGCAGGTCCTGCTTCTGCTTGTCGAACCGGCCATTGGCGTCGTCGAGCTGTTGCTGGACCTTGGCCGTCTGGGCTTTCGCGGCGGCGATTTGCGCGGTCAACTGCGTTTTTTCGACGGTCGCGGCATCGAGCTGTTTCTGCAGGTCGTCGGAATGTGACTGGGCCTGATCGAGCTTGCCTTGGACGTCGGTGGTCGCGGCCTTCGCCTTTGCAACCTCGCTTTCGGCGTTGTCCGCACGGGTGTTGGCAGCGCTGAGTTTGCTGCCGAGCAGGGCAGCGACGACGACGAGTGCGAGTCCGAGCAAGGCGGCGATGATGGCAGGCGCGGCCGAATTCTTGTGGTGAGGGGTAACGGGGTCGCTCATAACACCTCAATCTACACCTGCGCCGGCAGAAAGCGATATAGGGGCTTCACCCCTTCGTTGCGTCAGTTAAACTTGGATGTAGCGGAGTTGCGAAAGCGGAGAGCGCAGGTGGATCGCGGGCCGAATCGCGAAGACGACGCGGCGTCGCGTCGCCGATCGGAGGCATGCCATCGTTCTGCTGGCTTTCGAGCCAACCGCCAGAGGACTGGCACGTTCCCGGTGCTCAATCGAACATCGGGCTGCGGTTGAAGCGCCAGACGGCGACGATCATGACCACGAGCGTCGTGCCGAGCAGGATGCCGACGATGGGGAGGGTTTGGGAAAGCTCGTTGCCCGCCCAGAGAACGGCGCCGAAACCTTCGATCGCCCAATAGACGATCGTGAAATGCGCGATGCGTTGCATGAACTCGGGCATGAAGCTCACGGGAAACCACGCGCCGCCGACGGCGCTCATGCCGATCGTGAGGAGGGTGGCGAGACTGCGCGCGGCCTCGGCCGAGCGGGTGATCGCCGCGATCACCATGCCGAAACCCGTGCATGCGGCGGCCACCGAGGCGCAGACGAGAAGCAGTCCGCCGAAGTGGCCGAAGACATCGACGCCGTAAAGGAAATGGCCGGCGAGGAAGAGGGCGAACAACTGGATGAGCCCGAAGAGGACGCCGTAGATGAAGCGGCTCCAGAGAAGCTGCCCGCGGCTGGCGGGCGAGGAAAGCAGGCGCTGGAAGAGGCCGGCGTTGCGCTCGTCGGCGAATGCGGCGGCGGCGTTGCTGAGCGCGAAGAGGAGAAACATGACGGCGTAGCCGCCGACCACGCGCGTCGCGGTGGGACTCTTCACGTCCTTGCCGACGACCTGCTCGCGATCGATGGAGACGAGGCGGGAAAGGAAATCGCCGTCCGCCGATTGTTTGGTCGAAGGTTGCGGGTCGAGTGTCGAGGGAGTGGAGACGGCGCCGGGCAGGAAGCTGCCGGTGGCGATTTTCCTTTCGATCTCGGCGGCGTCGCCGCCGAAGTTGCGCGCGATGCTGCCGGCGAGCGCGTGGTTGAAATCGCGGAGGCGGTCGGCGCCGATGAAGTTTTTCGCCCGGGCCTGGAGCGACTGGCCGAGCAACTGGGGAACGCTGGTGAAGATCGTGCGCTGGAGCATGCCGTTGACGATCTGGTTTTCGATGTCGTTGCGCGGGTCGGAGAGGATTTCGAGATGGATGCCGAAGCGGTCGGCGCGGACGAGGTCGGCGGGGATGACGAGCGCGTAGCTGAAAACGCGGTCGTGGATCAGCGGACGGAGGTCGGCGGCGGTGAGCGGGCGGGTGGATTTGTCGGGATTGGTGGTGGTCGTGATGACGCGGAAGGTTTTTTCGGCACGGAGCGCGTCGACGAGCGTCAGGGCGGCGGGATTGTCGCTCTGGTTGACGACGGCGAGCGGGATGCCGCTCGGACCGCTGTCGTTGTGGCCGAGGCCGAAGACGAGGCCGACGATGTAGATCACGAGGATCGGAACGACGATGGAAAGGACGAACGCGCCGCGGTTGCGGCGAAGGAGCGCGAAGTCCTTGGCGACGAGGGTGAGGAGGATGTGCATGACGAGGCGGGAGGCTAGGGGCGAGAGGCGAGAGCGGCGGAGTCGGGCGACGGCTGGATCATTCCCGGATGTGGCGGCCGGTGAGGTGGAGGAAAACGGCTTCGAGGGTGGGCCGTGTCTGGGTGAATGTGCGGGGCGGCACGCCGTGCGACTCGGCGAGCGCGTAGAAGGCGGAGAGCCTGAAGTCGGGATGGGGGCGGAAACGGTGCATGTCGTCCGTCGAGTCGGAAAGGTCGCCGTGCGCGGAGAGCGCGGCGGCGAGCGGCGCGGTGGCGGGTGTGACGGCGAAGGCGATTTCGTCGGTGAACGGGAGCCGCGTGAGGAGCTCGTCGAGCGTGCCGAGCGCGTGGATCCGGCCGTGGTCGATGATCGCGATCCGCGAGCAGAGCCGCGTGGCTTCCTCCATGTAATGGGTGGAGTAGATGATGGTGAGGCCGTCGCGGTTGAGCCGCTCGAGGTATTCGAAGATGGCGTTGCGCGACTGCGGGTCGACGCCGACGGTGGGTTCGTCGCAGAGAAGGAGCTTCGGGCGGTGGAGGAGCGCGGCGGCGAGATTGAGGCGGCGTTGCATGCCGCCGGAATAGTTTTTTACCTGGTCGCGTCGGCGATCGGAGAGCTGGACGGCGTCGAGCGCCTGGTCGATGCGCGCGCGGAGCTCGGCGCCGCCGAGGCCGTAGAGCGAGCCGAAGATGTGGAGGTTCTGCTCGGCGTTGAGATCGACGTAGAGCGCGATGTGCTGCGGCACGAGGCCGAGCGCGGTGCGGCCGGCGGGATCGGTCGTGGTGAGCGGGCGGCCCTCGAGCGTGAGCGTGCCGGCGTCGGGCGCGCGCAGGCCGGCGACGAGCGACATGAGGGTGGACTTGCCGGCGCCGTTGGGGCCGAGAAGGCCGAAGAATTCACCGTCGGCGATTTCGAGAGAGACGTCGTCGAGCGCGGTGATCGAGCCGAAGCGTTTGGTGACGGATTGAAGGGAGAGCATCGGGGGGGGGCGAGTGAGCAACGGGAGCATAACAGGACGGCCGGGGCGAGACATCGCACGGAGGTCACGGCCGTGGTCACGGCGAAACATGACCTTCTTCCTATATCGCCAGGCGGACGGGCTGTGGTAGGGTGCGCGGCATGTCCGAGCCGACCGACCAACCCGCGCAGGCCCGCGAGGGAAAACTCTATGGCGCCTTCGCCTACGGCACCGTGGCGTTGACCTGCTATGCGACGTTTCTGCCCAAGCAATACTACTTCCACGATGCGGCGTGGCTCGTGCCGGTGGTGTTCGCCTTGGGCGCGGCTTACGTGGCGTTGGGCGTGCTCTGCGGGATTCACGCGGAATATCGCGGGTGGATTCCGGCGAGCGCCTACTATGGGCTGCAATGCACGATCCTGACGGCGATCCTGGTGCTGAGCCCGGTGCGGGGTTTCGTGGGCATCCTCGTGCTGCCGCTGGTGAGCCAGGGGATTTTCGACCTGCGGCCGCGGTATGCGGCGCTGGTCGGAGTGTATCTGTTTGGAATCAACGTCGCGATCTATGCCGTGCCGTATGGGTTGCGGGGGGCGTCGGAAGCGATGCTGAACTATGCGACGGCATTCGCGTTCACGGGCGTGTTCACGGTGATCACGCGGCGGGCGCTCACGGGACGACAGGTCGCGCTGAAACTGCGGAATGAAGTCGAGGCGGCGAACCGGCAGTTGCGCGAGAACGCGGCGCAGGCGGAGGAGCTGGCGACGACGCGGGAGCGGAATCGGGTGGCGCGCGAGATCCACGATGGCGTCGGCCACTACC
>DASZPP010000401.1:0-15594 GCA_035549975.1 Opitutus sp.
GCCTGCCGGATCACCAGCACGCGCAGGTGGCGCTCACCGCGATCCGCGGCGGGAAGGATGTTTACCTGCAGAAACCGATGACGATGACGCACGCGGAAGGCGTGCTGCTGCGCAACGAGGTCGAAAAGAGCGGGCGCGTGCTGCAGGTCGGCAGCCAGCAGCGTTCGTGGGGGCCGAACGAGCAGTTTCGCAAAGGTTGCGAGCTCGTGCGCAGCGGGCGCGCCGGGCGGTTGCTGAGGGTCGAGATCGGGCTGCCGACGGATCCGACGAAGCCCGACGATCCGGAACAGCCGGTCCCGCCGAATTTGAACTACGACCTCTGGCTCGGGCCGACGCCGGAGGTCTATTACACCGAGCAGCGCGTGCACTCGCAGACGGATGTGCTCTCGCGACCCGGCTGGCTGCGCAACGAGAGCACCTGCCTCGGCATGATCACGGGCTGGGGCGCGCACCATTTCGACACGGCGCACTGGGGCATGAATTGCGAGCACAGCGGGCCGAAGCGGGTCGAGGGCGGGGGCGAGTTTCCGCCGCACGACAGGATCTGGAACGTCCACGGCGCCTATCACGTGGAGCTCACTTATCCGGGCGACGTGAAGCTGACGGTGTCGGACAAATTTCCGAACGGCATCCGGTTCATCGGTGACGACGGCTGGATTTTCGTCGGGCGCGACGAACAGCAGGCGACATCGAGCGACCCGAAGTCGGCGCCGACGACCTTGAAGCCGCTCGATGCGAGCGACTGGAAGCTGCTCGATCCGAAAGGCGTGACGGTGCATTTTCCCCACAGCCTGTCGCACCACAAGAACTGGCTCGAATGCGTGCAGTCGCGGCAGACCCCGCTGGCGCCCGCGGCGATCGCGCACCGGGCGAATGCGGCCTGCATCGTGAGCTGGATCGCGATGAAGCTGCGGCGGCCGCTCCGGTGGGACGCCGAGGCGGAGCGGTTTATCCAGGACGACGAGGCGAACGCGATGTTGTCGCGCCCGGAGCGCGCGCCGTATGGAGCGTTGCGGATGGCGGGCGCGTGAGGAAACAAGGCGATGAACGGCCACAGATCACACGGATGGGCGCAGATCGGGGGCGGAATCAATCAGGGCCCATCGGTGAAATCCGTGGCCCCAAAAGCAATGAAAACGAATTTCGGCAGATTTGTCGTGGCGATGCTAGTGATTGCAATGGGCCTGGTGTCCGTTCGCGCCGCGTGGCAGCGCGATGATGGATCGCTGGCGTGGACGAAGGACGGGAGGGTCGTGTGGCGGTTCTCGTTCGATCCGGCGAAGGGGAAGCCATTCTTCCACCCGGTGACGGTGGCGGGCGGACCGTCGCTGACGAATTTCCAGCCGAAGGACCATCCGTGGCACTACGGACTCTGGTTTTCCTGGAAATACATCAACGGGGCCAACTATTGGGAGGAGAACCGCGAGACCGGCCGGGCGCAGGGTGCGACGCGGTGGAGTGCGCCGGAGATCGCGACCCGCGACGATGGCGGCGCGACAATCCGGATGGAGTTGCGCTACGTGCATCCCGGCGGCGCGGTGGACATGACGGAAAAGCGGACGCTCGCAATCTCGGCGCCTGCGAACGACGGGAGCTATGCGATCGAGTGGACGGCGGACTTCACCGCGGGCGAGGCGGGCGCGGTGCTCAATCGCACGCCGATGCCGGGCGAGCCGGATGGACAGGTGAACGGCGGCTATGCGGGATTGAGCGCGCGGCTCGCGTCGGTGCCGTTCACGATGGACGTGGTCACGCCGGACGGGCCGGTGAAAAATTTCGAGCACGATCGCGCGCGACCCGCGGCGGCGGCGGTCGGGTGCAACCTGTCGGAAAACGGTGAAAGCGTGGGAGCGATCGCGATCCTGAGCGATCCGGCGAATATCGGCGAAAAGGCGCCGTGGTATCTGATCAACGCGGCGAACGGATTTCGGTTCGCCTGCGCCGCGGTGCTGGCGCCCAGGATCCGCACGCTGCCGCCGGCCGCGAAATGGGCGCTGCATTATCGGATCGCGGTGCAGCCGGAAGCGTGGACGCCGGAGTCGCTCGGTGCGGCGGTGGCGAAGTGGAGTGGCGAAGGTGCCGCGGCGAAAGCGCATTGAGGACAACGCGCTCCATCCCTGATCATGAAGCGAATCCTCGGGCTGCAATTGATCCGGTTGAACGCGGACCTCGGGCTGCTGCTGTTTCGCGTCGTGCTGGCATGGCTCGTGATCCGCTATCACGGCTGGGGGAAGCTCACCGGCTGGAAGGACGAGCCGCGGCATCTGCCGAATCTGTTCGCGCTCGATGGCGTGCGGAAGGAGTTCCACACGTTCCCGAATTACATCGGGATCAGCTCGGAACTCAGCTACACGCTGGTGACGTGGTTCGAGACGTTCGGCATGCTGATGGTCATCGCCGGGCTGTGCACGCGGCTGAATGCGTTCGGGATGTTTTTCACGCTGATGGTGGCGTTCGTCTTTCACCATCACCTGCACCTCAGCGGGCCGAACTCGGGTGAGGTGGCGTTCGCGTATGGGTTCGGGTTTCTGCTGCTGTTTCTGGCGGGGCCGGGAAAATATTCGCTGGACCGGAAATTTGGAATTTGAGGGTGCGAGGTTCGAGGAGCGACCGGACGGGCGCGGCGCGGCGAGAGGAAGCAGGTAGCTGCGAGCATGAGCAGGTGGAGCGACGAATCGCCACTCGCTGACGCTCGCGGCTACGGCAAAAATCAGGCGCGGGCGTCAGCGCGGCTGTGTCGATTGCTGCGTCACGGTTCGATCGCGAAGGCGCGGTAGCTGTGGGGGGCGATGCGGACTTCGAAGCTGGTGCGTGCTTCGGATGGGACGGCGCGCGATCGCGGGGACACCGGTGGTGGTGCGATGCCGGCGGTGATTTCGCCGGAAACGAGATCGCGGAGCCTGGTCGCGGGGGCGAGCGCGCCGATTTTGACGGTGGTTTCGTCGGGACGATAGGATTCGACGACGATCGTGTGATTGTCGTAGGCGAAGAGCGCGACCTGGCTCGGGCCGTCGAGGCGCACGGGGAAGCCGCGCATGAGCGTGTCCTTGATCTTCGACGTGATGGCCGGCGGGAGGTCGTAAAGGTCGTGGAAGTTGTCGGGGATCGTCCACACGTAGAAGTTGCCGCGCTCGCCGTAGCGGTCGGTGAGCAGGAGCGGATAACCGACGCCGTTGGACATCGCGTTGACGAGCGCCCAGGCGTCGTTGGTGAGGAAGCCGACCTGCGGGAAGAGAATGGAGGGCGACCTGGTCGCGTCGTTGGTCAGCACGTTGCCCGGAGGCGGGAAGAAGCCCGTGGAGTAGCCGTCGGAGAAGAAGCGGCGGCCGCTGAGCTCGAGTTCGACGATGTCGTCGATGCCGCGGGTTTTCAGCGCCTGCAGGAGGCCGGACGTGATGACGACGGATTTGCCGGCGAGGAGGTGGGTTTTGATCTTCGCGACGATGTCGGGATCGGTTTGGGCGTCGGCGGTGAGCAGGACGACGTCGGCGTCGTCGGGGAACGCGGGTTCGAGCTCGACCGGGATGCCGAGCATGCCGAGGTAGTTGTGGAGGAAATCTTCGCCGATCCCGTGGGGCGGCCGATAGCTCTTGAGGCCGATCGGATGGCCGAGCTGGCCGACGATCGCGTCGGCCTGGTCCAGGGCGTAGCCGGCGGCGCGGGCCATCGTGGCTTCGGGCGGAATATCCGCCGCGGCGACGCCGGGCGGATGATATTTCAACGCGGCGTCGTAGTCGAAGCTCGTGGGTGCGGAGTGCCAGGCGTCGCGGTCGCCGGGACGGACGGGCGCGAGCAGTCCGCCCCAGAAGAAGAGCGTCATCTCGCGGGCCTTCGCGAACATCGTGTCCCAGAGTTGCTCGGCGTAGCGGTCGATGTAGCGGGTGCCGAAGGTGTCCACCCAGCCGCCGCCGTTGCGGCCGGGGGCGATATTGTCGAAGTAGCGGATGATTTCGTAGCTCTCGTATTGCTGGAGGAACTGGTCGGTGTGGCCGGGGTCGCGCGTCTCGGTGCCGGTGTAGATGCCGTCGAAAATCTTCGGGCCCTCGGCGAGATCGAAGCCGAGCCCCTGGAAATGCTCATACCAGTTCGGGTATTTGATCGTGACCCTGACATTCGGGTTGACGGCCTTGGCGGCGCCGACGACGAGGTTGCGGCCGACCTCGTCCATGAGGTCGAGGCGGAACTGCGTCCAAGAGCGGCGGCCTTTGGCGGCGATGTCGGACGGGTTCTTCGTCGTGACGAAGAAGAAATCGTCGAGGATGATCTCGTCGAAGTGGCGGGCGGTGAGCTCGGCCATGCTTTTGACGAAGGCGCGGTCGGCGGGATCGGTGTAACAGAAGGAGCGGAACTGGCCGTGCTCCGGCCGATCGGAAAACGTGATGCCGCCGGCGACGCGCACGCCGCGGGCGAGGAAGAATTTCTTCACGGCCTCGAGGGTGGCGTCGGAGGCGACCTCGCGGCTGCGCTGCGACTCGATGTAAACCTTATCGACCTTGAGCTGGCTGCTGATCGTGCGCCACTGCTGGGCGAGGACCTTGGGGTCGGCGAGCTGGTTGACGACGGAGACGGGGATGTAGATGGCGACGGAGAAATTCCTGTATTTGCCGGACGGCGGCGGGTTCGGAGCCGGAGCCGTGTCGGCGGCGACGGAGGACCCGGGGAAAGCAGCGAGCGAGGCCAGCAGGGCAACGAAGAACGGGCGGAGTTTCATGGGGAAAGAGGGGCGACGCCAAGCCAACGCGGTGATGGCGCGGGTGGCGAGTGGAAGTTGCGGGCGCGGGCGTCGCGAGATGCAGAGCGGGGTCGGGAGAACCCGCCCCACAGCGGAGACGGCGCGCGGGGGGCGATGGGACCGGCGGTCAGTCGCCGCGGTGGCCCGGCATGTCGTGGAGGCGGACCGATTCGTAGTAGGCGAGATCGTGGGCGGGTTTTTCCACGCCGGCGGGAAGCGGTTTTTTCGAGAACTGGCCAAAGTAGAGGAGGCAGGCGTCGCGCCAGGTGGCGGCGTCTTTTTCCTGGCGGGCGAGGAGCGACTTCACGTGCTCGAAGCGTTCGTCGTCGATGAAGGGCTTGAGGCCGTTCCAGGTTTTCTGGAAATCGCGGACGGATTCGACGCCCTGCTGATAATGCAGGCAAAGCTCGTCCCAGAGCGTGCGACCCGAACGCATCTTGTAGTCCCATGGGAGATGATGAAACCAGAGGAGGAGGTTGTCGGGGCAGGTCGCGAGATCGGACCAGCGTTGGGCAAGCTCGGGGGCGTATTGGGAAACGGCGTTCGAACCGGTGGCGGTGCGGTCGAAGCCGAGGCCGCCGGCGTCGGCGCGGTGGTAGTAGACGGGATTCCAGTCGGCGCGTTTAAGATCGGCGACCCAAGGGCCCGGGCCGTAATGGTGGCCGGTGGCCATGAGGTGGGCGAGGCCGAGCGGCATCGAGTAGTCGACGACGGCTTCGCGCGACGCGAGGAGCATGGATGTGAGTGGATTCACGACGCGCGGATCGTTTGAATAAGTCATGCGCGCCCATTCGCCGGCGATGGCGGCGGCGGAGAGGTCGTGGTCCCACGCGAGACGACCGTAGGCGTAGAGGTTGGCCTGTGCGAGCGGGTGGCCGGTCCAATCGCGATCGGTGCCGGTGTTGGCGACGCCGGCGATGACGGTGAGCGTGTTGCCGCGGAGCGTGCCGTCGATCGCGCGGGCGACGGTGGGGCGCGCGGGTTTTCGACTGGACGCGCCAGGGAGCGCAGGCGTTCCGCCTGCATCCTTCGGAGATGCAGGCGGGGACGCCTGCGGTACGGCGAAGGTGTCGGCGTCGAGGACTTCCTTCCAAAGCGGCGCGAGGTAGCAGAGCTGGACGCCCTGGCCGAGGTATTCCTGCGTGATCTGCAGCTCGAGGTCCATCGGCGTGTGCGCGAGGCCGCCGAAGAGCGGGTGGAAGGGCTCGCGCGGCATGAAGTCGAGCGGGCCGTTCTTGATCTGGATGGTGACGTTGTCGCGGAATTTGCCGTCGAGCGGCATGAATTCGTCGTAGGCCTGCTTGACGCGGTCCTCGTGGTTGTCGGCGGAGTAGACGAAGGCGCGCCACATCACGATGCCGCCGAAAGGTTCGAGGGCGTCGGCGAGGACGTTGGCGCCATCGGCGTGTGTGCGATGATAATCTTGCGGGCCGGGCTCGCCCTCGGAGTTGGCCTTGACGAGGAAGCCGCCGAAGTCGGGGATGATTTTGTAGATTTCGGCGACCTTCTGCTGCCACCAGGCGGCGACGGCGGGGTCGAGCGGGTCGGCGGTCTTCAGGTGGTCGAGCTCGACCGGCGCGCTCCAGCGGACGGAGAGGTAAACGCGAATGCCGTAGGGGCGGAAAACGGCGGCGAGCGCGGCGACTTTGCGGAGCCAGGGTTCGGTGAGGATGAGCGGGTCGGCGTTGACGTTGTTGAGGACGGTGCCGTTGAGGCCGATCGAGGAGCAGGCGCGGGCGTAGTCGCGGTAGCGGGGATTGACGTAGTCGGGGAGCTGGAACCATTCCCAGAGCGAAAAACCGGCGTAGCCGCGCTCGACCATGCGGTCGAGGTTGTCCCAGTGATCGAGCAGCCGGCGGTCGATCTTCGGCGCGCTGTGCAGGTCGAGGTGATCGATCGGCTGGTGCGTCTGAAGCTGGCGGAGGAAGGCGAACGCGCCGTAGAGCGCGCCGATCTCGCGGTTGCCGACGATGAGGATGCGGTGTCCGGCGCTGGGCGTCTCGACGCGGCGCAGGAGATAGCCCTCTTCGCCGATGGCGCGGAGGTCGCGCTCGCTGACAAGCGACGCGATTTCGGGATCGCGCGGAGTGCCGATGACGACGGCGCCGTCGCGCGTGGGTTTTTCGGCGACGGGAATTTTTTCACCGAGCAGGCCGGAGAGGCCGGTGACAAGCTCGTCCCGGGCGACATCGAGCGTGCGGGAACGGAAGAAGGGGTTGGGAGCGGGGTCGGTGGCGACGGAGATTTCGGTGATCGCGGATGTGTAGGCGTCGCGCAAGGCGGAGTCGGCGATCGGATCATAGCGGAGCCAGAGGCGGTAGCCGTCCTCGGCGCGGAGCGCAGAAGTGAAAGTGAGGGTGAGAGTGAAAGTGAGGAGGGCGGGGAGACGCATGGAGAATGAAGGAATGGGACGGATAGGACGCTGGGGACTTATGGGACCTATGGAAGAGGTGGATCGTGGACGAGAGTCAGGGAACGACCGGGCCGAAAATTCGGAAACGGCCGCTGCATTCGAGGAGCGCGAGCTGGTAGAGAAGGCCGTCGTAGTAGCGCCAGTGGCCGGACGGGATCGGCATGTCCCAGAGACGTTGGACGAAAGGCTTCGCAAGCGCGGGATCGGCGGCGAGGCCGGCGACGGCGGCCATCGCGAGCATGCCGGCGGACGTGTCGGTGGAGAGCGGTTTGCCGTCGAGCGTGAACTGGTTGGCGATGGCGGGGCCTTGCGAGGCGAAGAAGCGGAGGACGCGGTTGCACTCGGCGACGGCCCATGGATCGGCGGACCACCACGCGTGATCGAGCGCGACATTGGCGGGCGTGCGCCAGGCGTCGAAACGGAAATCGCCGCGTCCGCCGCGGTTGACGGGCGTGCCGTCGAAGTGGGCGTATTCGGGCATCAGGCCGGTGCGCGGATTCGCGGCGCGCTGAAAGAAGGCGCGGCTCTCCTTGGCGGCGGCGGACCAGAAGGCGCGGTCGGCGGGATCGGCGGCCCAGCGCGCCCAGAGTTCGTAAAACGCGGGCAGGTGATAGGAGGGATCGGTGAACTTCGAGCCGTCGCCGGTCGGCGCGAAGACGACCTGGTGACGCGCCCGGTCGAAGATCGGCGTGATGTTGTCCTCGCGCGGATGGTGGAGCATCGCGCGGAGGAGCGACTGGGCTTCGGAGGCGTAGTCGACGGGAGTGGTGGCGGAGGCGGGCGGATTGCCGGGTGAGGGCACCCGGCCTCCAGCGGCGGAGGAGGTGCGGCCCCAGCGGTGCGCGGCGAAGAAGAGCGCGGTGGCGAACCATTCCTCGCCGTCGCTGGCGGAGCCGGGATCGAGCGGGCGGCCATCGAAGGCGCATTGCCACGCGAAGTAGCCGCGGCGCGGGCCGGTGGCGTGATACATGTGGGTCCTTGCCCATTTCCAGAGGCGGTCGAACTCGGCGCGGCGGTCGAGCTGGACGGCGATCATCATGCCGTAGGACATGCCTTCGGAGCGGACGTCGCCGTTGCCGATGTCGCCGATGTAGGCCATGTCGTCACCGACGGGGAAGTAAATGGATGCGTTTTCCGGATCGCCATGGAAGAGCTGGGCGAAGGCGGCGTTGATTTTGGCGTCGGTGGCGGATTCGGACTGGCCGAGGAGTTCGGCGAAGAGATTGCGCCCGTTAGCCAGGGCGGCGAACGGAGCAGCGGAGAGAGCGACGAGGAGTAGGAAGAGCCGGGGAATCATCTTGGCAGCGGTGGTCCTGCCGGCCGCCATCGAGCGGGAGTGACTGTCGGGACGACGGCCGTTACCGCGGGTTGTAGATCTGGAACTGCCCGCTGCACTCGAGGAGCGCGAGCATGGTGAGGAGGCCGTCGTAGTAGCGTTTGCGGCCGGTCGGCATCGGTTGATCCCAGAGGCGCTGGACGAACGGCTTCGCGATCGCGGGATCGGCGGCGAGACCGGCGACGGCGGACGTCGCGGTGAGACCGGGCGTGTTCATGTCGGTGGAAACGGGCGTGCCGTCGATCTTGTAGCGGTCGGGAATGTTGGCGCCGTGCGAAGCGAGGAAGGTGAGCACGCGGTTGCTCTGGGCAATCTCGCGCGGGTCGGCGGCCCACCACGACCAGTCGAGCGCGGGATAGGCGAGCGTGCGCCAGGCGTCGTAGCGAAACTCGGACGGGCCGCCCCAGCGCGCGTAGGGCGTGCCGTCGAAATTCGTGGTGTCGGGCATGAGGCCGGTCTGCGGGTTGGCGGCTTTCTGAAAAATATCGCGACTGGTTTTGGCGACCCCGGCGAGGAAGGTGCGATCGGCGGGATCGGCGGCCCAGCGCGCCCAGAGCTCGTAGAACATCGGCAGGTGGTAGGACGGATCGGTGAATCGGTCGCGCCATTGCTCGGGCACGAAGACCACCTCCTTCGCGTCGCGGTCGAACATGTCGCCGACGATGCCGTGGCCGGGCTCGTCGTGCTTGTGCAGCATCGTGTGGAGGATCGCCTGGGCCTCGGCGGAGTAGTTGAAGATGTTTTCGGCGGGGGAGGTGCGGCCGGCCGATTCAGGCGGGAGCGGGAGACCCCGCCCTACATCATTCGAGCCCCAGCGGTGGGCGGCGAAGAAGAGCGCCATGGTGAACCACTCCTCGCCGTCGGGCGCGGGGCCGACGTCGCGGAGCTTGTGGCCGTTGAAGGCGACGTGCCAGGTGAAGTAGCCGGCGAACGGGCCGCTCGCGTGCCACATGTAGGTCTTCGCGAATTTCCAGACCTGGTTGAACTCCTTCTGATGATTCGTCTGCACGCAGATCATCATCGCGTAGGAAAGCCCCTCGGTGCGGACGTCGTTGTTGGCGACGTCGGGCACGTAGGCCATCGAGCCGTCGCCGATCGGGTAGAAGAGGCGCTGGGAATTTTCATCGCCGTAGAAGAGCTGGTGAAAGGCGGCGTCGATTTTGGCGGAGACCTCGGCGTCGGATTTGCCGAGGAGCTCGGCGAAGAGGTTGCGGTAGTGTCCGGTGGCGGCGGCGCCCTGGGGCTCGGCGGCGGGTGCGGGCGAGGCGGCGGCGAGGCCGAGGAGAAGGAAGGGAACGAGTTTTCGCACGGCAGGACGGACGCGCGGCAAGGCGCGGAGGTTGCGCGATCGGGAAAGCCGCGGCGAGGGCGCCGCGGCTCCATCAAACTCAGGCGGTGGCGAACTTTTTGCGGCGTTCGTTGAGCTCCTGCTCGATCCGGAGATTGAGCTGCTTGCCGATCGGGTAGAGAATCATGCAGATGATGCCGAAAATGATCGGGATCGTCGGGTAGAGCGAGGCGCCGAGGCGGAGGCCGAGCAACGCGTGCTCGGTCTGCGGCTGGTTGGCGACGTAGCCGTAGGCGGCGATGATCCAGCCGGCGAGCGCGCCGCCGAGGCCGAGGCCGGCCTTCAGCGCGAAGAGGATGCCGGCATACATGAAGCCGGTCGCGCGGCGCGAAGTCTGCCACTCGGAGTAGTCGGCGACATCGGCGATCATGACCCAAAGCAGCGGAATGGTCGGACCCCAGCCGACGGACCAGAGGACGGTGAGCCAGAACATGGCGTCGAGGCCCGTGGGCGAAACGAGGAACACGCCGGCGGTGGCGAAGCCGGTGACGATGAGGCCGGCGATGAAGACGGCTTTCTTGCCGAAGCGATCGGAGAGCGGCTTCGACGTCGGGATGAAGATGATCTGGATGACGGAACCGAGGACCTGGAAGAAGCTGAACGTGACGGCGGCGGAGTTGGAGAGGTCGGGTTTCACGAGCAGGCCGAACCAGTCGAGGAGCGTGGCGAAGCCGGTGGTGCTGCCGGCATGGGCGGCGAGGCCGATCTTGCCGACGAACTCCCGCATCGCGGCCGGATCCAGGTAATAGGAGAAGAGGTAGTTGAGCGAGCTGCCGCGGATGACGAGCATCGTGAAGCTCACGAGCGTGAGGATGAACATCGCGAGCCACGGCTTGCAGCCGACGACGTTCTTCACGTCCTCCTTGAAGGAGGGTTTCTGCGCAGGGTCGGGGAAGACGCGTTCCTTCGTCGTGAAAAAGACGACGATGTTGGCGATCACGATGCCGCAGGCGAAGAACGCCATCGTCACGGCCCAGCCATGGGCGCCGCCGTCGTCACGCCCGGCGCCGAACTTGGCCACGAGCGGGAGGGCGAGCGACTGGATGATGAACTGGCCGAAGATGGCGGCGACGAAACGGTAGCGGGCGATGTTGGTGCGCTCGCTGCTGTCGGGGCTCATGACGCCCATCAGCGCGGAGTAGGGCGTGTTGTTCGCCGAGTAGGCGATCATCACGAGAATGTAGGTGATGACGGCGTAGGCGACCTTGCCGGTCGGCCCGAAGTGCGGGGTGACGTAAACGAGCCAGAAGACGACGCCGAAGGGCAGCGCCGTCATCAGAATCCACGGACGGAACTTGCCCCAGCGGGTGTTCGTGCGGTCGGCCATCGTGCCGATGATCGGGTCGAAGAACGCGTCGGCGAGCCGGACGAAGAGAAACATCCAGCCGACCACCGCCGGCGAGAGCCCTACCGTGTCGGTGTAAAACCGATTCTGGTAGAGAATCATCGACTGGAAGAAGAAGTTGGTGGCGACGTCGCCGAGGGCGTAGCCGATTTTTTCGCGAACGGGGAGTTTCATGGGGGCGATGGGGTGAGGAGGTGAGGACCCATTCACACGGGGTGGAAAACCTGTGCCACGGTGAAGGGTTTTGGGACCGATGTTATTCGGAAAGCCAGAGGTAGGCGGTGACTCCGCGCGGGTAATAGCGGCTGCCGCAGGAGAGGCCGGAGTCGCTGCGGATCTGGTCGCACATCGCGTCGCGGCCGCAGCCGGGGGTGCGCTGCCAGTCGGCGTGGACGCGATCGGCGGCGCGCGCGGCGGCGTTCAGGGCTTCGGGGAAAAGGCGGCGGATCACGTGCTGGGCGAGCGCGATCTTGCTGAACCAGGTGTTGGTGCTCGTGCTGCTCATCTTCCAGCCGCCGCTTTTTTCGTCGAGGCAAATGCCGGGCTGGAGCGCCTGCGCGATGTGCCGGCGGAGCTGCTGGAAAAGCGCGGCGAAGCGGCCGGCGGGATCGACGGCGTCGTCGTAGCCGAGGAAGAGCGGATAGACAAAGCCCTCGACGGCGGGAAGGATGCGCGAGCGATTGTTCTTCTCGAACACCGCGGGGAAGAAGCCGGTGTCGGGTTCGAACTTCGTCGTGAGCGTTTGCGCGAGGAGATCGGCGGTGGCGCGGGCGTCGGCGGAATTTTTCGCGAGGCCGAGGTCGGCGAAGGCGCGCTCGAGGAGGATCCACGCGCCGAGGGTCTTGACGGCGAGGTAGAGGTTGTTGCGCGCCTGGCCGAGCGAGACGTCGAGGCTGTCGTAGGTCGTGATCTCGGCGCCGCCGTGCACGCGGGCGGAGTCGTGCTTGAGGATGCCGTCGCGTTTCTTCGGATCGGGATCGTCGCGACGGTGGAGGCTGTCGGCGCAGGCGAGGAGAATTTTTTTGTTCGCGCGCAGCCACGCGCGGTCGCCGGTGTGCGCGGCGTAGGTGCAGGCGGTGAGCACCCAGTTGAGGAGCTGCTCCATCGTCATGTGACTGAAGCAGCCCTCGATGCCGTCGCACTCGTAGCTGGAGCGGCCGGGCGGGGTGAAGAAGTTGTTCACGCCCATGTCGTGGGTGAACGAAAGCCCGTGCTGATCGCGGTAGGAATAGCGGCGGACGAAGAGATCGAGGGCGTTGCGGACGGCCCACGGATGCCACGCGAGCTCGAAGAAGAGGTGATCAACCGTGAGATCGAAGGTATTGATCATGCGGTATTCGCCCTCGTTGACGACCCAGAGCGGCTTGCCGCCGGCCCAGAGAAGCTGGCTGCTGCCGTAGTAGCTGTGCGTCGCCTGCGCGATCAGGTATTTCTGGTCGGCATCGAGGCGGCTCTGCGCGAGCTCGCGGTCGCGGCGCGCGGCGAGCTTTTCGTATTTCGCATAGTTCGCGAGCGTGTGGACGAGGACGTCCTCGAGATCGCGGAAGACGCGCGCGTAGGCGTAGCTGGCGCGGAGGCCGCTGGTGATCGTGCCGGCGTTGTAGAAACCGAGCGCGAGCGGGAAACGCCTGCGCTGGCCGGCGGGCACGGTGAACACGAGCGCGGACTCGCCGGCGATGACGAGCAGGCCGCGGTAATCGCGGAACTTGGGCGCGAGGACGTCGAAACCCTGTCGCAGCGCGACGCCGCGCGCGGGCTTCGTGGCGTAGCCGAAGACATTGCCACTCGCGAAGCCGAGGAGCGAGTCGCTCGTGTCGGTGAGGGGACGGAGCGTGTCGTCGCCATGGCCGACGCCGAAGATCAGTTCGGCCGGCGCCTTGCCGGCGCGGTTGTCGTATTCGATCCAGCCGATGATCGCGGGCGCGAGATGGAAGCGGGCGGCGGCCTTGGAGAGCTTCGCCGGATCGGGAACGCGGTCGAATGCCGAGAGGAGCGAAAAGCCGAAGCGCGCGCCGTCGGCGCGCCACGTGTCGCTGGCCCAGCCGAGGGTGCGAGCGTAATCGTTCGGGCGCAGGGTGCGGAATCCGCGGGGTGGCTGGACGACCGTGGGGTCGTCGCCGGTGAAGGCGCCCTCCTGGGATTTCGGCGGCGTGAGGAACGGCAGCAGCTGCCACTCGGCCCCGCCGGATGCGCGGAAGCCGATGTAGAGATTTTGCCGGGCGGCGCCGCGCAGCGCATGACCGAAGCCGCCGGGGGAGTCGACGAGCCCGGCGGTAAAGCTGGCAAAGGCCCCGAACGGGGCATGCTGCGAGTGGTAACTTTCTTCAGCCACGGTGAAACGGGTTGCGGGCGGAAAAGGAAACGCCGGGCCGGCGGATGCGGCGGGGCCGCGCCAGGCGCAGTGAACGGGTACAATGAAGCAACATCGAAGGCTCGCAGATGACCGCCGGAGTGGGACGCGACGCGTGAGCGCGATTCCGCTCGGCGCGTGCGGGCCGCTCAATCGACCGTACGAGCTAACAATAGACTTGAACGCGCCGCCCGATGCCTCGAAGTTCTGCCGCCCCGATGAATGAACGTCGTGTCACCCTTGCCGATGTCGCCCGCCGCGCGGGCGTGCATGTCACGACCGTGTCGCTGGCGCTGCGGAATCACCCGCGCCTGCCCGAATCGACGCGCCGGCGGATCCAGGGGCTCGCGCAAGGGATGGGTTACACGCCGGATCCGTTCCTGCGGGCGCTGGTGGCGTATCGCGGGCAGGTGATGCCGCGGCGCAACCCGCCGACGCTGGCCTACGTGACGAACTGGGCGACGCGCTACGGGTGGAAGAAGACGACGGCGCATCCGGACTTTTTCGCGGGGGCGGAGGCGAAGGCGCGCGAGCTGGGGTTTCACCTGGAGCATTTCTGGCTGCGCGAGCCGGGGCTGACGCAGGGGCGGCTGAGCGACATCCTCGAGGCGCGCGGGATCAACGGCGTGATCCTCGCCTCGCACGGCCGCGAGATGGGCGACGCGCTCCAGTTCGACTGGGAGAATTTCAGTGCGGTGAAGATCGATTATTTCCCGCACCAGCCGGCGCTGCACAACGTGACGAACAACCAGTGCGACATCATCCGGCTGGCGATGACGAAGGTGATGGCGGCGGGCTACCGGCGGATCGGGTTCGTGATGCACCGCGGGTGGGACCACGCGGTCGATCACCTGTGGATGGCGGGGTTTTTGTGCGAGCGGGAGAACCTGCCGGCGAAGGCGCGGATCCCGGCGCACATTTTTCCGGCGCCGCAGCCGGTGGAGAACTGGTTCAACGAGAACAGCGGGCCGGTGGCGGTGGAGCCGGAGCCGTTCCGGAAATGGCTGAAGGCGCACAGGCCCGAGGTGGTGATCGGCAAGTGGTCGTTCGTGGAGGCGGCGTTCGAGAAACTCGGGATTCGCGTGCCGGAGGATCTGGCCTTCGTGGATGTTTTTCACGAGGACTCGAGCGGGGCGATGGCAGGCGTGCGACAGAACCATGCCACGGTCGGCGGGCTGGCGGTGGAGATTCTCGCGGGGCAACTGCAGCAGAACAAACGCGGCGTGCCGGCGATTCCGACGACGACTTACGTGGAAGGCACGTGGTTCGATGGGGCGTCGTGCCCGGCGTTGATGCAGGTGACGGCGACGGCGGCGAAGTGAACGGCGGCGCGGCGGCCCGCGGAACGCTGGACAGGTTGTGGCCGGGGCCGGCGCGGTCGAGGAACCGGCACGGCATCGGGCGGACAATGGTTTCTCGCCATGTCGTTGAAGGAGTATGCGCGGAAGCGGGATTTCCGGAAGACGGCCGAGCCGCGGACCGGCGGCGCGACGCGCGGTCGCGGCGGCGGACACCGGTTCGTCGTGCAGAAGCACGCGGCGTCGCGGCTGCACTACGATTTCCGGCTGGAGATCGGCGGAACGTTGAAATCGTGGGCGGTGCCGAAGGGAATCCCGTTCCGGAAGGGCGAGAGGCGGCTGGCGGTGCAGGTCGAGGACCATCCGGTCGGCTACATCGATTTCGAGGGCACGATCCCGGCGGGCGAATATGGCGGCGGCACGGTGATGGTGTGGGACCGGGGGACATTCGCTGCGACAGGCGGCGGCGCGGCGGCAAAGGAACTCGAGGCGGGCAAGCTGAAGTTTGAACTCACGGGCAGAAAGCTGCGCGGCGAGTGGAATCTCGTCCGGATGCGTGACGGCAAGGAGTGGCTGCTGATCCGTGGCGGCGAGGACATGCGGCCGGTGTCGCGGAAGGCGGACGACACGTCGGCGGCGTCGGGAAAATCCATGGCGGCGATCGCGCGGGCGAAGCGCGGGCGGGTGTGGAAATCGAGCGCCGAGGATGTGAGCAGCGATGGAATGCCGGAGATGGGGGCGCGACGCCCTCGTCGCGCAATGGCGAAGAAGC
>DASZPP010000402.1:0-2348 GCA_035549975.1 Opitutus sp.
AGGAAGGCTCGTCCTGGCAGTCGCTCGGCCTCAAGGGCGACGAGCAGGTCACGATCCGCGGCCTGCACGGGGAACTGAAACCCCGTCAGAAGCTGATGGCCGAGATCGTGATGGGCGACGGCACCCTCAAACGGGTCCCGCTCATTTGCCGCATCGATACCCTCGACGAGCTCGATTACTTCAAGAATGGCGGCATTTTGCAGTACGTGCTGCGGCATCTCGCCGCCTGACGCAACCATAAAGCTGCCACTCACCGCGAAGTGAGTGGCAGGTGAGGCGGGCGGCGCATATTGAATGGCTCGTAACGGGGCCGGGGCCCGTGGGACGTCTATGAGCTTTCACCGCACTGCCTATTCAATCGCTCTCGCTCTCGCCGGGTTGATGACCGTTCAGCCGTCGATGGCGGGCGAGAAGCGAGCAGTCCTCGAACTCTTCACCAGTCAGGGTTGCTCGTCCTGCCCTGCTGCCGATCGGCTGATGGGCGAATTCACCCACGACCCGTCGCTGATCACGATGTCGCTCGCGGTCGACTACTGGGATTATCTCGGCTGGCAGGACACGCTCGCCTTGCACGGCCACACCAAGCGCGAGCGCGCTTATGCCGCGGCGCGCGGCGACCGCGACGTCTATACGCCGCAGGTTGTGGTGAACGGCGAGATCGCCGTGCTCGGCAGCGATAAGTCGGCGATCGAAGATGCGATCAAGCAGACGCGCGCAAGGGCGAAACCGCTGAGCGTCCCGGTGACCTTGAAGATCGTCGACAACAAGCTTGTTGCCGAGGTCGCGGACGCGACCGGCGTAATGCGACAGGCCGAAGTCTGGTTGTGTCCGATTACCGGAAAGATCACCGTCAATGTCGGCCGTGGCGAAAACGGCGGCAAGACGCTGACGTATTACAACGTCGTGCGCGGCTGGAAGAAGCTCGGCGACTGGAGCGGCAAGGCGGCGAGTTTCAGCCATCCGCTCGATGACGTTCAGGGCGCGGATATCGATTCGTTTGCCGTATTGGTGCAGAGCGGGGCCGCCGCAAAACCTGGCGTCGTGCTGGGCGCTGCGACTGTCGACGCGCGCTGACTTCCGAACACCTCGTCACAAATAAAAATCGGGCCGGTAAGACCGGCCCGAAGTTTGTTTGGGGATTGAACCGTACGCGGAACTCAACTGGCCCGGCCGGCCAAGCCCGGGGGGCTGGGGGGCTGAGGAATCCGGTCTCGTACCTGACCGGGCCTTTGAGGCAACGAGGATGATCTCGCAATCCAGCGTGACCTGCGCTTGGCCGAATTTGGGCGTTAGTGTGATTTTTTCTAACGAAGGCGTGAACGAAAACCGGGGTTTCGCGCCGATTTATGCCAGTGCACAGAGCCTCTTGCCGTGGGTGCGCGACCGGGGCGATCATTACCTGTCCACGACAGGAGGCGCCGCATGACGTTCGGTTCCGGCGATACTGATCCCAGTCAGTCGTTCGGGGGCGCGGCTGCGATCCGGCCCGCGTCGGCGGCCCCCATGAATCAGGTGACGTTCAGCCGCCGCGAGTTGCGGCGCATCCTGGACCTTTACGGGCGAAAAGTTGCCGCCGGCGAGTGGCGCGACTACGCGATCGATTTTCTGAAAGATCGGGCGGTATTTTCTGTTTTCCGGCGTGCGTCGGAGACGCCGCTCTACCGCATCGAGAAAGACCCCAAGCTGGCGCGCCGGCAGGGCGCCTTCAGCGTGATCTCGGCAACTGGATTGATCCTGCGGCGCGGCCACGAGCTCGAGCCGGTGCTGCGCGCTATCGACAAGAAATTATCGGTGGTGAACTGACGCGAAGCGTTATCCCCGCGAAGGCGGGGATCCATCAATCAGATGGCGGCGTGTTCGGTCCGTCGCCGAGCGGCAACTGCATGTGCACGGTGTCGAGCCAGCGGCCGAACTTGTAGCCGACATTCTTGAACACGCCGGCATCGTGGAACCCGAGCGCCTTGTGCACGCCGATCGAGCCCGCCTGATTTGAATCGCCGATCACCGCGATCATGAGCCGGAAGCCGCGTTTGGTGGAGGCTTCGATCAGTTCCTTGAGCAGCACGCGGCCGATGCCGCGCCGATGCATTTCCGGTGCGACGTAAATCGAGTTCTCGACGCTGAACCGATAAGCCGGCCGGGCGCGATAGGGGCCCGCGTAGGCGTAACCGACTACTGCGCCATCGAGTTCGGCGACAATGTATGGAAACTTGCCGTCAAACAGCGTTTCCATGCGCTTTCGCATCTCGGCTTCGGTCGGTGCCTCAAGCTCGAACGACGCTGTGCCGTGCGTGACGGCATGCGCGTAAATGCGGGTAATGGCGGGGATGTCGGAAAGCGCTGCGGGG
>DASZPP010000403.1:0-18484 GCA_035549975.1 Opitutus sp.
CCGCTGCAAGGCGCCTTCCTCCTCACCGCCCGCACCATCAACACGATGGTGCATCAACTCGGCTCCTTCGCGGCGGAAGTGACGCGCGTGGCCCGCGAAGTCGGCACCGAAGGCAAGCTGGGCGGCCAGGCCCAGGTCCCCGGCGTGGCCGGCACGTGGAAGGATTTGACCGACAACGTCAACTCGATGGCCAACAACCTGACCGGCCAGGTCCGCAATATCGCCGACGTGACGATCGCCGTGGCCAATGGCGACTTGTCGAAGAAGATCACGGTCGATGTGAAGGGCGAAATCCTGCAGCTGAAGGACACGATCAACACGATGGTCGACCAGCTCAACGGTTTCGCGGCCGAGGTGACGCGCGTGGCGCGCGAGGTCGGCACGGACGGACGGCTCGGCGGCCAGGCGCAGGTGCCGGGCGTCGCGGGCACGTGGAAGGACTTGACGGACTCGGTGAACGCGATGGCGACGAACCTGACGACGCAGGTGCGCAACATCGCGGACGTGACGACGGCGGTGGCGCGCGGCGACTTGTCGCGCAAGATCACGGTCGAGGTCCGCGGCGAAATCCTCGAGCTGAAGAACACGATCAACACGATGGTCGACCAGCTCAACGGGTTCGCGGCCGAGGTGACGCGCGTGGCGCGCGAGGTTGGCACGGACGGACGGCTCGGCGGCCAGGCGCAGGTGCCGGGCGTCGCGGGCACGTGGAAGGATTTGACGGACTCGGTGAACGCGATGGCGACGAACCTGACGACGCAGGTGCGCAACATCGCCGAGGTGACGACGGCGGTCGCCCGCGGCGACCTCTCGCGCAAGATCACGGTCGATGTGAAGGGCGAAATCTTGCAGCTCAAGGACACGATCAACACCATGGTCGACCAGCTGAACGCGTTTGCCGCCGAGGTGACGCGCGTGGCGCGCGAGGTCGGCACGGAAGGCAAGCTCGGCGGCCAGGCGCAGGTGTCGGGCGTGGCGGGCACGTGGAAGGACTTGACGGACTCGGTGAACGCGATGGCGACGAACCTGACGACGCAGGTGCGCAACATCGCCGAGGTCACGATCGCGGTCGCGAGCGGCGATCTGTCGCGCAAGATCACGGTCGACGTGCGTGGCGAGATTTTGCAGCTCAAGGAAACCATCAACACGATGGTCGAGCAGTTGCGGGCGTTCGCGTCGGAAGTGACGCGCGTGGCGCGCGAGGTCGGCACGGAAGGCCGGCTCGGCGTGCAGGCGGTCGTGCCGGGCGTCGCCGGCACGTGGAAGGACTTGACGGATTCGGTGAACGCGATGGGCGTCAACCTCACGGCGCAGGTGCGCAACATCGCGGAGGTGACGACGGCGGTCGCGCGCGGCGACCTGTCGCGCAAGATCACGGTCGACGTGAAGGGCGAGATCCTCGAGCTGAAGAACACGATCAACACGATGGTCGACCAGCTCAACGCGTTTGCCGCCGAGGTGACGCGCGTGGCGCGCGAGGTCGGCACAGAGGGCAAGCTCGGCGGCCAGGCGCAGGTGCCCGGGGTCGCCGGCACGTGGAAGGATCTCACCGACAACGTGAATTTGATGGCGGCGAACCTGACCGACCAGGTGTCCGGCATCGTGAACGTCGTGACGGCGGTCGCGAACGGCAATCTGCGCCAGAAGCTGACCGTCGAGGCGAAGGGCGAGGTCGCGGCGCTTGCGGAAACGATCAACAACATGACGGACACGCTCGCGACCTTCGCGGAGCAGGTGACGAACGTCGCCCGCGAGGTCGGCGTCGAGGGCCGGCTCGGCGGCCAGGCGCACGTGCCGGGCGCGGCGGGCACGTGGAAGGATTTGACGGGCAACGTGAATTTGCTGGCCGCGAACCTGACGACGCAGGTCCGCGCGATCGCCGAGGTCGCGACGGCGGTGACGAAGGGCGACCTGACGCGTTCGATCCAGGTCGATGCGCGCGGCGAGGTCGCCGAGTTGAAGGACAACATCAACACGATGATCTACAACCTGCGCGTCACGACGGAGACGAACCGCGAGCAGGACTGGTTGAAGACGAACCTGGCGAAGTTCACGCGCATGCTGCAGGGTCAGCGCGAGCTTTCCACCGTCGGCAAGATGCTGCTCTCCGAGCTGGCACCGCTGGTCGACGCGCAGCAGGGCACGATCTACCAGATGGAGGCGGACGAGGACGACGAGCCGGTGCTGACGCTGCTGACCGGCTACGCGCAGCGGCCGGACCAGCCGGGGCAGATTCCGGTCGGCGAAGGGCTCGTCGGCCAGTGTGCGGTCGAGAAGCAGCGCATCCTGCTGGGCGAAATCCCGAGCGCCTATACGCGGGTGCACTCGAGCCTCGGCGAGGCGGCGCCGGTGAGCATCGTGGTGCTGCCGGTGCTGTTCGAAGGCCAGACCAAGGCGGTGATCGAGCTCGCGTCGCTCCATCCGTTCAGCGTCACGCACGTCTCGTTCCTCGAGCAGCTCACGCAGTCGATCGGCGTCGTGTTCAACACGATCGAGGCGACGATGCGCACCGAGCGGCTGCTGCGGCAGTCGCAGCAGCTCACGGTGGAACTGCAGTCGCAGCAGAAGGAGCTCACGCAGACGAACGAGGAGCTGGCGCAGAAGGCCCGGCAGCTCGCCGAGCAGAACGCCGAGGTCGAGCGCAAGAACGCCGAGGTCGAGCAGGCCCGGCGCGCGCTCGAGGAAAAGGCGGCGGAGCTCGCGCTCACGTCGAAATACAAGTCCGAGTTCCTCGCGAACATGTCGCACGAGCTGCGCACGCCGCTGAACTCGATCCTGATCCTCGGCCAGCAGCTCGCGGAGAACGGCGGGGGCAACCTCTCGACCAAGCAGGTCGAATACGCGCGCAACATCCACTCGTCCGGGTCGGACCTGCTGAACCTGATCACGGACATCCTCGACCTGTCGAAGATCGAGTCGGGCACCGTGACGGTCGAGGCGGAGGAGATCAGCTTCCCGTCGCTGCGCGATTCGATCGAGCGCAACTTCCGCCACATCGCCGATTCGAAGAGCCTGCCGTTCCAAATCGAATTCGCATCGAATCTGCCGCGCACGATCACGACGGACCCGAAGCGCTTGCAGCAGATTTTGAAGAACCTGCTTTCGAACGCGTTCAAGTTCACCGCGCAGGGCGAGGTGGCCGTGCACGTCGGGCCGGCGCAGGACGGGTGGACCCACGGCCATCCGGCGCTGAGCCGCGCGACGCAGGTGATCGGGTTTTCGATCAGCGACACCGGCATCGGCATCGCACCGGAAAAGCAGAAGCTGATCTTCGAGGCGTTCCAGCAGGCGGACGCCGGCACCAGCCGGAAATACGGCGGCACCGGCCTCGGGCTCTCGATCTCGCGCGAGCTGGCGGCGCTGCTCGGGGGCGAAATCCGCCTCGTCAGCACGACGGGCCAGGGCAGCACGTTCACGCTCTACCTGCCGCTCTTCTACCTCGAGCCGCGGCTGGACGAGGCGCGACCCGCGACGACGGCGGCTCCGCCGATCATGCTGCCGGCGGTGCGCGAGGAGGTGATCCTCGACGACCGCGAGCAGGTGAAGCCCGGCGACCACAGCGTGTTGATCGTCGAGGATGATCCGCATTATGCGCGCGTGCTGCTCGGCCTGGCGCGCGACAAGGGCTTCAAGGGCATCGTGGCCTCCCGCGGCAACGCCGCGATCACGCTCGCGCGCCAGTATCTGCCGATGGCGATCACGCTGGATGTGTTCCTGCCCGACATGCTCGGCTGGACGGTGCTGAACAACCTGAAGCTCAATCCCGCCACGCGGCACATCCCGGTGCAGATCATCTCCGTCGAGGAGGAGCGCTCGCACGCGCTGACCCACGGCGCGTTTTCCTACACCGTGAAGCCGACGACCACCGAGGGGCTCGAGCAGTGCTTCGACCGGATCAAGAAATTCGCGGAGCCGCGGATGAAGCGGCTGCTCGTCGTCGAGGACAACGAGATCGAGCGGCAGAGCATCGTCGATCTGCTGGCGCATGACGACCTCGAGATCGCGACCGCCGCGACCGGCGGCGACGCGCTCGAGCGGTTGCTCGACCGGCCGTTCGACTGCTGCGTGCTCGACCTGCGCCTGCCGGACATGAGCGGCTTCGAGCTGCTCGGCCGGGTGCAGGCGGAGCCGGCGTTGCGCGACATCCCGATCGTGGTGTTCACGGGCAAGGAGCTGAGCCACGAGGAGGAACGCCAGCTCCGGACCGTCGCGAAGAGCGTCCTGGTGAAGGACGTGCAGTCGCCCGAGCGGCTGTTCGACGAGACGGCGCTGTTCCTGCACCGGGTCGTGGCGAACCTGCCCGAGGGCAAGCAGCGGATGCTCGACCAGCTCCACGCCTCGAACGAGGCGCTGCGCGGCCGGAAGGTTCTGGTGGTGGACGATGACGCGCGGAATATCTTCGCGCTCACGACCATGCTCGAAAACCACGAGATGAACGTCGTCAGCGCCACCAACGGCCGGCAGGCGATCGAGCTGCTGCAGAACGAGCCGGACATCAGCGCCGTGCTCATGGACATCATGATGCCGGAGATGGACGGCTACGAGACGATGCGCGAAATCCGCCGCGACCAGCGTTTCGGCGCGCTGCCGATCCTCGCGCTCACGGCCAAGGCGATGAAGGGCGACCGCGACAAGTGCCTCGCCGCCGGCGCCTCGGACTACATCGCGAAGCCGGTCAACACAAACGAGCTGCTCTCGCTCCTGCGCGTATGGCTGTATCGTTGAGAACAAGGGCGGGCCGAGGCCCCGCCCCACTTCCGCCATGCTGACCGATCCACCGTCCCCCGCGCCGCCCGCGGTCGCGCCGGTCAGCATCCTGCTGGTGGACGACGAGCCGCGCAATCTCGACGTCCTCGAGAGCCTGCTGCACACCCCGGAATACCGGCTCGTGCGGGCGGTGACGGCGGAACAGGCGTTGATGCTGCTGCTCAACGGCGAATTCGCGGCCATCGTGCTGGACATCCAGATGCCCGGGATGAACGGCATCGAGCTGGCCAACCTGATCAAGCAGCGGCGGCGCACGCAGCACATCCCGATCATTTTCCTCACGGCGTATTTTCAGGAGGACAAGGACATCCTCCAGGGCTACGGCAGCGGCGCGGTCGACTATCTCACCAAGCCGATCAACCCGCAGATTCTCCGCTCGAAGATCGCGGTGTTCGTCGACCTGTTCCGCAAGACGCGCGCGCTCGCCGCGAGCAACGCCGCGCTCGAGTTGGAAATCACCCAGCGGCAGAAAGCCGAGGAGGCGCTGCGCCAGGCCAACACCGGCCTCGAGTCGCGCGTTGCGTCGCGCACGGCCGACCTGCAGCGGGCCAACGTGCAGCTGCTCGCGCGCGAGGCGCAAATCCGGCTCGTGACCAACTCCGCGCCGGTCTTCATCGCGCAGATCGACCGGGAGCACCGCTTCAAGTTCGTCAACCGCACCTACGCCCGCTGCTTCGGGCTCGAGCCCGAGCAGGTGATCGGCCGGCACTTCATCGAGATCATGGGCGAGGAACCGTATGGGACGATCCGCCAGCACCTCGATGCGGCGCTCGAGGGGCGGCGCGTGGAATTCGAGGCCGAGATCGCGTATGCCGGGCTCGGGCCGCGCTGGGTGTTCGTGATCCATGAACCGGAGCGCTCCGCCACCGGCGAGGTGATCGGGCTGGTCGCCGTGGTCACCGACATCACCGAGCGCCGGCAGGCCGAGCAGGCGGTGGCGGCGGCGCGCGACCAGGCGCTCGCGGCCTCGCGGACGAAAGACGAGTTCCTCGCGCGGCTCTCGCACGAGCTGCGCACGCCGCTCAATCCCGTGCTGCTGCTGGCGAGCGACGCGGCGAACAATCCGCTGCTGCCGGCCCACGTGCGCGCCGATTTCGAAACCATCGTGCAAAACGTCTCGCTCGAGGCGCGGCTGATCGACGACCTGCTCGACCTGACCGCGATCACGCGCGGGAAGCTCGCGCTCGAGCGCCGGCCGGTGGCGATCCATCCGGTGCTGCGCGACGTGGTGGCGATGCTCCGCCAGGAGATCGCTCGCAAGCAGATCAGTCTGGTGCTCCAGTTCGAGGCGACGCGGGATGCGGTCGACGGCGACGACGTGCGGTTGAAACAGATCTTCTGGAACGTGCTCAAGAACGCGGTGAAGTTCACGCCGGAGGAAGGCCGGGTCACGATCGGCACCGCGGCGGACAAGGACGGAAGGAAGCTCGTGGTGACCGTCGCCGACACCGGCATCGGCATGACCCCGGAGGAACACGCGCGGATCTTCCACGCGTTTTCGCAGGGCGACCACGCCGCGCAGGGCAGCGGGCGCTTCGGCGGGCTGGGCCTCGGGCTGGTGATTTCGCGGATGCTCGTCGAGCTGCACTCCGGGATCATCGAGGCGACGAGCGCGGGCCGGAACCAGGGATCGGTTTTCACGATCGCGCTGCCGCTCTCGCGCGAGAAGGCGCGGGGCGACGCGCCGGCGCGCAAGGTCGCGGGGGGCGCCGCCGGGACGGGCCGCAACGGCGTCGACGGCCGGCCGCTGCGGGTGTTGTTGATCGAGGACCACGAGCCGACGTGCACCGCGCTGGCGGACCTGCTCGGCCGCCGGCATTTCGAGGTGTTGAAGGCGATGTCGGCCCGGCAGGCGCGCGCGGTGGCGGAGCGGGAGAAGTTCGACTTCGTGATTTCCGACGTCGGCCTGCCCGACGGCAACGGCTGCGATCTGATGGGCGAGTTGCGCGACCGTCACGGGCTCGCGGGCATCGCGTTGACGGGCTACGGGATGAACGACGACCTCGAGCGCAGCCGCGCCGCGGGCTTCGTGACCCATCTCACGAAGCCGGTGAGCGTGCAGAAACTCGACGAGGCGCTCGCGTTGCTGACCGGTGCGGCGTGAAGCCGTCGCCCGGAGGCGCGGGCCATCGCCTCGGGGATGAGAAATCGATTGGCGGACGGGTGCGTCCGCAGGCTTTTCGCGGCGCGAAAAACGTGGTTCAGTGCCGGTTCGCATGAAAACCGCCCGGCTGAACCGGCTCTTCAATCCGCGGACGCGCCGCTGCTTCGACGTGGCGCTCGACCACGGATTTTTCAACGAAGGCTCGTTCCTCGCGGGCATCGAGAACCTCCCGCGCGCGATCGAGACGATCGTGGCGGCGGCGCCGGACGCGATTCAGCTCACGATCGGGCAGGCGCCGCATCTGCAGAAGCTGCCGGTGCGCGGGAAGCCGGCGCTGGTGCTGCGAACGGACGTGGCGAATGTTTACGGACGGGAGCTGCCGCGCGCGCTGTTTTCGCGGATGATCGAGGACGCGGTGCTGCAGGCGGTGCGGCTCGATGCGGCGTGCGTGGTGGTGAACCTGTTCCGGATTCCCGACCAGCCGGAAGTCGCGGACCAGTGCGTGCAAAACATCCTGCGGCTGAAACCGCAGTGCGATCACTACGGGATGCCGCTGATGATCGAGCCGCTGGTGTTCCGGCCGAATGCGGAAGCGGGCGGTTATAGGGTCGACGGCGATCCGGCGAAGATCGTGCCGCTCGTGCGGCAGGCGGTGGAGCTCGGCGCGGATGTGATCAAGGCGGATCCGACGGACGATGTTTCGATTTATCGCCAGGTGATCGAGACGGCGGGCGGCGTGCCGGTGCTGGTGCGCGGCGGGAGCAAGGCGCCGGAACGGGAGATTCTCGAGCGCACGCAGGCGTTGCTCGCCCAGGGCGCGGCGGGGATCGTTTACGGGCGGAACATCATCCAGCACCGGCAGCCGTCGGGAATCACGCGGGCGCTGATGGCGGTGGTGCACGACGGTGCGAGCGTGGACACGGCGATGCAGATGTTAAAATGAACCACGGAGACACCGAGGGCACGGAGAATACGATGGCGGGGATTCGCGGCGTTTTCCCTGTGCCTCCGCGGTTCACTTCAAATCGATGAATGCGATTTCGACGGTGCGCGTCGGGGTGATCGGCGCGGGATTGATGGGGCGCGAGGTGGCGAGCGCGTTCGGGCGGTGGTTTGCATTGCTCGACTGCCCGGTGAAGGCGGAGCTCGTGGCGGTGTGCGACGTGAACCCGGCGGCGATCGACTGGTTCCGGCAGGTGCCGACAGTGAAGCATTTTCTCGCGGACCATCGCCAGCTGCTCGCGCTTGCGGAGGTGGACGTCGTTTACGTGGCCGTGCCGCATCACCTGCACGAGGTGATCTACCTCGACGTGCTGAGGGCGGGGAAGGATTTGTTTGCGGAGAAGCCGTTCGGGATCGATCTCGCGGCGGCGCGACGGGTGCGCGACGCGGCGGCGCGGCTCGGCCGGTTCGTGCGGGTGTCATCGGAGTTTCCGTTTCTGCCCGGCGTGCAGCGGGCGTTCGCGGCGGTGCAGGACGGGGGCTTCGGGCGGCTGATCGAGGTGCGGAACGCGTTTCTCCACTCGAGCGATCTCGATCCGGCGAAGCCGGTGAACTGGAAACGGCAGGCGAAGTTCTGCGGCGAGGCGGGCGTGATGAACGATCTCGGGATGCACGTCGCGCACGTGCCGCTGCGGCTGGGCTGGCGGCCGGAGTCGGTGTTCGCGCAGTTGCAGAAGATTTATCGCGAGCGGCCGGATGGCCGCGGCGGCACGGCGCCGAGCGACACGTGGGACAATGCGGCGGTGCACGCGACGATTCGCGCGGGCGGCGAGCCGGTGCCGCTCACGCTGGAGATGAAGCGGCTCGCGCCCGGCGAGACGAACACATGGATCTTCGAGGCGCTCGGGACGGACGGCGGCGTGCGGTATTCGACGAAGGAGCCGAAGACGCTGTGGCGATTCCGGCGGGACAAGGAGCAATGGTGGGAGAAGACGGACCTGGGAATCGCGGGGACGCCGTTCCAGACGATCACGGGCGGGATTTTCGAGCCGGGTTTTCCGGACCTGCTCCAGCAAATGTGGGCGGCGTTCCTCGCGGAGCGCGCGGGGCGGCTCGGCGGGCGGTTCGCCTGCGCGACGCCGGACGAGGCGGTGGCGCAGCACGAGATCTGGGCGGCGGCGCTGGAATCGCAGCGGGAGCAAAAGGTCGTCGGGATATCGTGAACCACGGAGGAACACAGATGGACACGGATGGGAGCGGTGATTAATCCGTGTTCATCGGTGTTCATCCGTGGTGAAAAATGAAACGCTCTGAAATCAACCAGGCCTTTCACGAGGCGGGCGCGTGCTTTGCGCGACACGGCTGGACGCTGCCGCCGCGGCCGAAATGGGACATCACGGATTTCGGGTTGGGTGAGTTTGCGAAATTCGGACTGGTGCTGATCAACCTCGCGGCGGAGCCGGAGTATTGCGAGAAGCTGATGTATGCGCGGCGCGGGCAGACGACGCCGTGCCACACGCATGCGAGGAAAAAGGAGGACATCATCTGTCGCGCCGGCGAGCTGACGCTGCGGTTGTGGGCGGCGAGGCCGGACGCGGCGGGCGCGGACAAAATCGTGCGCGTGCCGGTGAACGGCGAGGTGGTGGAGCGGATCGCGGGCGAGCCATTCGCGCTCGCGGCGGGATCGCGCGTGACGCTCGGGCCGGGCGTGTGGCACGAGTTTTATCCGGCGAGCGACGAGTGCGTGATCGGCGAGGTGTCGACGGCGAACGACGACTTGCGCGATAATTTTTTTCTCGATTCGCGCGTGGGCCGGTTTCCCGGGATCGAGGAGGACGAGCCGGCGCGGGTGAGGTTGTTGTCGGAGGCCTGATGGCGCGCTCGGGCATCATCGCCGGCGGCAACTGGGTGGTCGATCACGTGAAGGTGATCGATCGCTGGCCCGAACAGGAGACGCTCGCGACGGTGGTCGGGCAGGCCTGGGGCAACGGCGGCGGACCGTATAACGTGTTGAAGAACCTGGCGCGGCTCGGCGCGGCGTTTCCGCTCGAGGCGATCGGGCGGGTGGGCGATGATGCAGAGGGCCGGCGGATCCGCGAGGATTGCGCGGCGCATCGGATCGACGTGACGCAACTGCGCACGACGGCGGACGCGCCGACGTCCTACACGGACGTGATGACGGTGGCGGGGACGCGACGGCGGACGTTCTTTCACCAGCGCGGCGCGAATGCCCGGCTGGCGCCGGAGGATTTCGATTTTTCGCGGACGCCGGCGAAGTGGTTTTATCTCGGTTACCTGCTGCTGCTCGACCGGCTCGACGCCTGCGATGCGGGCGGCGCGCCGCGGGCGCGGGAGGTGTTTCGCCGGGCGCGGGCCGCGGGGTTGAAGACCGCGCTGGATTGCGTGAGCGGCGCGGAGGACGGATTCCGGAACGTCGTCGCGCCGGTGCTGCCGGAGGTGGATCTGCTGTTGGCGAACGATGAGGAGGCGGAGAAGCTGTCCGGCGTCGCGATCGGACGCGGAGCGACGCTGGATCGCGCGGCGGTGGAACGGGCGGCGGCTGCGATCCTGCGGCAGGGCGTGCGCGAGTGGGCGGTGATTCATTTTCCGGAAGGCGTGTGCGCAGTCGGCGCGGCCGGCGAGCGCGTGTGGCAGCCGGCGGTGAAATTTCCCGCGGGCGAGATCGGCGGAACGGCGGGGGCGGGCGACGCGCTCGGAGCCGGCGTGCTGCTCGGCTTGCACGAGGGCTGGCCGATGGCGCGGGCGCTCGAGCTGGGCGTGTGCGCGGCGGCGGCCTCGTTGCGGCATCCGACGTGTTCGGAGACGGTGGAGCGAGTGGAAGCGTGCCTCGCGCTTGGGCGACGGCATGGATTTCTGCCGTAGTGGATCGTTTTCACGCGGATCGAATGGCGGCGCCGACCCGGCGGTCCGGTTTTGCCCGATGTCGCGGCGGCGGAACCCGTGCTAGTTTGGCCCGACACCTTGCGCAAACGACATGACAGCTCGGCGACGCGGGCGAACGGACAGGCGGCGGCGAACGGCGCGGCTCCGGCCGAATCGCTCGCGGCGGCACGCGAGGCGGGCCTGTGTTACGTGAGCGACGAGTCGCCGGGCATCGGGCGCGTGCGGGCGGGGCGCGGCGTGAGTTATCGCGGGCCGGACGGGCGGACGGTGAAGGAGCTGGCGACGCTGCGGCGGATTCGCCGGCTGGCGATTCCGCCGGCGTGGACGGACGTCTGGATTTGTCCGTCGCCGAACGGGCACATCCAGGCGACCGGCCGCGACGATCGGGGGCGGAAACAGTATCGTTATCATCCGGATTGGCAGGCGGTGCGCGACGGGGCGAAATTCGAGCGGGCGGTGGCGTTCGGCCGGGTGCTGCCGCGGATCCGCCGGCGCGTGGCGCGGGACCTGGCGCGGCGGCGGCTCGACCGGCGCAAGGTGCTGGCGGCGATGGTGCGGTTGCTGGAAACGACGCACATCCGCGTGGGCAACGAGGAATACGCGCGGGAGAACCATTCGTTTGGCTTGAGCACGATGCGCGACCGGCATGTGCGCATCGGCCGCGGGACGATGCATTTCGAGTTTCGCGGCAAGGGCGGCAAGCGCCACGAAATCGACCTGCACGATCCGCGGCTGGCGGCGATCGTGCGGCGGACGCAGGAGCTGCCGGGCCAGGCGCTGTTCCAATACCTCGACGAGCACGACGAACGGCAGCGGGTCGCGTCGGAGGACGTGAACGACTATCTGCGCGAGATCGCGGGCGGGGAATTCTCGGCGAAGGATTTTCGGACGTGGGCGGGCACGGTGCTGGCGGCGGTGGCGCTGCGCGAGAGCGAGCGCGGCGCGACGAAGGCGGCGACGCGGCGGGCGTTGAACGAGGCGATCGCACGCGTGGCCGGCGAGCTGGGCAACACGCCGGCGGTGTGCCGCAAGTGCTACATTCACCCGACGGTGCTGCAGGGTTTCGTCGGGGGCGTGACGCTGCCGCGGCCGCGGGCGGCGGCGCGGCCCGCGGCCGCGAATGGCGTGGCGTTGAACGAGGACGAGCGCGCCGTACTCGCGCTGTTGAAGCGCGGGCCGCCGACGACGGAGCAGCGGTTGCGAAAATCGATCGCGAACGCGCGGCGGCGGAAGTTAGGCTCGAAACCACCGGCAAGCGGTGCCAGAGCGTCGGGCGCATGAACGACGACACGCTCACGCTTCCGCCCGGGCGCAGCGAGCCGGCGGCCGGAAGCGGGAGGCGGTCGGGCGCGGGCCTGCCGCGATGGCTGGCGGGGGGGATCGTGGCGGCCAAGGCAGCCGGCGTGGCGTGCTGGCTCGCGCCCTTCGCGCTGCATGGGTGGGCGGGGGCGGTGATGTTTTTCGGGCCGGATGTTTTTCTGCTGGCGCAGATCTTTGTGCCGTCGGCGGCGGCGCTGTGCGCGGTGCACACGCGGTTCCGGGCGCGGGGCGTGGAGGTTTGGCTGACGATCGACGATGGGCCCGATCCGGCGGACACGCCGCGGATTCTCGATGCGCTCGACCGGCACGGGGCGCGGGCGACGTTTTTCCTGATCGGCGAGCGGGCGGCGCGGCACCCGGAACTGGTGCGCGAGATCGCGCGGCGCGGCCACGAGGCGGGCTGCCACACGCAGACGCACCCGGTGGCGAGCTTCTGGGCGGCGGGACCGCGGCGGACGGCGCGCGAGATCGATGCGGCGCGGGCGGCGATCCGGGCGGGCGGCGCGGAGCCGCGGCGGTTTCGCACGCCGGTGGGGATCAAGAATTTTTTTCTCGCGCGGGTGCTGGCGGAGCGGGGATTGCGTTGCATCGGCTGGAGCGTTCGCAGCCGTGACGGGATCGACTCCGACGCGGCGCGCGTGGAGCGGCGGGTGGCGCGCCGCCTGCGGCCGGGCGCGATCGTCCTGATGCACGAAGGGCCGGCGGTGGCGGCGGGCGTGCGCGTGGTGGCGATCGAACGGGTGTTGCGCCTGCTGGCGGAACGCGGGCTGCGCTGCGTCGTGCCGACGGAGGATCAGTTGGAGGATTTGCCCTCCGAGGGCAGAATCCGCGGGGCGAGCCGGCGGCGGAGTTGATGGATGACACCGCCGATGACGGTCATCAGCGCGACCGCCTCGAGGGCGGCGCGCAGGTTGCCGCGGGCCAGTGCGTCACCGAGCACGACGACGCACGCGATGTAGCCGAACGGCACGAGGGTGGAGACGATCAGGTAGACGCGGAACGGCACGCGGGCCAGGCCGAGCAGGTAGCTTTGGAGGAAGAACGGCGGGCCGGGGACGATCCGGACGACGAGGGCGAGCAGCCAGGCCGAGCGGGAATCGACGCGGGGCAGCTCCCAGCCGAGCCGGCGCAGCAGCGAGCTGATGGCCGGACGGAGCGCGCTCGTGGCGATCCAGTAGGACAGGGCGACGTTGACCGTCACGGCGACGAACGACCACAACACGACGGCACCAAGGCCGAGTGCCGGCCCGAAGACGGGGCCGGCGGTCAGCGTGAAAGGCGCGAGCGGAAATCCGGCGAGCGGCAGCAGCGCCATGGCGGAAAAGAAAACGAGCGGCCCGGCCGCGCGACACGTCTCGATCACCTGGTTGGCGGCATGGCGAACGGCAGGGCCCGCGGGCGTGAAGGCCAGCAGCGCGGCGGCGCCGATCGAAAACACGAGCGCGGCCGCGAGCAGCCAGCGACGCCGTCGCGGCGCGACGCCGGAGGTGGTGGAGGCGGGACGGGACGGCGGTGGCACGGCGGACGGGAACGCAGGTCTTTGACGCAGCGGGCGCGAGCGGGCAAGGGTTTTGAAAATAGCTTGCCGGGCATTGCGGCGGGAACTTCGATGCGCGCGTCCCTTCCGCTCCATGAAAACCGTCTTTCGTCTCCTTCCCGTGTGGTGCCTTGCGATCGGATTTTGCGGTTCCAGCCTGCGCGCGCAGGAAGGCGTCGAACAGCCGGCCGGAACGGTGGTCCTCCCGGACGGCGCCAGCGGTGAGCAGGTGCAGCAGGCGATCCTGCAGGCGGGCACCGGGCGCGGCTGGACGGTGCGGGGCAAGGAGGATGGCAAGGTCGTGCTTTTTCTCGAACACGGCGGGTGGCGTTCGGTGCTGACGCTGACCTACGACTCGAAGGAGATTTCGATTTCGTCGAATTCCGACAAACTCGACCGTCACGGAAATCCGAAGAAACACGCGGTGCCGACGAGCTGGGTTAATTTCCTGAAGCAGGACATCACCCGGAATCTCGGCAAAGCGGCAGACAAGAAATAAGCGCGCATGCCGGGGCCATCCGCCTTTCCTCCCGCGGGGCGCCTGCGCGTGACGTATGCCGGGGTGGAATCCGGCGGCGAATCGGCGATGGCGCTGCCGGTGCGGTGGCTGGCGGGTGCGACGGAACACGCGTTGTTCGCGGGGGCGGAATCGGCGGGGGAAACGAATGGCTTCCACGCCTACGAGGCAGGCGGCCTGCGGATCGGCCATGCGGCGGACTGCGTGGCGGCGGGGGAAATCGAGACGACGACGGCGGAGCTGTATCGAAGGATGTTCCAGGCGTGCGGCGGACGGCGGTTTTACCGGGTGTGGAATTACGTGCCGGCGATCAACGCGACGGAGGGCGGGATCGAGAACTATCGCGCTTTTTGTCGCGGGCGGGCTTTGGCGTTCGAGCGCGAATTCGGCGCCGGGTTCGAGCGGGAATTACCGGCGGCGTCGGCGGTCGGCGCGGAAGGCGGCGAGCTGCATGTGATTTTTGCAGCGGGAGGCGAAGCGGGCCGGCATGTGGAGAATCCGGAGCAGCTGCCGGCGTATCGTTATCCCGCCGAGCATGGGCCGCGATCGCCGAGCTTCGCGCGGGCGACCGTGGCGGGAGCGGGCGGACGCAGGTATGCGTTCGTCTCCGGCACGGCGGCGATCAAGGGGCACGCGAGCGTGGCGCCGGGCGACCTCGAGGGGCAGCTCGCATGCACGCTGGACAACCTGCGGTTGATTTCGCGCGCGGCGGGGCTGGGCGAGCGGCTGCGATTCGGCGGCGGTCGCAGCGAGCGGCATTTCAAGGTTTACCTGCGCGAAGCCGCCGACCTGACGGCGGCGCGGGCGGTGCTCGAGCGGGAGTTGCTCGAGCCGGAGGATCGCGTCAGTTACCTGCAGGCGAACATCTGCCGGGCCGAACTGAAGGTGGAGATCGAGGCGACGGTGGTGCGGTGAGGGGCGGGATGGAGTTTTTTGAAGTGCGGCAGGCCTCTGTCGCTACAGCGGGCTAAACAAAGATGGAGCCGTAGGTCAGCCCGCTTGCGGGCGTGGTTCGGGCGCGCGCAAGCGCGCTGGCCTAGCTGCGGCGGCCACAGAATTACTGAAACCGCTGTAGATCCAAAGCGCCACGGGACTGGCGCACTCCAAAGTTGGCGCGATGCAGCGGCACGAGCGGTTTCACGGCATCTCGTCTGACATCTCAGCGGAATCGGACGATCCGGCGAGCAGCGCGGCGAGGCGACGGGTGTCGGGCTTGCCGCGGCTGGTGAGCGGAAATTCCGGGAGGACGATCCATTTGCGCGGGATCTTCCAAGCCGCGAGCCGCGGACGGAGTGCGTCGCGGATTTCAGCGCCGGGGAGAACGCTGGCGACCACCGCGGCGAGTGCGTCGGGGCGTCCGGGATGCGCGGCGACGTGCGCACCGTGAACGCCGGGGAGCGCGCAGATCGCGTGCTCGACCTCGGCAAGATTGAGGCGACGGCCGGCGATCTTCACGAAGCGCCCCGTGCGGCCGAGCAGGACGAGTTCGCCGGTGGATTCGAGGCGGGCACGATCGGGCATGCGATGACTGCCCGGCCGGCGGCGGCGCAGGCGGATGACGGCGTCGCTCGCGACCGTAAAGCGGTTGCCGCGAGCAAAGCTCAGAGTGACGCCGGGCAGCGGCGTGCCGACGCCGCGGCCGAGCGCCGCGGAATCGCCGGTGCGATCGTAGGTGATGCCGCCCGTTTCGCTGGAGCCGTAGAAGCCGTGAATTTTGCGCGCGAATTTTTGCGTGAAAGCGCGCGCGATCTCCGGCGCGAGCGGCGCGCCGGCGGAAATCACGGTGCGCAGTGACGCGAGCGATGCGGCGGCGATGTCGGCTTCGGCCAGCGCGCGGAGCAACGCCGGCACGGCGGGAAAGAGGGTGGGGCGGTGTTGCGCGACGATGGCGGCGATCGCATGTGGCAGCGGCGGCGCGCCGAAGAGGATTGCGGTGCCCTGCGAGAGGAGCGGGACGACGAGGTTGCCGAGGCCATAGGAGTGGCCCCACGGAATCAGGCCGAGGTTCAGGTCGCCGGTGCGGATATCCATGCCGGTGCAGATGTGCGCGCCGTCGGCGAGCATTTCGGCGTCGGCGAAATAGAGTGCGCGCGGTGCGCCGGTGGAGCCGGAGGTGAATTTGACGAGCCGGCGACCGTCGCGCGGCGGGCGCGCGGGGGGCGCGAGGATTTCGAGCCGGTGTCCGTGCCACAGTGCGGTGGCGCGAATCGAACGGGCGGCGGCGAGCTGCGCCGCCGCGGGTTCGGCGGGGTCGAGCGGTGCGGCGCAGGCGGAGACCTTGAGCAGGCCGAGAAAAACGCAGAGCCAGTCGAAGCCGTTGGGTTCGGCGAAGGCGACGGTTTGCGAGGCGACGGCGTCGCCGTGCGCGGCGTGCCACGCGTCAGCGGCGGCATCGAGGTCGGCGCGGGTCCAGCGGCGGCCGGACGTGGCGTCGATGAGCGCGACGGCGGCGGGCTGGGCGTGGACGGTGGCGCGCCAGGCTTCGAGCAGGGTGGCGTTCATCGCCGGTTCATTCGTTTGATCCGGTCACGGGGGTGACGAGATTTTTAACCGCGAAGGGATGCGAAGGACGGCCGGCTCGAAGGTGCGTTCATTCGCGTTTCTTCGCGGTTTCCAGTGCGGTCGTTCGGCGGGCGAACGACTCGAGTTCGACGGTGGTGAGCGCGGTGAGGACGATCAGCGCGACGGTGAGGCCGAGGGCGTGGATGACGGGGATGTGGCTGAATGCGAGCATGCCGAAGGACGTGGCGGTGCAGAAGGCGGACAGCCGGATCGCAACGGGCGGGGCGGAACCGGTCGCGGCGGCGTCGGAGGAAAAGATCGAGTAATTGTGCGAGAGGCAGACGCCGAGGAATGCGCCGAGGAGATTGAAGAGGTTGAGCGTGAGGCCGAGGAGGCCGAAGAGTCCGAAGACAAAAAAACACGAGCCGGCGGGAATCAGCGCGATCCGCAGGCCGCGGCGGAATGGATAGATGACGAAGACGCTGCCGATCACGAGCGCGAGGCCGACGAGGCTGAGGCGGAGGGCGGACCAGCGATAGCGGGTGAAGAGGTGGTTGAGCGATTGAAGCTGGTCGACGCTGATCGTGTGCAGCGCGGGCGGCGGCGCGGCGGCGGCGGGCGCATCGACGATCGTGAGCAGCCACGCGGGCGTGCCGCTGTGGCTGGAGAGCAGCGACAGGGGGCCGGTCAGGAGCGAATCGACGGTGGCGACGAGGCCGGCGTAGGAGCCTCGTGGAGGATTGGCGCGGAGATCGCGCCAGGCGTTGAAGAAAGATCGAAACGAATCGGCGAGGAAGCCGTGGCGATCGAGCGCGCGGCTGAAATCGGTTTCGAAGCCGCCGAGTTCGCGCAGGCGTGCGGGGAAGGCCTGCCAGTCGGCCTCGGTCGGGACGAGCAGGCCGAGGCTCGAGGCGGGTGCGTTCGGTTCGATGCGGTTCAGGTGGTCGAGAAACGTGGCGAGGTTCTGCCGGGCGGCGGCGAAGGTGTCGCCGTAGGTGAGGTAGAGCGAGCGGTGCTGATTTTCGCCGAAAAGGGAGCGGACGGCGTCGTCGTTGGCGTGAAGCTCCGGGGCGGGAAGGTCGAGCTGGTGAACATCGTCGCGCCACTGCAGCCGCCACGGCCCGACGAGCGCGACGACGACGGCAATGCCGAGCAAAACGCGGGAAAGCCAGCGGCGGCGGTTGTCATATAATGTATGACAATTGCTCGCGCCGGGGGCGGGGGAGGACGCGAGGAAGGGGCGGGGTTCGAGATAGGGGCGGGAGATTTGGGCGAAGTAGAGCATCGCGGAGCCGAGGGCGCAGAGCAGGCCGGCGCCGACGAAGAGGCCGATTTCGCGGATCAGCGGGAGGTCCGAAAACAGGAGCAGCGAAAAACCGAGGGCGGTCGTGAGGCAGCTCGCGAGGAGCGGCTTGAGCAGCCGGCGGAGCTTGGCGCCGTAGGGTTCGCCTTCGTGCTGCGGCGGCTGGAGGAAGATGTAGACGCCGTAGTCGATGGCGACGCCGCTGAGCAGCGAGCCGATCACGAAGACGAGGATGTGCAGCCGGTCGAAGGACATCGTGGCGACGGTCCAGGCGCCGGCGAGCGAGCAGAGGATGACGGGCAGCAGGTGCACGATGCGGTGCACGCGGCGGACGAACAGCGCGGCGATGAGGAGCACGCCGGCGATCGAGGCGAGGTTCAGGATGCGCATCTCCGCCTCGATGCGCGCGCGGCTGGCGGCGGCGAAGCGGTTGACGCCGGTCCACTGCAGCGTGACGCCGGGAAAATCGGCGCGGACGCGGGCGAAGGCGTTATCGATCGCGGCGAAGACAGGCTGCTGGCCCTCCTCGGCGAGCGGCGAGGCGCGCATGCGGGCCCAGACGAGCGCGCGATTCCCGGCGGCCGCGGA
>DASZPP010000404.1:0-6510 GCA_035549975.1 Opitutus sp.
AGCGCCGGTCGACGAATTTCTCGGCGAACAGCGCCGCGATCTGATCGCTGACATAGAGCTTGCCTTCGAGCACCTCGCGAATGGCGTCGACGATCTTCTTGGTGGTTTCGCGCTTCATGATGTAGCCGCGCGCGCCCGCCCGCAGCACGCGTTCCGCGTAGATCACCTCGTCGTGCATCGACACCACGAGGATCGGCAGCTCCGGGTGCAGTGCGAGGACGTCCTTGATGAACTCGATCCCGCCCCGCCCGGGCATCGTGATGTCGGACAAGACCAGGTCCACGCCGCCCTTCGCCAGCTCCGACATCGCCGCCGCCGGATCGCCGGCCTCGCCGCACACGGTCATCCCCGGCTGCTTCTCGATCAACTGCGCGAGCCCCGCCCGCATGAACGGATGGTCGTCCACGATGAGGATCCGTTTCCGATCCGATGTGACGGAAAGATTTTGCGGCGGAAGTGCTGACGTCGTGCGGGGCATTCAATTCAAGGTAGCGGCGGTCGTCCCGACCGCCACACCGATTCGATGGCCGTCGGGACGACGGCCGCTACCATAATCCTCTTCGCGTTCATTCGCCTCCATTCTCCGTTCCGTCGGCGCTCTTGACCGGCAGCGTGCAGGTGATCGTCACGCCCTTGCCCGGTTTCGAATCCACCCGCAGCTCCCCGCCGATCACCGCTGCGCGGTGCTTCATCACCTGCAGGCCGATGCCGCCGCTTCTGGCCTTCACCAGTCCCTTGCCGTCGTCGGCCACGCTGAGCTCCAGCGCCTCCGCGCCGCGCCGCAGGCGAATCACCACCTCGCGCGCGCCGCTGTGCTTCATCGCGTTGTTCACCGCCTCCTGCGCAATCCGGTAAAGATGCCCCGCCACCGCGTTGTTCCGCACCAGCACGGGCTCCGGGCAATCGAACCGGCACCTCCCGCGTCCCATCGCCGAGGTCCGCTCCGCCAGCTCCACCAGGCTCACCCACAGCGCGTCCGGCTCGTCCTTCACCGGCACGAGCCCGCGCGCCATCGAGCGCGTGTGCGAGATCGCCTCGCGCAGCATCTCGCCGATGTGGTTCACCTGCTTCCGCAGCTTCGGCTGTCGCGCCGGCACATCCGCCTTCAACGACGTACACAGCATCTCGATCGCCGTGAGCTGCTGGCCGAGTCCGTCGTGCAAATCCTCGCCGATCCGCCGCTGCTCGCGCTCGCTCACCTCCAGGATTTCCTTCTCCAGCCGCTGCTGCTCGCGCTCCGCCTCCGCCAGCGCGCGCTCGCGCCCGATCGCCGTCAAAACGCGTTTCACCACCGCCGGCAGCAGATCGAGCAGCGCGCCGTCCTTCATCACATAATCGAGCGCGCCCTGCTTCATCACCTCGACCGCCACCCGCTCGTCGCCCTGCCCCGTCACGACGACGAACGGCACCGCCTGCTCCTCCTTGCGCAACCGCGCCAGGAGCTCCGGACCGCCGACGTCCTTCAGCTTCAGGTCGAGCAGCATCAAATCCGGCGTTTCCTCGCGCAACCGCGCCAGCGCCGCCGCACCCGACTCCGCCGTGCTGACTGCGTAGCCTTCCGCCCGCAGCGTCTCCGCCATCAGGATCAACAGCCCGTCGTCGTCGTCGACGACGAGGATGCTGCCCGCGTTTTCCGATTCAGCCATGACGCCTCGCCTGCGATCCGCCTCAACGTGGCGGCCGGCCTCCGTGCCTGCCGTTCAGCGGCCGTTCGACCGGCCGGCACGAAGGCCCGCCGCCACGTTCAGATCCATCCGTGTCCGTCCGTGTCATCCGTGGTTTCAAAAAAGTCCGCCGCCCACTCACGCCGCCTTCACCGGCGGCACCAGCAGCAGCGTCACGAACATCCCCAGCCGCCGGATCGCGTCCGCGAATTTTTCATAGTCCACCGGCTTCTGCATGTAGACGTTGCAGCCGAGCTGATGGCAGCGCTCCACCTCGCGGGCGTCGTCCGTCGTCGTCAGCATGATCACCGGCAGCTTGCGCAGCTCCGGGTCGGATTTCAGCCGGCGAAGCACCTCGATGCCGTCGACTTTCGGCATCCGGATGTCGAGCAGCACGAGATACATCTGGCTCGGCTCCGATGCGCGCCGCGGGTTGTCCTTGAAAAAGAAATCCAGCACCGCCTGGCCGTCGCGAAAATGCTCGATGCGGTTGCTGAGGCCGGCGACCTCGAGGTTTTGCCGGATGAGGATGGCGTGGCCTTCGTCGTCGTCGACGATCACGATCACGGGTTCGACTTTCATGGGAGTGTGGGAGTCAAAAAAATTCTCACCGCGCCGGTAGTGAGACGAAAAAGGTCGATCCGAAGCCTTCGCGGCTCTCGACCCAGATCCGCCCGCCCTGCCGCTCCAGCACGCGCTGCGCGATCGTCAGCCCGAGCCCTTCGCCCACCGTCGCATCCGGGTCGAGCCGGTGGAAGATCTCGAAAACCTTGGGCTGGTGCTCGAGCGCGATGCCGATGCCGTTGTCCGCCACGCCGTAGATCGCCTGGCCGGCCTTCACCCGCCCGTCGATCGTGATCCGCAACGGCCGCGCCGGATCGCGGTATTTGAGGGCGTTGTCGATCAGGTTCGCGAACACCTGGCTCACCTGCGCCGTGTCGCCGAAGCAGTCCGGGAGCGGGTCGACGCGCACCTCCGCCTTCGCCTCGTCGAGCTGGAATTTCGCCGCCGCCACCGCCGCCGCCAGCAACGCGTTCATCTCGACCGGCCCGATGTTCAGCGCCATCCGCCCGAGCCGCGAGTAGCGCAGCAGTCCCGCCAGCAGCATCTCCATCTTGTTCACGCCGGCGCTGATGAACCGCAGCGCCTGCGGGATCGCCTCGTCCAGCGGCTGCTTCAGCGCGCCCGCCGGCACCCTGCCGTCCGGCGCGCTCGTGATCACGGTGCGGATCTTCTCGCACGCGCGCTGGAGCTGCTTGCCGAAACCCTGCACGTTCACCAGCGGCGAACGCAGGTCGTGCGACACCGTATACACGATCGCCTCCAGCTCCTTGTTCTTCTCCGCCAGCTCCCGCGCCGTCCGCTCGAGCTGGGCCTCGTCCTCCTTGCGCTTGGTGATGTCCGTCCGGATCGCGACGTATTGCACCGGTTTCCCCGTCGCGTTCAGGAAGGGAAAAATCGTCGTGTCCACCCAGTAATGGGTCCCGTCCTTCGCCCGGTTCAGGATTTCGCCGTGCCACACCCGCCCGTGGCCGATCGTGCTCCACAGATCGCGGAAAAACTCCTTCGGGTGGTGGCGCGAGTTGATGATCCGGTGATCCTGCCCGAGCAGCTCGCCGCGCGCATACTTCGAGATCGCGCAGAATTTGTCGTTCACATAAGTTATCTTTCCCGCCGCGTCGGTGATCGCGACGATCGAGTGCTCGTCCAGCGCCGCCTTCACGTCCCGCAGCTCCCGCTCGGAGCTCTCGCGCGCCCGCTCGAACGCCTCCAGCCGCCCGATCAATTCTTCCTTCGAAAGGGTATCGTAGTCCGTCGGAACCATCCCGCGCAGCCTCACCTGCCCGCCATTGCGGTGCAAGGCCGGAGGCGCCACGGCCCCCCGGGGGCCGTCCCGGCCGCGCCAGCCGGCTAGGAAAAATCCCTACCCAGATGTCGCCGCAGCTCCAATTACGCCTGCGCATATCTTGCCGTATTATCTGCCCATGCTCATGGACACACTCCCCTCCTCCAGCTCCGCGGCCACCCCCGCGATCGAGGTCGATTCCGACCGCAGCGTTGTCGAGCAGCTCTCCCGCTCCGACATCTTTCGTGACTATCTCAACGCCTTCGAGACGACCACCGGCCTTCCCCTCGCCCTTCGTCCCACCGGCTCGTTCCAGTCCCCCCTGCACCGCTCGAAGCAGGTCAACCCCTTCTGCGCATTGATGGCCACCAACAATGCCTCCTGCGCCTCGTGCCTCCGCATGCAGCAGCGCATCGAGACCGAGGCCGCCGATGGCCCCAAGACCTTCGAGTGCTTCGCCGGCCTCGCCGAAGCCGCGACGCCCGTCCGCCTCGGCGAAAAACTTCTCGGTCACCTTCAGACCGGCCAGGTCCTGCTCCACCAGCCGACGCCGTCCCGCTTCCGGAAAATCGTCGCCCAGCTCACCGGCTGGGGCGTCAAATTCGACTCCGCGAAATTCGAGGCCGCCTACTTCCAGACCCGCGTCGTCGCGAAGAAGCAGTTCGATTCCATGCTCCGGCTCCTCGACGTCTTCGCCCAGCACCTCGCCACCCTCAGCAACGAGCTGATGGTCCAGAAATCCGCCGTCGAGCCGCCCGCCGTCGCCCGGGCCCGCGCCTACATCGCCGAGCATCAGGACGGCGAAATTTCCCTCAACGACGTCGCACGCGCCGCCAACATGAGCGGCTTCTACTTCTGCAAGGTTTTCAAGAAGGCCACCGGCCTGACGTTCACCGACTACCTCGCCCGCACCCGCACCGAGCGCGTCAAGCAGCTCCTGCTCAACCCGCACACCCGGGTCAGCGAAGCCGCCTATGCCGCCGGCTTCCAGTCGCTCTCGCAGTTCAACCGGGTTTTCCGCCGCATCGTCGGCGAGTCGCCCTCCGACTATCGCGACCGCCTCCACGGCCCCGGCCACCTGCTCGGCAATGGCGGCACCGGCCGCGCCCTCGCCCACGCCGCCTGACCCGCCGGCGCCCGCCCGTCGCCCCGATGATTTTCCTTGTGCCGCCGCCGGCTCGCCCGGCGGTTGTCATATAATGTATGACAATTGGCGACGGCGCCTCGGTTGGCTCCGCGAGTTCAACAAAAAGCCGTTCCTGGCTCAGGCGTTGCTCGCGTTCTCCAGCGGCAGCCTGATCTCGAAAACCGCTCCGCCGCCCGGCGCGGCGCTCAGCGCCACGCGCCCGCCGTGGGCCTCGACGATCGCGCGCACCAGACTCAGTCCGAGTCCCAGCCCGCGCTGCGAGCGGCTCGAATCGCCGCGATACAGCCGGTCCCACACCCGCGGCTGATCCTCCGGCGGCACACCCGGCCCGGTGTCGCTCACCGTCAACACCGCCTGCCTCGCTTCGATCGCCGCCCGCACCGCCACCCGTCCGCCTGTCGGCGTGTATTTCACGGCGTTGTCCACGAGATTCGCGATCGCCTGCCGCAACCGCGTCGGATCCGCCAGCACCGGCGCCGCCGTTTCCGCCGCCACCGTCAGCGCCACCGGCTTCGCCTCGGCCACCTCCGCGTAAAGCTCCGCCGCGTCGCGCGCCAGCGCCGCGAGATCGCAGGGGGTTTTTTCCAGCTTCAACATCCCCGCCTCCGCCTCCGAAATTTCCATCAGCGCGCGCAACAGCTTCAACACGTCATCCGCCTGCTCCACGCAATCCGCGAGGGCCTCGTGCTGCACGCCGCCCGCCGCGAGCTCCGTCGAATGGCTGCCGCCGCCCGCCTGCAGCGCCAGCTCCGCCGTCCCGCGCAGCCGCGTGAGCGGCGTCCGCAGGTCATGCGCCACGTTGTCGAGCGCCTCGCGCATCGCGCGCAACAGTCCGGCGTTCTTGTCGAGCACCGTGTTGAACGCCCGCACGAGCTCCGCCACGTCGTCCTCACGCCGCGGCGGCGGCACGCGCGCCTCGAGCGAACCCGTCGCGACGATCCGCCGCGCCGTCGCCACCACGTCGCGCAACGGCTTCGTCGCCCGCCGCGCCGTCACCAATCCCGCGGCGAAGCCAAACACGACCACGCCCGCGCCCACCCACAGGAATGTCCGCCGCAGCGGCGCGAGCACCACCGCGCGGCTGTCCGTGCTGCGCCCGACTTCCAGCATGCGCCCGTCCGGCAGCCGCCGCGCGACCACCGCGAGGTCCTCCAGCTCGTTGCGCGGCACCCGCACCGTGTAGGTCCGCTGCTCCGCCCAGCCGCCCCAGCCGTCCGGCACGATCACGCGCTGCGCGTCCGCGTCGATCCAGTCCGGCGGGATTTTTCCCCACACCGCGTCGCCGCCGCGCCCGACGATCCGGATGAACAGCGACCGGACGTGCGGCGCCGCGCTGTCCTCCGCGACCCGCTCGCGCAATCCGGTCAGCCCGCTCGCTTCGTAGATGTCCGTGTATTGCTGCAGCCGGAGCTGCAGCGCCTCGTATTCGCGCGCGATCAACTGCCGGGCCAGCGTCCAGTACAGCAGCGCAAAGATCGCCCCGAACCCGACCGCGAACACCGCCGCGAACCACACGCTCAGCCGCACCGCCAGCGACCGCCGCCAGCGCACCCATCCACTGTCCGTCGCTCCCACCCGTTGCGTGCTCATGTTCCGCCCCTCGCCTCTCGCCCCTCGCCTCTCGCCTCTTTCTTCAGCACGTAACCCACGCCGCGCAGCGTCTCGATCCGCATCTTCTCCGGGTCGACCTTGCTCCTCAGCCGCGACATGAGCACGTCGACCACGTTCGTCTGCGGATCGAAGCTGTAGTCCCACACGTGTTCCAGGATCATGACCTTCGTCACCGGCCGGCCGGCGTGCCGCAGCAGATATTCCAGCAGCGAAAACTCCCGCGGCTGCAGCTCCACGCTGCG
>DASZPP010000405.1:0-9089 GCA_035549975.1 Opitutus sp.
CGCTGCTCGACCGCGAATCGCCGGACTATCCGTTCGACGTGCTGACGCTCTGCGAATCGATCGTCGAGGACCCGGACCAGATCCTGCGTCGCCAGGTCGACAAGCTGAAGACCGCGAAGCTCGCCGAGCTGAAAGCCGCCGACGTGCCCTACGAGGAGCGCATGGCAAAGCTCGACGAGATCGAGCACCCGAAGCCGCGCCGCGAATTCATCTATGACACGTTCAACGCCTGGGCCGCGAAGCACCCGTGGGTCGGCCGGGAAAACATCCGCCCGAAGTCGATCGCGCGCGAGATGTTCGAGCGCTACCTGTCGTTCGCCGACTACGTGCGCGAGTATGGGCTCGAACGCTCGGAAGGGCTCCTGCTCCGCCACCTCTCCCAGACATGGAAGGTGCTTTCCCAAACCGTGCCCGAGACCGCGAAGACCGAGCCCGTCCTCGAAATGGAGGACTATTTCCGCGAACTGATCCGCGCCATCGACTCGAGCCTCCTCGAGGAATGGGAACAACTCCGCGCCACGCCCGGCGACGACGCGCACGGCGCCTCCGCAACCGATCCTGCCGGCACCGCGTCCCCCGCCGACAAACCCGCCCGCCCATCCACCTTCGACATCACGCGCGACCAGGCCGCCTTCCGCCGCGTGGCACGAACGGCCGTCCTCGGCTTTCTGCAGGACGTCGCCGCCCGCGATTGGGAATCCGCCGCGGACCGCCTGGCCGCCGCCGGCGAAGACGAGCCACAGCGAATCGAGCACGCCTTCCACGGCTACTTCGAGGAACACCCGCGCTTCCGCCTCGATCCCGAGGGCCGCTCGACCAAGCACACGCACTGGCTCGAGGAAGGCGCCCCCGCCGGCGAGTGGGAACTGGCGCAGGTTCTCGTCGACGCGGATGAACAAAACGATTGGGAAGCCCGGTTCACGATCCCGCTTGCCGAGTCCCGCGCCCAGGGCCGCGCCGTCCTCGCCTTTGCCGGCGTGCGGCGAATCGGGAGCTGACGGACGCCCGCGGGCCGGCCCCTGAGTTCCGCGTTGACCCGGGTCCGGCCGCCGCCTTTGTTTCGCCCCTTCGACAGACGATCACCGCCTTCCGGCGGATCGTCCCGATGCACCGGAGAGGTGACAGAGTGGTCGAATGTGCGTGATTGGAAATCACGTGTAGGCGCAAGTCTACCGGGGGTTCGAATCCCCCCCTCTCCGCCAGTTTACTCCCGTGAGGAAGAACAACCGTGCGTGAACGAGCGTGAAATGCGCTGGGCCTGCACGCCGTAACTGCATTCCAGCTTCTTGCCTTTTGCCCAACAGGCTTGCGCCCGAATTTCCCGCGGTTGGGCGGTCGGGTGGGCGAAGACGGAAATTCAATCCATTGACCTTATCCGCCGGATGCCTCGTTGACGCCGCGGGTTGGCTCGCTTTCGTTGGATGCGTTGAAAGCAAAGCCATCCAAGGCGAATCCCGAGCCGCACGGTGAAAAAACGCTCCGTGTCCGAGTCCGGGCGCTGGAAATCCCGCCCGTGAAAGACGGCCTGGTCATCGGCCGAAACGCCGCGATCGGCGGCGAGGCCATGGCCCGGACCTTGCGACTGATGTCGAACGAGAAGTTCGAGCGCGTCATCGTCAAGGATCCCGTCGTCCACGAAATCCTCGTCCGCTCCGCCGTGATGCGGAAGGTGGGACAGGACCGGCTGCTGAAATTCGTCCTCGAGCGGATAAAACCGATCATGTCCGAATCGGAGCTGCTGCTCCTCGAAATCGAAGTCGAACTTCTTCTCGAAGCCAGCATCTAAGCAGCCGATGGTGACCGCAGGCGAACTGATCACATCCCGGATTGCGCGGGGGTCGGCGGAGGAGCGGCTGTCCGACGTCGCGAACCGGATGGAGGCGGCCGGGGCGCAGCATTGTGCGGTCTTCGAAACCAGCGGTGAAAAATATCTCGGGCTCCTTCGCCTGGCGGACGTGGCCACCTTCAGCCACGCAGGGAACCGCCTGCTGGCGGACCTGCTCTCGGGCGTGCAACCGTTGACGATTCGGGCCGACGACTCCGCCGCAGCCACGGCCGATCTCTTCGAGGAGCACGCGTTGGCCGAAGCGGTGATCTTGAGCCCAGCGGGGTCATTCGTCGGAGTCGTGACCGCGGAAAGCGTGCTCGCGTGGACCGTGCGGGAACTGCGACGGGTCAACGCCGGCCTTGCGAATGCCGCCACGCAACCGCGGCCGCTTCTCGCGGCAGTCCCGGCGGCGCCGGACGCATCCGCCCCCTTCCACGTGCTGGTCGTCGAGGATCACGAATCCAGCCGGCAGGCTCTTACCCGGGTGCTCGAGTCCCGGGGCACGCAGGTCTGCGCCGTCGGGTCGGTCGCGGAAGCGCTGAAGGCGTCGCAAAACCAGCGATTCGCCCTCGTGATCTCGGACATCGGACTGCCCGACGGCGACGGTTACGAGTTGATGAGAATGTTGCAGGCCCAGCACATGCTTCCGTGTGTCGCCCTGACCGGATTCGACCGGTTCGCCGCCATGCGCGCGAGCAGCGGGGTCAATCTCTTCGCCCATCTCTCGAAGCCGGTCGACACCTCCACGCTGGACTCCCTGCTGCTTTCTCTCCGGGGAAGCCTGCCCGTCCAGGCGTCTTGACGGCCTCTCGTTGCGCGCCGGCATCACGCCGGCGGCGATTCAACCCACTTCACGCTGACGCACCTCGTGCGGCGGCGGCGGCGGCCGGTCATCGCCGGCTGGCGTTTCGCGATCGTGAAGCCGACCGCGTTCCCACGCAGCGCCGGGCCGGTCCAGCCATCGACGGTTCCTGCGAAAGCGATTGCTGGCCGGGCCGGGACTCCCACGCTGGCTTCACGCTGGCGCTGAAACCCATCCCGGGCGTTCACCGGCGCACGCCTCGTGTCTTCGCAACCCGGCCCTGATTCCGCCCCCCATCACGAGCCCGGCGGCGCTTCGGTGCTCACCCGTTTTCCTCCGACATCCGACGCCGCCGTCGACGCCTCGCGGGTGGCTGGCGAGTTCGCCCGCGCCGCGGATTTTTCCGCGGCGCTGGCCGGGGCGGCGACGGCCGCCGTCGAGGAGGTCGCGCTGCAACTCGTCCGCCGCGCTCCATCCGGCGCCCCGTCCTTTTCGCTCCAGCTCACGCGGGAACGCGACGCGCTCCTGCTCGAGGTGCGCTACTCGAAAACCATTCCCTTCAATCCGCCCGAACTCGCGCGCCGGGTTGCCGCGGGACTGGTCACGGATGAGCTCGAGAAATTCGACGCCGAGATCTGGCTGCGTCTGGCGAAGTTCTACGTCGACGACGTCGTCTATGTCGTCGACGGCCACGATCGCGTCATCCGGCTCCGCCTCTATGCACGCGAGGCCGGCCAGGAGCGTTCGCTCTGGTTTCTCGACCTGAAGCCGCGGCGGGCCGCCGGGATCGAGCTCGAGGAACAGACCGACGAAGCCGGGCGCGTCCACGCCCTCCTCCACGATCCCGTCGGCGGCAACGTGCTGCCCCTCCGCGAGCGCGATCTTTTCGTGATCCGCCGGCTCGACGGGCGAACGCCGATGCGCGACATCTATATGGCGCACGTCGGGCGTTTCGGCTTGGTGTCGCCGCATGAGTTCGGCGCGTTGCTGAAGCGGCTCGAGGAACTCGAATTTCTCGAAACGGAGCGCCGTCCGCAGCGCTCGCGCTGGCAGGAGCGGTTGCTCGCTCCCGGTTTCACGGTGCCGCACGGCGAGGTGTTCGTCGACGCGGCGTATCGCCTCGCGCGCCCGCTCGTGTCGCCGGTTGGTGCCGCGGCGCTCGTCTTGATCGGTCTCTCCGGCGGGATTCCGTTGATTGCGCAGCGCGAACGCCTCGGCTCGCTGCTGGCCTCGCCGTTCCACGGCCTCGGGACGCACGCCGCGGCGCTGCCGTGGGTTTACGTGCTGGTCTTCCTGGCCATGGTCATCCACGAGCTCGGTCACGCCGTGGTGTGCCGGCACTACGGCGGCCGCGTGTCGCGACTCGGCGTGGAGTTTTATCTGATCACGTTCATCTGCTCCTGCGACGTCACATCGTCCTGGCTCTTCCGCAACAAATGGCATCGCATCCTCGTGTCGCTCGCCGGCCCGCTCACGACCTGGGCGATCGCCGGCGGCTGCCTCTGGGGTTTCCAACTGCTCGCGCCCGCCCATCCGCAGGCGGCCTTCGTCTGCTACGCCCTGGGACTGGTTTGCGCGCTGGCGCTGGCGATGAACCTCAACCCATTTCTGCGCATGGATGCCTATTATGTGCTCATGGACTGGGCCGGCGCGCCGGACTTGCGGCAGCGAGCCTTCCGTTATCTCGCGAGCCTGCTGCCCGGACTGCCCGATCGCGGTCCCGCGCGGCGTCCCCGCGGGCGCGAGAAAATCATGCTGCTGGCCTACGGCGTCGCCGGCGCGGCGATGACCGCGGCGTTCTTCATCGCGACGCTGGGCTATTACGTGCACCAGCTTTCGATGGAGGCCGGCCTGAGCGCGCACGCCTATCTGCTGGCCGTGATCGCCACGGTGCTGCTCGTCCGGGTTTTCGCCGCCGTATCGCGGACCACCCGCCGGCTGCGCTACCGAGAAATCGCCTTGTAAGCCCGCGGCGCCAGGGCTAGCTCCTGAGCCGCGTTCGGCGGGTTGACCACCGGATGTTCGTTCGAACCACCAACCCCATCCGACGGAGGCCCCCATGAGCACGACAACGAATATCGATCAGGAAAAATGGTCCCGGCTCGTGGCGCAGTGCTGGATGAATCCCCAATTCCAGGCCCGGCTCCTGCGCGATCCGCAATCCGTGCTCGCGGAAGCCGGCATCACGCTCCCGGCGGGAGTGAAGGTCCAGGTCATCGCGGAAAGCCCGACGCAGCGAACGCTCGTCATTCCCGCCCCGCCGCCGGCGGGCGACGTGCAGGATGTGCTTCAGGCGCGCAAGGCCGCCGCCGTCCAGTTTCTGGTTGGATAAACGGGCTGCGGCGCGCATCCCGCGTCACGCATGCTCCCGCAGTCCGTCGTCCTTTCGCCGTTCTGGACGCTCCTCGATTTCAATGGCACCCGCCACGCGGTCGCCGACCATGCCGCCGCCGTCGTCCATCCCGGGCTCACCGCCGCAGTGCTCGATCGGGTTTCGGATAACCCAGCGGACGTAAGCTCGCTCGCCGCCGGGCTGGGCGCGCAGGGGACGGCTGCCGAGGTGTATTTCGCGATCCTGCGGCTGATCGACGCCGGGATTTTGTGCGATGCCGGCAAAGCCGATCCCGGCGCCGGATCGAACACCACCGCGCCGGCAAAGTCCCCGCCCGACGAAAACGGCGCGGCGTCATTCACGCCCCAGCCGCCCGCGTCGCCGGCGCGCCGGCGGATTTTCATCGATGCCGCGAATCCACGCCTGCGCACCCTGGTCGCACACCATGCAGTGGAAGCCGGCCACGCCATCGCCGCCGCGCTCGAGGCCGCGGAGGTGCAGGTGCTCGTGGTCGATCATTACTTCGCTCCGGCGGTCGCCCGACGTGCGGCGGACGCGCGCGCCGCCGGCCGCGAATTTCTTGTCGCCAAACTTCACGGACTGGAGCCGTGGGTCGGGCCGCAGGTCGCGAGGGAGGGCAGGCCTTGTTTCGCCTGCCTGCTTTCGCGGCTGCGGGGAAATCAATTGCTCCGCGAACAGGCGCTGCTTGGCCCGCGACCGTATCGCTGCCCGGTTGTGCCGGCGCTGGAATCGGAGGCCGCCCGATTTCTCATCGAAAAACTCGCATCCGCGAACGGCGCGGGCGACGCCGGGGAAACGGGCCGGCATGGCAGGTTGTGGACGTGGACTCGCGCGACCTCGAGCTGGCGGGACCATGCAATCATCCGGCGCCCGCAATGCGCTATCTGCGGGGCAAAGGCCTGGCCGCTGCTTCCAGACGTGCCGGATTCTTTTTCGTTCACCCTGCATTCGCGCCCGAAAGTGCGCTGCGACGACGGCACGCACCGAACGCCCGCACGGCCGGACGTGTTGCAGCAAATGGAGGCGCACCTCGATCCACTCACGGGCACGGTCGGCGAAATCTGGGCCGCGCCCGATGTGCCGGAATACCTCGGCTTTCACTCGTGCGCCACGTTCGCCTATGGCGACCGGCCGCTCCCGGTCGCCGTCCGCCAGCCGTTGCTCGCGCTCGGCCCCGCGGGAGGCAAGGGCCGCACGCCGGCCCAGGCGCGCGTCGGAACGCTCGCGGAGGCCTGCGAGCGCTTCGCCCTGCTGCGCTACGCATCCGATCAAGCCGCGCGCCGGTCGCTGCCGCACGACCTGCCCGGTCATTATCTTCTACCCGAGACCCTGCTCGGCTTCAGCCCGCGACAATACCGCAACCGGTCGCGCTGGCCCGGCCTCTACCCATCGGATTACGTGCCGCCGCCGCGAGCGCGCGACCGCCCGATCGCGTGGGTTTCCGCCTGGTCGCTCGTGCACGAACGCCCGGTCCACGTCCCCCGGGCTTTCGTCGCCACCGATCCGGATCGCGAGGAAGCGTCGTGGTCCGCCGCCGACAGCAATGGCTTCGCCGCCGGTGCCACCCTCGAGGCAGCGATCGTGCAGGCCGCGTGCGAGCTGATCGAGCGCGACGGCGTCGGCCTGTGGTGGCATCACCGCGCGCCGCGTCCCGGCCTCGAACCGGACACGGTTCCCAACGCCTTTTATCAGGGCGCGCGGGCCGGGCTCGATCGCGATGGCTTCGATCTGCACGTGCTCGACGTGGCGACCGAGCTCGCGGTGCCGGCTTTCGTCGCGATCGCCGTCGAGCGCGCCACCGGCGAGATCGTGCCGGGATTTGGCGCGCATCTGGATCCGACCATCGCGCTCGAACGCGCCGTCGCCGAGCTCGGTCAGATCTGGAACGCGCGAAAATTCCAGACGATCGGCGAGGCCGCCCGTGCGTGCGGGCATCCCGAGCTCCTGCAACACGCCTTCCTGCGGCCCGCGTCCGATCGCCCGCTCCGCCCGTGGTCCGCGCTGCGCAATCTCGCCTCGCCCGACGACGTTCGCGCCGACATCGCGACGCTCGTGCGGATTTTCGCGACGCATGGCTTTGATTTTCTCGTCGTGGACGCCTCGCTGCCCGACCTGCCCGTCGCCGTCGCGAAGGCCATCGTGCCCGGCCTCGTGCATTATTTTCCGCGCTTCGGCATCGAGCGGCTCTACACCGCGCCCGTGCAACTCGGCTGGCTCGCCCATCGTCCGTCCGAGGAGTCCCTGAACCCGGTGCCGATGGTGATCTAGTCGACGTGAACCTCGTTTCCGGTCGTGAATGCGCTGGCGCCGTTGCAACGTCCGAATCGAATCGTCCCACCTTTCGTGATCCTGTGAACCTCATCCTTTTCGAACCGGGCGAAACCGCCGCGTCGCTCCCGCGCGAGGACCGGCGCGCGGTTCACCTCGTCAAGGTTCTTCGCCGGCAGGTCGGTGACACCTTTGACGCCGGCTTGGTCGACGGCCCGCGCGGCAAGGGCACGATCGCCGCGATCGGCGAACGCGCGCTCACGCTTCGTTTCGACTGGGCCGGTGAACCGCCACCGCTCGATCCGATCACGCTGATTGTCGGGCTGCCGCGCCCGCAGACCGCGCGCGACATCCTGCGCGATGCCACCACGCTCGGCGTTTCGGCCATGCATTTTGTCGCCACCGACAAAGCCGACCCGAACTACGCGCAGGCCACGCTGTGGCAACGCGGCGAGTGGCGCCGCCACCTCATCGCCGGCGCCGAACAGGCCTTCTCGACCCGGATTCCGGCCGTCTCCCACGGCCGCCCGCTCGCCGCCGTGCTCGCCGAACAGCCCGCCGCCATCCGCCTCGCGCTCGACAACTACGAGTCTCCGTCGCTCCTGAGCCACTGCCCTGCGCTCCACGACCACCGCGTCGTCCTCGCTGTCGGTCCGGAGCGCGGCTGGTCGGCGGCGGAGCGCGACGTGTTGCGCGAACAGAACTTCAGCCTGGCGCACCTCGGCCCGCGCGTCCTCCGCACCGAAACCGCCGTCGTGGCCGCGCTCGCGATTGTCAAAGCGAAGCTCGGCCGCGCGTAGGTCTGCGCGGCGTGCGCGCACCCTGGAGCCTTTTCGGTTTACAGCGGTTTCATCAAAACTGTAGCCGTTGCGTCGAGGGTGGCGGCCGTCGTCCCGACGGCCATTTTCCGCCGATGGCGGTCGGGACGACCGCCGCTACCTTGTGGCAGATTTCGGCCGCAGTTTTTTTAAACCGCTCTAGCCTCGCCGAAAAAACGCCACCGTCGGCTGCCGCGTGCCCTTGCCGAGCCGCTTCACGCACGCCCAGCCCGCCGGCGAAAGCCCGATCTCCCCCGGCATTTCGAAAGCGACGATCGCATCCGGCTTCGTTGCGAGCCGCTCGAGCAGCCGCGCAAACAACGGTGCCGCGATCTCCGCAATGATCTCGTACGGCGGATCGATGAACACGAGGTCCGGCACCTCGCCGGCCGGCAACGGCGCGCCTGCCGCATCCATCTGCAGCACGTTCAGCCCGGTCTCGGCGCGTCGGAGACTCCTGCAGACCGCCGCGATGTTTTTCCGCACGCAGGCCGCCGCTTTCGCATTCCGTTCGACAAACAGGCCGCCCGCCGCCCCGCGACTGAGCGCCTCGAGGCCGTAAGCGCCGCTGCCCGCAAACAAGTCCAGAAACTGCGCGCCCGTCACGCGCGCGCCGAGACTCGAGAAAACCGCCTGCCGCATCCCGTCCGTGGCCGGCCGCACGGCGTCGCCGCGCGGCACCACCAACTCGATCCCGCGCGCGCCTCCGCCGGTTATGCGCATGTCCGCCTCGCCGTTTGTAGCGGCGGTCTATGACCGCCGCGATTTCGCGCATCCGGGCCTCGGCGGTCACGGACCGCCGCTCCCGCAACCCGCCTCGAAATTTGCACGCAGCGACTGTTGGGATTCATCTTGCTCCGGCGATGTCACTCCCGCGCTCCGACCACTTCAACGGGAAAACTTTCCTCAACCCGCGCCACGAGAATCGCACGTGGGGCGACGTCCTCCGCTGGCGTCGCACGAGCCGCCCGACGCCTTGGCCGGATCATATCGAGCTCGCTGCGCCGCCACCGCCACCGG
>DASZPP010000406.1:0-21895 GCA_035549975.1 Opitutus sp.
CGCCCCCCCCCCCGCTACTCGAACCACGCTGTCGTCCACGGGATAAAAGTGCATGACACGCGCTAGCGACGATTTTGGAGTGCCGCACTCCAAAAAGACCCATCGTTTTTCTTCGGTCGTAGCGTAAAGCCCGCCCCACAATTCCGCTCCGTTGCATCGTGACCCGCACGAGCGCGCTCGCGGGGAACCGCCGCCTCATCCGCCGGTCGTGCGGCGAAGCCGTTGCAACCCGACCCTTTCGCCGCGCCGCCGCGGCAGCGTTTCCCCGATGAAGTCTCCGCCGCCAACCCTGACCTCCTGCCACGATGGCGCAACCGTCGATGGTCGCTTCATCTGTCGTTGGTGCGGTTGCGAACACCGGCCCATCCCGCTCGCGCCGCGCGAGCGCGCCCTGTGCTCGCGCTGCGGCGCCACGCTGGCCAAGGGTGCCCGCGGCGGCCTCGACACGCCGCTCGCGCTCGTCGTCGCGGGCCTCGTGCTGGCGGTTCCGTCCATTTTGCTTCCGCTCGTCACCGCATCGAAGCTCGGCAACGAGCGCGATGCGCTGCTCGACACCGGCGTGGGCGCGTTGTGGGGCCACGGCTATCACGCCCTCGCCGTCTGGGTCTGCGTCTGCGGCACGATCGCGCCGCTGTTATTGCTCGGCACGCTCGCCGTCGTGCTCTTGCCCGCGCGCCTCGGGCGACCGCTGGCGCCGCGCGTCCTGTCCGCCCTCGCGCATCAACTCGCGCGCTGGGCGATGCCGGAGGTCTACGTGCTCGCCGTGCTCGTCGCCTTCGCGAAGCTCGGCAGCGTCGTCACGCTCGAGCCGGGCCGCGGCCTCTGGTGCTACGCGGCCATGACCATCCTGATCGTCGCCGCCTGGCGCAGTTTCGATCTCGAAATCGCCGCGCCGATCCGCCGCCACGGCGCCCGCCTGCCATGAGTGCCGCGATCCGCCCGTTTCGTCACGCCAGCGTCGCCGCGCTCGCGCTCGCCGCCGTCGTGATGCTCGTGCCGGCCAACCTGATTCCGGTCATCAGCACCAACCTGACCGGGCAGGTTCGCGACGACACGATCTTTTCCGGCATCGTCGTACTGTGGAAGCAGGGCCTTTGGGGCATCGCCGCGATCGTGTTCACCGCCAGCCTGCTCGTGCCGTTCCTCAAGCTCGCGGGCGTCTCCGTCCTGCTGCTCGCCGCGCGCCGCCCGCCTTCCCGCCATGCTCGGCCGCTCACCCGGCTCTACGCCACGCTCGATTTCATCGGGCGCTGGTCGATGCTCGACGTCTTCCTCGTCGCGTTTCTCTCGGGGCTCGTGCAATTCGGCTCGCTCGCGACCGTCGCGCCGCGCCCGGGGATCGTCGCGTTCGCCGCCGCGGTCGTCCTCACGATGCTCGCGACGCAGGCCTACGACCCGCGCGCGCTCTGGGTCGCCGCGCCGTCCGCGGCTGCCGTTGCCCCGAACCGCGACGGCCACCAGCCATGACGGCCACGCCAAAAGTCACGCGCTCGCGCACGTTCCCCCTCGTGTGGGTCGTTCCCGTTGTCGCCCTCGCCGTCGCCGTCTGGATGATCGTGCGCGAGGAGCGCAACCGCGGACCGGAGATCACCATCGAGTTCACCGACGGCGCCGGGGTCGTCGCCGGCCAGACGCCGCTCATCTACAAGGGCGTCGCCGTCGGCACCGTCCAGAGCGTCAGGCTCTCGCGGGACCTCGCGCACGCGCTGGTGGAACTGCGCCTGAAAAAGGACGCCGCCTCGCTCGCCAGCGCCGGGTCGCAGTTCTGGATCGTTCATCCGGAGCTCAGCATCACGGGAGTGCGCGGACTGGAAACGCTGGTGCGCGGCGTTCATCTCGGCGTCCGCCCCGGCGCCGGCTCGCCCGCGAAAAATTTCAAGGGCCTCGACGAATCGCCGCCGCCGCGCCGCGCCGGCGCCGGCCGCGCCTTCCTCTTGCAGTCCGACAAGCTCGACGGCGCTTCGTCGGGCACGCCGGTTTACTATCGCGGCATCCGCGTCGGCTCGGTCGAGAGCAGCCGGCTCGCCAACGATGCGGCGTCGGTGCTGATCCGGATCCGGGTGCTGAATCCCTACGTTGCGCTCGTCCGCACGAACACGCGTTTTTGGAACGCCGGCGTCTCGATCGAGGGCGGCCTGTTCACCGGCCTCGAAATCCGCAACCTCTCCATCAAATCGCTTTTCGCCGGCGGCATCCAGTTCGCCACGCCCGACGGAACCCTCGCACCCGTCGCCAAGGACAGCGCCGAATTCCACCTCGCCGACAAGCCCGAGAAGGAATGGCTGGCGTGGCAGCCGCACATCCCGATTGTTTCACCGGAACAGAGTCCCGAGCCCCGCGACACCGGCCCGACGCCGGCGCTTGTCCAGCAGCGCTAACCTCGCCCCTTGCAGCGCCTTCGCCCTATTCGCGCCGCGCCCTTGACTCATCGGGCATGCGGCCTAGCCTCGCGCACTTTTCTTTGCAATGGCGCAGGACTTGAAAGACACGCTGCAGCTCCCGAAAACCGACTTCCCGATGCGCGCCGGCCTCGCGCAACGCGAACCGGGCCGCGTCGCCCATTGGGAAAAGATCGGCCTCTACGACGCCATCCAGCGCAAGAACGCCGCCGCCCCCGCCGGCAAGGTTTTCGTCCTCCACGATGGTCCGCCCTTCACGAACGGCGATGTCCACATCGGCACCGCGCTCAACAAAACGCTCAAGGACGTCGTGCTCCGCTACAAGTCGATGCGCGGCTTCCGCACGCCCTACGTCCCCGGCTGGGACTGCCACGGCCTGCCGATCGAGCAGAAAGTTTCGCGCGAAATCCAGGAAAAGAAGCTCACCCTCACGACCGCCGAGCTGCGCGCGCGCTGCGATGCCTTCGCCGAAACGTGGATCGCGAAACAAACCGCGCAGTTCAAGCGCATCGGTGTCCTCGCCGACTGGCCGCACGAATATAAAACCAAGGCCCCCGCCTACGAGGCCGACATCCTGCGCACCTTCGCGGCGTTCGTCGAAAGCGGCCTCGTCTACCGCAGCAAGAAACCCGTCTACTGGTCCATCCCCTTCGAGACCGCGCTCGCCGAGGCGGAAATCGAATACAAGGAGCACGTCAGCCCGTCGATCTGGGTGAAATTCGCCGTGCCCGCGGACGAGGCGAAAAAATTTCACCTTCCCGCCGACAAGCCGCTGTTCATCGTCATCTGGACGACGACGCCGTGGACGATCCCCGCCAACCTCGCGATCGCCGTCCACCCGGAGATCGACTACGTCGTCGCGGACCTCGGCTCCGAGCGAATCCTTGTCGCGCAGCAGCTCCTCGGCAGCGTGCTCGCCGCCGCGAAGATCGAAGGAGCACCGGCCATCGCGACCACGCTCAAGGGCGCCGCGCTGGAAAAACTTTCCGCCCGCCATCCCTTCATCGATCGCGCCTCGCCCGTCGTCCTCGCCGACTACGTCACGACCGACAGCGGCACCGGCGCGGTCCACACCGCGCCCGGTCACGGCGCCGAGGATTATCTCACCGGCCTGAAATACGGCCTCGAGATTTACTGCCCCGTGGGCGACGACGGGCGCTATCTCGACGACGGCCGCATCCCCGCCGACCTCGTCGGGCTCACCACGCTGGAAACGGTCGAGGATCTCGCGGCGAAACGCACCTCGCCGGCGAACATCGCCGTGCTGAAGAAGCTCGACGCCGCCGGGGCGCTCCTCGCGAAACAGCGCTACCCGCACAGCTACCCGCATTGCTGGCGCTCGAAGACCCCGATCGTCTTCCGCGCCGTCGACCAGTGGTTCGTCTCGCTCGACCGCTCCCGCCGCGGCGAAGCCGCCGTTGTTCAGCCCTCAGCTCTCAACCCTCAACCGCCAACTCCGGCTTCCCCCCGCGCCAAGGCGCTCGAAGCGCTGAAGCAGGTGCAGTTCATTCCCGCCTGGGGCGAGGCGCGCATCCACGCCGCCGTCGAGTCGCGTCCCGACTGGTGCATCAGCCGCCAGCGCGCCTGGGGCGTGCCGATCCCCGCATTTTTCGATGCGAAAAAGACGCCCTACCTCGACGCCGGCGTCATCCGCGCCGTGGCCGAAAAGATCGGGAAACTCGGCACGAATTTCTGGTATGACGCCTCGCCCGCGCAAATCCTCGACGGCCTCCCGCTCCCCGCCGGCTGGCCCGCACCGGCCGAGCTCACGTGCGGCCGCGACACGCTCGACGTCTGGATCGACTCCGGCTCTTCCCATGCCGCGGTGTTGAAACGCGAGCAGGGCGGCACGCACTGGCCCGCCGACCTCTACCTCGAGGGCAGCGACCAGCATCGCGGCTGGTTCCAGTCGTCGCTGTGGACGAGCATCATCGCGTTCGGCGGCCCGCCCTACAAATCCGTGCTCACCCATGGATTCATCGTCGACCAGGAGCGGCAGAAAATTTCGAAGAGCTCGACCTACGAAAAACCGCAGACGAGCGACGCCTATGTCGCCGACTACGGCGCCGATGTCATCCGTCTTTGGATTTCCTCGCAGGACTTTCGCAACGACATCCCGATCTCGAAGGAAATCCTCTCGCACGTCGGCGAAACCTACCGGCTCATCCGCAACACCCTTCGCTACCAGCTCTCGAATCTCTTCGACTTCGATCCCGCGCGCGATGCCGTGCCGGTCGCGCAGATGGACACGCTCGACCGCTGGGCGCTCCGGCAAACCGCCGCCTTGATCGAAGCCTGCACCGTCGCCTACGAGAACTACGAGTTCCACCGCGTCTACCAGCTCTGCAACCAGTTTTGCTCCGTCACGCTCTCGGCGACCTACCACGACATCCTGAAGGACCGGCTCTACACGCTCGCCACGAATTCGCCGCTGCGCCGCTCCTCGCAGTCCGCGATTCACCGGATCTTCCAGGCGCTCGTGAAACTGCTGGCGCCGATCCTCACGTTCACGTGCGACGAAGCCTGGTCCTATCACGCCGCCGGCGCGGAATACACCGACGACTCGATCCACCTGCAGGACTGGCCGGTCGCGCCCGCGGAATGGAGCGACGCGGAAATCGAATCCGACCTCGCGGCGCTGCTCAAAATCCGCTCACTGGTGAACGAAACCATCGAGCCGCTGCGCGCCGCCGGCCAACTCGGCAAGTCGCTCGACGCCGCCGTCACGCTCTCCGGCCACGCCGACGATCCCGCGTTCCGCATCCTGGAAAAACACCGCGATTTTCTGCCCGAACTCTTGATCGTTTCCCATGTCATTCTCGCTCCGGTCATGGGAACGTCGTCGCACGCGTCCGCCGCCGCCCTGGCGAAGACGGATGCCCCGGCGACCCAAGGAGCCCCGATCACCGCGAGCGTTCGCCCCTGCAGCGAGCTCGGCCATGTGCGGTGCCCGCGCTGCTGGCGCTGGGTGCCGGCGCTCGCGCCGGATTCGCCGCAGGGTGTTTGTCCGCGTTGCGCGGAGGCCCTTTCGGCCTAGCGTTCTTTTCTGCTTCAACCCCCCAAAACTCCCATGGTCAAAATCAAGAAGAAGCCCGCCCCGAAGGCCCCAGCCGCCAAAAGCTCACCCAAGAAAAAAGCTTCGCCGCCCCGCCGGGCCGGAACGGCCAAACCCGCGGCTCCTCCGAAGCCCGCGAAAGCGAAACCCTCTCCCACCATGGAAAAACCCTCCAAGAAAAACGCCCTGCGCGACAGCATCCTGAAGCGCAAGTCCGGCACCAAACCCATCGCCTTCAGCCTCGACGAGGTCCGGGCCATCGCCAAGACCGTCACCACCCGCGGCGGCGCCGAGAAAGCGCCCAAGTCGGCAAAGCCCGCCGCGCGCACCGCCCTCTCGATCGAAAAACCGGTCAAGCCCAACCACGTGAAGGCCGCCTCGCTGTCGGACATCCTCGGCTTCAACCCGAAACGCGCGCAGCCGACCGAGCCGGCGGAGGGCCGCGACGTGCCGGAAAAATACAAGCGGTATTTCAAGCTGCTCGTCGACCTGCGCAAGCACCTCACCGAGGGCATCGAGCGCCACTCCGAGGAGACGCTCAAGCGCTCCAGCAAGGACGACTCGGGCGATCTCTCCAGCTACGGCCAGCACATGGCCGACGCCGGCACGGACACCTTCGACCGCGACTTCGCGCTCAGCCTCGTCTCCAGCGAGCAGGAGGCGCTCACCGAAATCGACGCCGCCATCAAGCGCATTCACGACGGCACCTACGGCATCTGCGAGATCACGCAAAAACCGATCGCCAAGGAGCGGCTCCTCGCGGTGCCGTTCACGCGCTACTCGGCCGAAGCCCAGAAGGACCTCGAGAAAAACCGCTATCGCTCCCGCAACGGCGGCGGCCTGTTTGGCGAGCTCGGCGAGGAGGGCGGCAAGATCATGGACGACGAGGGCGGCGAGGAGTGACGGGCATGCCGAATTCCAAGTGAAGAACGTCGAATTGAACCCTGTCGGTTCCGCCAAGAACGAGGAGCACCGCAGCTCCGACCTCCGTGCGACAGCCGATCAGTCGGCAATCGGCATTCGGCATTCGGCATTGGGTCGCATCGCGGCCTACCGGCTGCTCCTCGCCATCGCGCTGCTCGTCCTCGCGCTTGACCAGCTCACCAAGGCTTGGATCGCGTCGCACCTGCGCTACGGCGCCTACGGCAGCGGCGGCGCGATCGAGGTGATCCGGAACTTTTTCTACCTCGTGCACGTCGGCAACACCGGCGCGGCGTGGAGCATGTTCACCGGGCGCAGCGTCGTCCTCGCGCTGCTGGCCACGGCCACGCTCGTTTCGATCTTCATCTGGCGCCGGGCCCTCGGGCTCCGCGACCGCGTCGCGCAGGTCTGCTTCGGGCTGCTCTGCGGCGGCATCGCGGGCAACCTCCTCGACCGCCTGCTCCACGGCTACGTGATCGATTTCATCGACCTGCATTTCGGCAGCTACGTCTATCCGACCTTCAACGTCGCCGATTCCGGCATCTGCGTCGGCGTGCTGCTTTACCTGTTTCACTCCTTCCGCACCTCGGAGTGAGCGGCCCGGCCGGCTCACTCGACGTTCGCGATCTGCTCCCGCACCCGTTCGATCTCGTTTTTCAATTCGATCACGGCCTTCGCGATCGTCAGGTCGTTCGCCTTGCTCCCGATCGTGTTCACCTCGCGCCCGATTTCCTGCAAAATGAACTCCGCCTTCCGGCCGATCGCGTCCTCCGATTTCAGCAAGCCCGCGAACTGGTCGAGATGGCTGCGCAGCCGGGTGAGCTCCTCGGAAATGTCGCACCGGTCCACGAACAGCGCGATTTCCTTGAGCACGCGCTCGTCATTCGGGTCGAGTTCGAGTCCCGCCTGGCGCAGCCGCTGCAGCAGCGCCTCGCGATAACTCGGAGCCACCAGCGGCGCCCGCACGGCGATGACGTCGATCTGGCCGCGCACCGCCGTCAGCCGCGCCAGAAAATCCACCATCAACGCCTCGCCCTCCTGCGCCCGCATCGCGGCAAACCCGCGCAGCGCCTCGGCCACGGTGCGGGTCACGATCGGCGCCGCCTCCTCCGCGATCGGCAGCTCCGCCGCCTTGCGCTGCACGCTCGCGATCGACCACAGCAATTCGGGCGTCGCCTGAAACGGCACGCCGCGCGCGGCCGCCAGCGACACCAGCTTGTCGAGCGTCGCGTTGATCTCCGTCTCGTTCCACGCGCCCCCCCCCGCGCCGTTTTCCCCCGTGAGCTCGATCGCGACCGAAACGCGGCCCCGCGACGCCACCTGCCGCACCTGCTCGCCGATCGCCGCCTCGAGACTGTCCCAGCCGTCCGGCAGGTTGATCGCCAGATCGAGCGTCTTCCGGTTCACCGAACTCACCTGCACCGCGAGCGAATAGCTGCCGACCGCGGTCGTCGCCCGGCCATAACCCGTCATGCTTTTCATGGGTTGAATCGGCGCAAAAAAACGCGGCCGGCGCAAAGCAAACCGTCCGCGCCCCGGCGCGCCCGGACGCAAGGCTCGCCGGTCATAGCTCCACGCCCAAAAACTTCGCCACCTGGTTGACGTCCTTGTCGCCGCGGCCCGACAGGTTGATGACGAGCAGTTGGTCCTTCCGCAGGGCCTTCGCCCGCTTGATTCCGTGCACGAGGGCGTGCGCACTCTCCAGCGCCGGGATGATGCCCTCGAGCCGCGAACAAAGCTGGAAAACCTCGAGCACCTCGTCGTCGCACGCGTAGGCGAATTCGATCCGCTTCCGCTCGCGGTAGAACGCATGCTCCGGCCCGACCGCCGCGTAGTCGAGCCCCGCGCTGACCGAATGCGTCAGCTCGATCTGCCCGTCGGGATTTTGCAGGATGTAGGTCTTCGCGCCCTGCAGCACGCCGAGCTTGCCGCCTTCGAACCGCGCCGCGTGCTCGCCGCGCTTGATCCCGCGCCCGCCCGCCTCGACGCCGATCAGCCGCACGCCGGGCTCCTCGAGGAACTCGAAGAAAAACCCGATCGCGTTCGAGCCGCCGCCCACGCACGCGACCATTTCGTCCGGCAGCCGTCCCTCGCGCCCGATGATCTGCTCCTTCGTTTCCTGGCCGATCACGCGGTGAAAATCACGCACCATCATCGGATAGGGATGCGCGCCCAGCGCCGAGCCGAGGATGTAGTGCGTGCTGCGGACATTCGTCACCCAGTCGCGCATCGCCTCGTTCACCGCGTCCTTCAGCGTCCGCTGGCCCGACTCGACGCTGCGCACTTCCGCGCCCATCAGCCGCATCCGGAAAACGTTCAGCGCCTGGCGCTCCATGTCCACCGCGCCCATGTAGATGACGCACTCGAGCCCAAACTTCGCGCATACCGCCGCCGTCGCGACACCATGTTGGCCCGCGCCCGTCTCCGCGATGACCCGCTTCTTCCCCATCCGCCGCGCGAGCAGCGCCTGCCCGAGGGCATTGTTGATCTTGTGCGCGCCCGTGTGCAGCAGGTCCTCGCGCTTCAGGTAGATTTTCGCACCGCCGCAATGCTCCGTCAGCCGCCCGGCGAAATAAAGCTCAGTGGGCCGGCCGGCATATTCCTTCAGATGGTGCCGCAACTCGCCCAAATACGCCGGATCCTTCCGCGCGCGTTCGTATTCCGCGCCGAGTTCCTCGAGCGCCGTCATCAACGTCTCCGGCACAAATACCCCGCCGTAGCGACCGAAATGGCCGGCCGCATCCGGCAGGGAAAACCGATCGAGGGAGGCAGTGGATGCGCTTGCGGCGGACATGGGATGGCGAACGTGGCGTGCCCCCCGGCGCGACGCAAACTGCTTTTGACGCGGCAGCGCGCCGCGTCGCGCCACCCGCCACAGCCACTCAAAAGGCATCAGAAAAACTCCGCCGCTGCATCCGCCCGCCGGGTGACGCCGCGAGCGCGGCCCGCTCCGTGGGAGCGGTACGGATTGCCGTCGCAAGCGCGCGAAACGCTCCCGGCCTCAAACCCGCCGCACGGTCACCAACGTCAAATCGTCCCGCGGCGGCGCCTCTCCCGCAAACCGCCGCACGCTTTCGAGCACGCCGTCGTTCACTTCCCGCGCGACGGCGCCGGCCAGCGCCCGCACGGCGTCCTCCAGCCGCGCCCCGGTGAATTCCCGGCCGTCTTCGTCCGGCGTCTCCGTGAGCCCGTCGGTGTAAAGCACCAGGAGGTCGCCACGGTGAAACCGTTCCGTGTGGTCCACGGTCGCCGCTGCGAATTCCTCGTCCGCCACCATGCCCAGCGGCACGCCCGCCGAGCCCACGAACCCGCCCGTCGCGTCCGCCGCGCCGTCCGGCCGGCGCCACAGCAGCGGCAGCTCGTGGCCCGCGCGGGCGAGCGTCACTTCGTTCCGCGCCGCGTCGACCACCGCATACAGCACGGTGATGAATGTGCCCGGGCGCATGTCTCCCTCCATCGTGCGGTTCAACTCCCGCAGCGTCCGCGCCGGCGAGGAGTGCCGCGGCGCAATCTGCCGCAGGTTGGTCCGGCAAATCGCCATCAGCAGCGACGCCGGGATTCCCTTGCCCGACACGTCCGCGACGGCGATGCCCACCCGCGCGTCATCCAGCGGAAAAATATCGTAGAAATCCCCGCTCACCTTCTGCGCCGGCTGGTAGCGTGCGTCGAGGTCGAGCCCGGCGAACCGCGGCGATTCGTGCGGGAGCAGCATTTGCTGGATGCCGCTGGCGAGCGAGAGATCGAGGTCGAGCTGCTGCTTCTCGATCTGCAGATGCAGCAGCTCCGCGTTGTGCAGCGCCAGCGCCGCCTGCTCGGCGAGCGATTGCATCAGCGAAAAATCCGCGGGGGTGAACGGCTCGCCGTCCGCCGAGTTCGCCACGGCCAGCACGCCAAAAAAACGGTCGCGAAACCGCAGCGGCACCGCGATCACCGAGCGCACGTGCAGCGCCGGATCGTCGTGCCACACGATTCGCGGTTCCGTCTCGGCGTCCGCGACGAGCTGCCCGCGTCCCGTCTGCACGACCGCGCCGACGACGCCTTCGTTGTCCGGAAACGTTTCCGTCTTAAGCACCTGTTCGATGAAGCGCGCCCGCGTCGCGAGCTTCGCCCGCGCCTCCTTCGTCAGCGGCCGGTGCGGCGGAAACAATCCCTCGACCGCCACGCTCCGCATCTGCCCGTCCCCGGTGCGTTCGAACAGGCACGCGCTCAACGCCCCCGAGCACAAGATCGCCGCGTGCACGATCCGCTGCGGCAGCTCGCGGCGGGCCGCGCCTTCGCCGAGCGCCTCGACCATGTGGTGCATGAAATCGACCACCTGCTGCCGCTCCTGCGCCATTTGCAGTTTTTCCTCCTCCGCCCGACCGCGGGCCGTGCGCGCGCGATGAAGCGGCCACGCCATCGCCGCCGCGCCGACCGCCGCTCCGAGCACGATCAGGAAGGTCACGCTCGTGAGCATGCGCGCCCCGTTCCCGCCTCGCAATCGCAGATTCGCCTCTCGAGTCAACCGGGGCCGGACAACGCCGGTCGGGACGGATCTCCGAGCCGTCCGCGGACGCTCAAAGAGCGGTCCTAGCTTTCGAAACGCGAAGACGGATCCCCCATCAGCCTTCCGCCGTCCACTTGAAAATCAGCGTGGTGTGCGGCGGAACCGTGAGCACCAGCGACTGGCTGTAGCCGTCGTGGGCGACGTCCTCCGTCTGGCGCGCGCCGCCGTTGCCGAGTCCCGAGCCGCCATAGTAGTCGCTGTTGCTGTTGACGACCTCGCGCCAGAGGCCTCGCCGCGGCACGCCGAGCCGGTAGCTCGTGCGCGTCGCGCCCGAGAAATGCCCGACGATCGCAAACAGCGTCAGCTCGAACGGATCGCTGCGCAGATACGAAATCACGCTCGAGTCCGCGTCGTTGCACGAAATCCACCGGAAACCGTGCGGATTGAAATCGTTCCGGCTGAGCACCGGCTCGGCGCGATACAGCCGGTTCAGGTCCCGCACGAGCAGCCGCATGCCTTCGTGGTCCATGTACTGGCAGAGGTGCCAGTCGAGGCTCGCGTCGTAGTTCCACTCGTGCGATTGCGCGAACTCGCTGCCCATGAACAGCAGCTTCTTGCCGGGATAGGCCCACGTATGCGCATAGAGCGAGCGGAGCTGCGCCGCCTTGTCCGGAATGTGCCACGCGCCCATCTTGAACAGCATCGAGCCCTTCCCGTGCACGACCTCGTCGTGCGAGAAGACGCTGATGAAATGCTCCGAGTACTGGTAGAGCATCCCGAACGTCAGGTCGCTGTGGTGCCATCTCCGGTGAATCGGGTCCTTCGAAAAATACCGCAGCGTGTCGTTCATCCAGCCCATGTTCCATTTGTAGTCGAAGCCCAGCCCGCCCTCCTGCGTCGGCTTCGACACGCCGCCGAACGACGTGCTTTCCTCCGCGATCATCACCGCGCCGGGGTGATACCGGTGCACGAGGTCGTTCACCTGCCGCAGGAACTCGATCGCCTCCAGGTTCTCCCGGCCGCCGTATTTGTTCGGGATCCACTCGCCTTCCTTCCGCGAGTAATCGAGGTAGAGCATCGACGCCACCGCGTCGACGCGCAACCCGTCGATGTGATAGCGATCCATCCACGCGAGCGCGTTCGACACGAGAAAACACCGCACCTCGTTCCGCCCGTAGTTGAAGATCAGCGTGCCCCAATCCTGGTGCGCCCCGAGCCGCGGGTCCGCGTGTTCGTAGACATGCGTGCCGTCGAACTCCGCCAGGGCGAAGCTGTCGCGCGGGAAATGCCCCGGGACCCAGTCGAGGATCACGCCGATCCCGCGCTGATGCAGGTAATCGACCATCCACGCAAAATCCTCCGGCGCGCCGTGCCGGTGGGTCGGCGCGAAAAATCCCGTCACCTGGTAGCCCCACGAGCCCGTGAACGGATGCTCCGCCAGCGGCATGAACTCCACGTGGGTGAAACCCATCTCGTTCACGTAGTCCGCGAGCTGCACCGCCGCCTCGCGATAGTCGAGCCGCCGGCTGCCGTCGTCGGGTTTCCGTTTCCACGAGCCGAGGTTCACCTCGTAAATCGCCATCGGCCGGTCGAGCTGGCCGCCCTGCGCCCGCCGCTGCTCCATCCACGCCGCGTCGTTCCATTGGAAATCGCGCGTGTCGCACACGATCGAGGCGTTGTTTGGCGGACCCTCGAAATACGTGCCGTACGGATCCGTCTTGAGGTGCACCTGATCGTGCTGGTCGCGCACCGCGAATTTGTAGAGCTCGCCGGCCTCGAGCCCGGGCACGAACAGCTCCCACACGCCCGACGAGCCGAGCGGCCGCATCGGATGATAGCGCCCGTCCCAGTGATTGAAATTTCCCACCAGCGAGACCTGCGCCGCCGCCGGCGCCCACACCGCGAAGCCGACGCCCGGCACGTCGTCGATCGTCCGCGGATGCGCGCCGAGCTTTTCGTAGGCGCGGTGCTCGTTGCCTTCGTTGAAAAGATAGAGGTCCTGGTCGCCCAGCGTCGGCAGGAACGCATACGGGTCGTAAAACTGCCGGATCTCGCCGAGCGAGGTGGTCACGCGCAACCGGTACCGGAACACCTCCGCCCGCCGCGGAATGAAAATCTCGAACATCCCGTCCGGCCCGATCGCCTTCATCGGCCAGCGTTCGTCCGTGGCGAACTCGACCACGTCGCACGCCACGGCGTTCCGGACGAACGCCCGCACCACCACGCCCTTGCTCCGGTTGCGCGTCAGCGGATGGATGCCGAGCAGCGAGTGCGGCTGCGGATGGCGGGCGCTGGCGAGGGCGGTGAAATCGGCTTTCGAGAGAATCACGGCTCGGGATTAGTCAGGCAACCGTGCCGCATGCTCCCGCGCTCGTCTAGTCGGAACAAAAGCTCCGAGGACCAAGCTCCAAACTCCAAGAAGTCGCCAGGAATCCGAATTGCCGCCGAAGTTTCGCCGTTGGGTGGTTCGCTGGAGCTTGGCTTTTGGAGCTTTCTATCCCGTGTTCTTCAGCCCGCCGGAAATGCCGTTGATCGTCAGCTCCACCACCGCCCGCGTGGCCTCCGTTTCCTCCGCCGACAGCTTCCTCCCGTCGCGCAGCCGCCGCAGCATCTCGACCTGGAGGTAGTTCAGCGGATCGATGTACGAATTGCGCAACTGCACCGAGCGCCGCAGCACCGCCTCGCGCGCCAGCAACTGCCGGTCGCCCGTCACCGCCAGGATCGCCGCCTCCGTCCGCGCGAACTCCGCCTCGATCACCGCCAGCACGCGCCGCCGCACGCGGGTGTCGCCCACCAGCTCGGCATACAACGCCGCGATCGCCATGTCGGCCTTCCGCATGGTGAGCTGCGCATTGTCGATCAGCGTCTGGAAAAACGGCCAGCCGGCGTGCATCGCGCGCAGCAGGTTTTTGCCGGGCCGGCCGCGCCGCAGCAGCGCCTCCAGCGCGCTGCCCAGCCCGAACCACCCGGGAAAGTTGAACCGGCTCTGCATCCACGAGAACACCCACGGGATCGCCCGCAGGTCGTCCACGCTCTTCGTCGGTTTCCGGAACGCCGGCCGCGACCCGATCTTCAACCCGCTGATCTCCTCGATCGGCGTCGCGTCGCGCCAGAATTGCAGGAACTCCGGGTCGTCGTGCACGAGCGCCTTGTAGGTCGCGAAGCCCGCCGCGCTCATCGTCTCCATCGCCTCGCGCCACTCCGCCGGCACGTTCTCCTCCGCGTCCGCCGCGTGCGTGCCGAGCATCACGCCATACGCCATCTGCTCGAGGATCCGGTGCGCGAGATCCGGATCGTGGTAACGCGTCGACAGCACTTCGCCCTGCTCCGTCACGCGAATCCCGCCGTCGCGCAATCCCGCCGGCTGCGCCAGGATCGCCTTCGCCGCCGGCCCGCCGCCGCGCGCGATGCTGCCGCCGCGGCCGTGAAACAGCGTCACCTTCACGCCGCGTTCGCGTCCCAGCCGCGCAATCGCGCCCTGCGCCTTGTAGAGCGCCCAGTTCGCCGTCAGGTAACCGCAATCCTTGTTGCTGTCCGAGTAACCGAGCATCACGTGCTGGTGTTGTAGGGCGGGGTCTCCCGGCCCCGCCGCGCCCGCCGTGCCGCCCATCCGTTTCAAATCAAACCACCCGCCCAGGATCGCCGGCGCGCGGTCGAGGTCGTCGAGCGTCTCGAACAGCGGCGCGATCGGCAGCGCCGCGCCCGTCACCGCCTGCAGCAGCTCCACCTCCAGCAAATCCGACACGTCGTCCGTCATGCTGATGACGTAGATCCCCAGCGCCTCCGGGCCGAATTTTCGCATCGCCCGGGCGGCGAGCGCGAGCGGCTCGAGGACGTTGCGCGTCGGCGCCGAGAATTTCGCGACCGCCCGCGCGCCGAGCACCTTCGCCCCGGCCAGCGCCCGGCGGAGCACGTCGCGTTTTCGCGCCTCGGGCAGCGACACGTAATCCGCCTCGCCGAGCACTTCCGCCACGGCGGTCGCGTGCTGCGAGGAATGCTGCCGCAGATCCAGCCGCGCCGTGTGCAGCCCAAAAATGGCGAGCTGCTGTTGCAATTCCACGAGGTCGCCGCCCGCCAGCAATCCCCCTTTTCCTTCCTTCAGGCTCGTCTCGATCGCCGCGAGCGTCTCCGCGACCGTCTCCTCGTCGAGGCACGCGCCGGCGGCCGGGTCCTCGGCCAGCACGCTCGCGTCGCGCACTTCGGTCGCGGCCTGGATCAATCGTTCCCGCAGCACGCCGAGCAGCAGCCGGTATGGTTCATGCGGATAGCGCCGGCCCACTTCCTCGAGATGTTTCGAAAGGTGCAGGCTTTCCTGCAACCCGTGCCGCAGCGCGGGACCCACGCTGTCCCGCCGGTCGCTCACCGTCAGCATGCGCGACAGCCGGTAGGCCGACATCCGCAGTTTTTCCAGCGCGAGCCGGCGGCCGAGCAACAACACCTCCGCGGTCACGTCCGCCGTCACGTTCGGGTTGCCGTCGCGATCGCCGCCGATCCACGAGCCAAACGACAGCCAGCGCCGCGGCGGCCGCACGTCCGGGTAGTGCCGGCCCAGCGCCCGCGCCATGTCCGCATACAACCACGGCAGCGCCTCGAACAACGTCGTGTCGAAATACCACAGGCCCGTCTTCGCCTCGTCCGTCACCTCCGGCCGCTCCGTCCGGCTGCGATCCGTCAGCCACAACGACGCGATCTCCCGCTCGACGCACTCCGGCTCGAGCAGCGCCGGATCGCTGACCAGCTCCGGATGCGCCCGCTGCCGCAGGCCCTCGCCCAGCCGGCGCAGCTTCGCCAGCAAGGTCCGCCGCTTCGACTCCGTCGGGTGCGCCGTGAACACCAGCTCGATGTTCAACCGGTCCACCAGCGCCTGCATCGTCGGCGCATCGACGCCGCGGCGCTTCAGCTCGACGATCGCCGCCTCGATCGATTCCCGCATCGGTTCCGCCGCGCCCCGCATCCGCGCCGCCCGCCGCTCGCGCAGCAGCGCGATCCGGAAATTTTCCTCCGCCAGGTTCACGAGTTCGAAATACAGCGTGAACGCCATCGCCTGGTTGAACGCCTCCGCCGCGGTCAGCCCGCCCACCGCCGCCGCGAGTTCCTTCGCCGCACCCTCGTCCCCCGCGCGCCGCGCCTTGGCCAGCCGCCGCAGCCGCTCGACGGTCTCGAACGTCTCGCGCCCCTCGATCCGCGCAATCACCCGCCCGAGCGCCGCGCCGAGTTCGCGGATGTTCGCGCCGAGGCGGTCAATTGTCTTGATGGCGGAAACGGGACGGTTCGAATTTCGGCGGCTCATGGCGGCGCGCCGCAAAATGCCCGGCGGCGCCACGGGATAAAGCGAAAACCGTGCCTTAAATCCCGCAAGCGCCGTCGGCCGAACCCGCGCGGCCCTCCGCGGTCGATTGCTCCCGCCCGTCCGCCCGTTCGGAGCCGCCTCCGGCGGCGCGGGCTTGCTCCCTCGCACGCCGCCGCCTTTGCTCCGCAGACCGTGACCCGCCGCCTCCTGATTTTCCTGCTCGCCGCCGCTCCCGCCTTCGCGGCGAAACCGCCGGCCGCGAGTCCGAAACCGGAAGAGCCGCCCCGCCTCACGTCGATGAGCGCCGAAAAGCAGGAGACCTCGCTCGTGACCGGCGAAACCATCCTCACCGGCCACCCGCAATTCGCCTACGGCTCCCACCTCCTGCTCACGGCCGACGAAATTCGTTACAATCCCCGCACGCACACTGCCACCGCCCTCGGCCACGCGATCATCACCGACGGCCCCCGCCGCATTCTCGCCGACAAAATCATCTATCACGACGACACGGGCACGTTCGAAATCGGCGAGCTCCGCTTCGGCGAATTTCCCATCTACGGCACCGGCCGGAGCGCGACCGGCAACCGCCGCTCCGTCACGATCAACGACGCCCGCATCTCCGCGCCCGAGCCGGGCAACCTCGTGCCCACGCTCGAAGCCGCCCGCGCCTACTTCACCGCCGGGGAAAAAGTCCGCGTGGAAAGCGCCGCTGTCGGCCTCGGCGACGCGCAATTCCTGCCGTTCGGTCATTTCGAACGCAGCCTCCACGACTCGCTCCTCGCGAACGTGACCGCGACCGGCGGTTACCGCAGCAGCCTCGGCGCGTATGCGTTGCTCGGTTTGCACGTGCCGCTCTCTCCCGAGCTCCGCCTCGGCGGCGACCTCGGCGTCTACAGCAGCCGCGGCCTCATGGCCGGCCCGTCCGGGAGTTATTCGAGCACCGACGAGGGCGCCAGCTACGACGGCAGCTTCCGCTCCGGGTTCATCGACGACAACGGCCCGCGCTACACCGATCTCCTCGGCCGCCCCGTCCCGCGCCACCGCGGCTACGCCGAATGGCAGCACCGCCAGCAGCTCACCGACCGCCTCACCCTCGATGGCCAGATCAACTACTGGAGCGACTCCGAGGTCGTCCGCGACTTCCGGCCCGCCGAATTTTTTCCCGTCCAGCAGCCCGACAGCTATCTCGAATCCGTTTACACCGGCGACAACTACTACGTTTCCCTCTTCGCACGCTTCCGGCCGAATTCGTGGGAGCTCGTCCAGCAACGCCTGCCGGAGCTCCGCTTCGACCTGCTGCCGCTCGCCCTGCCCGGCGGCTTCGTCGAGCGTTTCAACGCGAGCGCCGCCGTCCTGCGTCAGGACGCGCTGCCCGCCGCCCCGGCCAATCCCGCGCCCGGACCGGACCTGCGCAGCGATCGCTTCGACGCGTTTTACTCGCTCTCGCGCCCGATCCGCCCGACCAACTACCTGACGTTCACCCCCGTCGTCGGCGGCCGGATCACGCACTACACCGATCTTTCCGGCGCCGCCATCGACCGCAACGACTACACGCGCGCCCTCGGCGAGGTCGGCTTCGACGCCGAGCTTCACGCCCTCGGCACATGGAACTACCAGAACCAGCGCTGGAATATCGACGGTCTCCGCCATGTCCTCACGCCGCGCCTCTCCTACCGCTACATCCCCGAGGCCGACAAAGGCGCCGCCTACATCCCGCCGATCGATCGCGACGTCCCGCTCTCGAGTTATCTGCCTCCGCTCGACCTCGGCGACGAACGCAACATCGACGACCTCCACGCGACCAACACGCTCCGCCTCGGCCTCGACAACACGCTCCAGACCCGCGACGCCGTTTACGGCTCCCGCGACCTTCTCTACTTCAACGTCGCCGACGACCTCCACCTCCGCCACCAGCCCGGCGAAAGCGACGCCTCCGAAATCCACACCGAGCTCGGCGTCATGCCCGCGCGCTGGCTCGAGCTCGGCGTCTACGAAAGCTTCGCGCCGCAAAACTTCACCCTGCGCGAATTCAACACCGGCGTCACGCTCCACAACGGCGATGCCTGGACGCTCCGCTTCGCGAGCAACTTCCGCCGCGATGAGCTCGAGGACTACCTCGTCGTCGGGAGCTACCGCCTCAACGAGGTCTACGAAGCCATCACGTTTCTCCGCTACGACGCGCGCGCCAGCCTCTTCGACGAGCAGTCCTACGGTATCCGCCAGAAAATCGGGAACGTGTGGAGCGTCGACTACATCGTCACCCTCTACAGCGGCGACCGCCGCGAAAGCCACTTCGGCTTCAACGTGAAGATCGACACCATCCGCTTCTGAAAGTGAAAGGGAGCGGGAAAGTGAAAGTGAAAACAGGCGACAGACTCGGTCGATCGCCGCCCAAGCGAGCGGCCCGGCCACTTTCATTTTTCCTCTCCCTTGCACTCCGACGATGAACATCGTCGGCAACCAGCAACGCAGCTTCCTCCGCCTGCTCGCCGGCCTTCGCCCGCACTGGCGCCGCGATCGGAATCTTGCGGCACGCATTCAAACGCTCCTCGCGCGCAATCGTTCCTTCGGCTCCCGCGACCGCCGCCTCTATCGCGAACTGATCTACACCACGCTGCGGTATCGGTCGTGGATCGAGCCGCACCTCGACTCCGGCCCCGACTTCGCCGTCCAAGTCGCCGCGTGGCTCTCCACCGATTCACCGGCGACCGCGAATTTCCGCGCCGCGCTTCTCGCCGATTGGCCGCCCTGCCCGCCGACCGTCGCCGAAAAGTTCGCCGTGCTCTCGGTGCGCCATGGGTGGGGCCCGGCCAAGACCCGCCCGGCTTCCCCGCCGCTTCCCGCTTGGTTTCGCTCCCATTGCCCCGAGGCCTTCGAATCGCCCAACCTGGAAACGCTCCTCGCCCGCGCGCCGTTGTGGCTTCGCCTGCAAGCCGATGCCACCGCCGCGCGTGTCACCGACGAATTTTCCCGGCTTGGTTGGCCGTTCGAATTCTCCGCCATTCTTCCCTCCGCGCTCCGCCTCCTCGACGAGGTCGACGTGACCAAAACCTCCGCCTATCGCACCGGCCTGATCGAAGTCCAGGATCTCGGCTCCCAGCTCGTCCTCGAATCCACCGGCATCGCGCCCGGCGGCCGCTGGCTCGACGCCTGCGCCGGCGCCGGCGGCAAAACCCTCCAGCTCGCGCGTCTCCTCGGCTCCTCCGGCCACGTCGACGCCCACGACATCCGTCCCGCCGCCCTCCGCGAACTCGCCCTCCGCGCCACCCGCGCCGGCCTCCGCCTCGGTCCTGCATCATCGCCCCGCGTCCCCAAAGCTCCCCCGGACAATTGTCATATAATGTATGACAATTGCTCCGCCACCGTCGCGCTCCTCGATCGGCCGCCCGACAGCGACTACGACGGCGTGCTTGTCGACGCTCCGTGCACCGGTTCCGGCACGTGGCGGCGCGCGCCGCACCTGATGTGGACGACCACCGAGTCCGACATCGCCGCGGCCGCCGAGACCCAGCTTTCGCTTCTCGTTTCGTTCGCCGCCCGCGTTCGGCCCGGCGGCCGGCTGATCTACGCCACCTGTTCGCTCAGCCGTCGGGAAAATGAGGACGTCGTCGCCGCATTTCTCGCCGCGCAGCCGGCTTTCCGCAGCGAAGCTCCCGCCCGCACGTTCGGCTCAACCGTCCGCGGCGGCGGTCTCACCTTTCTCCCCGCCCGGAACGACACCGATGGCTTCTTCGTCGCGAGCCTGCGCAAAACCTAAGCGACCTCGTCCGCAACGCCCCGCTTCCCCGCCGCGCAATCCCCACCCGCCCCCGGAATGCGGCGGCTGCCTTTTCCCCTTGCCGCCCCGCGCGCACCTTCAACCATCGCGCCCGTGGCTGTCGTTCCCGATTCCGATTATCGCATCAAGCTCCGCGTCTTCGAAGGACCGCTCGACCTGTTGCTGTTCCTGATCCGGAAGAACGAGCTCGATATCTACGACATCCCGATCGAATCGGTCACCCGCCAATACATCGACGCCCTCCGCGCGATGCAGGAGCTCGACCTCGATCTCGCCGGCGAATTCTTCGTGATGGCGGCCACGCTGATGGAGATCAAGAGCCGCATGCTCCTGCCGAAGGGCGAGGCCGCGACGGACCCGAACGCCGACGAGGACGAGATCGACCCGCGCTGGGATCTCGTCCAGCAGCTCCTGCAATACAAGAAATTCAAGGACGCCGCCGCCCGCCTCGGCGAGCTCGCCACCGAGCGCCAGGACCTCATGGAACGCCTGGTCTCGTCGCGCCTCGGCGATTCGCTCGACCGGCCGCTCAAGACCGTCGATCGCATCGAGCTCTGGAACGCCTTCAACATCGTCCTGCGCCGCCTGGCCGAGAAACTCCTCGTCGGCGAAATCCACGACGAGCACATCACGATCGCCGACCGCATGGAATACGTCCTCGGCCGCCTCCAGACCGAAAAGTCGTTCCTGTTCTCGCAGCTTTTCACCGAGAAAGTCACCCTGCGCCTGCTTGTCGCCACCTTCCTCGCGGTGCTCGAGCTCACGCGCCTGCACCGGCTCCGGCTGCAACAGGACGAAGCCTTCGCCGACATCCACTGTTCCGCCGTCGAAGATCAAATCCCGCTTGAAAGCGCTCCGAACCCCGGCACGGTGACGGCGTGAACAAAAAGCGAAAGACGCGGAAGCGCGCCGCGGGGCTTCTGGGCATCGGTTTCGACAACGACGACGGGCACAAACGCATCACTACCGGCGAGCAGTTCGCCATCGTCGGCGGGTCCGAGGACACCCACCACCGGATGACCGAAACCGTCGTCAAGACTTTCGAGGAACTCAAGAGTCGCGGGAAACAGCTCCAGCAGGTCGACGCCGAGGAGCTCGCGGAAATCCTCCACCGTTCCACGCCGCAATGATCGCCCCGGGCGACGATCCCAGGCCGCGCGATTTTCGCGCCGCGCGACCGGCGCCGGCCGATGTGCCGCCGGGTTCCGCCGGGATCTGTGCCGTGGCCGCAGTTGCTTCCGCCGGTTTCGCGCTTTTACTGTTCTCCAATCGCTAATCAACATGTCCGACAAAATCGCCCACCTCACCAACGACAGCTTCAAGTCGACGATCAACTCGTCCGCCACGCCCGTGCTGGTGGATTTCTGGGCCCCGTGGTGCGGCCCGTGCAAGGCGATCGCCCCGGTCCTCGAGGAGCTCTCCACCGAGCTCGACGGCAAGCTCACCATCGCCAAGGTCAACATCGATGACCACGGCGAGGTCGCGACCGAATACGGCATTCGCGCGATCCCGACCATGCTCCTTTTCAAAGGCGGCCAGGTCGTCGAACAGCTCGTCGGCATGATGCCGAAAGCCGCGCTGAAGGCCAAGCTCACCGCCCATCTCGCCGCCTGAGTTCGCCCGCACGGCGACTCCCGAAACATTTTGGAGCGCGCCGGCCCTCTGGCGCTTTGGACGAAAGCGGCAGGGGACTGCCGCGCTCCCAATTCTGCCGTCCGCCCTTCCCGCTACAGCACCACGCCCGCCGCAAACAACAGCGCGTAGATCGCCAGCAGCTTTCCCGTTTCGCCGAGCAGGGCGATGAGCGCTTCCGGCGTGTCCGCCCGTCGCAGCCGCCGCACATGGAGGAGGGCCAGGGGCGCGACCGCGAGCGGCAGCAGGCGCCACGCCGAGCCATCGCGCACGAAAAACACCACCGGCACCGCCAGCGCCAGCACCAGCGACATCGCGTGCTGCTCGCGCGCCG
>DASZPP010000407.1:0-12572 GCA_035549975.1 Opitutus sp.
CATAGCCGGTCGTGTGCCCGCGCAGTGCCTCGATGATCTCGACGCCCTTGCGCACGTCGACCTTGAAGTGCGCTCCGCCCGTGATCAGGTCCATCTGGTAGAGGTAGTAGGGCCGCACGCGCATCCTCAGCAGGCGGTGGACGAGCGCCTTCATCACGTCGGCATCGTCATTAACGCCCGCCAGCAGCACGCTCTGGTTGCCCAGCGGCACACCCGCGAATGCCAGCCGCTCGCAGGCATCCCGCAACTCGGCGGTGCACTCCTTCGGGTGATTCACATGGATGCTCATCCAGATCGGCCCGTATTTTTTGAACAGTTCGCACAGCTCCGGCGTGATCCGCTGCGGCAGAAACACCGGGATGCGCGAGCCGATCCGGATAAACTCCACATGCGGAATTTCCCGCAGCCGGCTCAGCAGGTGCTCGAGCTTCCGGTCCGAGAGCAACAATGGGTCGCCGCCCGAGAGCAGCACGTCGCGCACTTCTGGATGGGCCTCGATGTAGCGCAACCCTTGCTCGAACTCGGGATGGAAATTGTAGTCCTGCGCGTTCGACACCAGCCGGCTGCGCGTGCAATACCGGCAATACGCCGCGCACCGGTCCGTCACCAAAAACAGCACGCGATCGGGATAACGATGCACGAGGCCCGGCACCGGCGAATGCTCGTCCTCGCCGAGCGAATCGAGTTGCTCGCCCGTCGAGATTTGTGTCTCGCCCGCCCGCGGGATCACCTGTTTCCGGATGGGACAGTTCGGGTCGTTGCGATCGATCAGGTTGAAGAAATACGGCGTGATCGCGAGCGACAGCTTCTTGTCCGCAAAATAACACCCCGCCCGCTCCTCCGGCGTGAGCGTCATGAACTGCTCGAGCTGCTCCACCGTTGTCAGCCGGTTTTTGAGCTGCCAGACCCAGTCCCGCCAGTCTTGCTCCCGAACCTGTTGCCAAAGCCCCTGGCCTTCGAACCAGTCGGCGCGATTTTCGACGTAGGCCATGAGTTTGCGCCGACACGCCTAACGTGCCGCAGCCTCCTGTCAAACGGATGGATGGGATTTTGTTTTTCCGCGATTTGACGCTTTCGCACAAAAACCCTTGGCAGTTGCTGCGCGCTCCCCTTTCGTCGGACTTTAATGCCCGCATCCAAACCCGGCCTCCTCGCGCTCGAAGACGGAAGTGTGTTTCACGGCCTCGCCTTCGGCGCCGACGCCACCATCGCTGGAGAGTGCGTTTTCAACACGTCGATGACCGGCTATCAGGAAATCATCACCGATCCGTCCTACTTCGGCCAGATCGTGACGATGACCGCCGTCCAGATCGGCAACTACGGGCTCAACCCCGAGGACGAAGAGTCCGGCGGCCCCAAGTGCGCCGGCTTCATCGTGCGCGAGATCTCCCCGGTCGTTTCCAACTGGCGCAGCAAGATCTCGCTTCACGACTACCTCGCCAGCCATGGCATCCCGGGCCTCAGCGAAATCGACACCCGCGCGCTCACCAAGAAGCTCCGCGTCGACGGCGCGATGAAATGCTGCCTTTCAACCCTTCCCATTTCCGACGACGAGGCCCTTCGCCGCGCCCGCGCCTGGCAGGACATGTCGGGCAGCGATTATGTGAAGGACGTCACCTGCAGCGAACCCTACATCTGGGACGCAAGCGCTCCTGCGAACTACAATCCTCCCTACCTGCCCATCGGCACGACGCTCAACGCGCCCGGCGCTCCCGCGAAGAAATTCCGCGTCGCGGCCTTCGACTACGGCGCCAAGCGCTCCATCTTCCGCAAGCTCGTCCGCCACGGCTTCGAGGTGCAGGTGTTTCCCTCCACGGCCACCCCCGAACTGATCCGCGAGCACCGCCCCGACGGATTGTTCCTCTCCAACGGCCCCGGCGACCCCGCCGCATTGCCTTACGTCCACAAGACCGTCGCGAGTCTCCTGCCCGATTTCCCGACCTTCGGCATCTGCCTCGGCCACCAGGTGATCACCCACGCGCTCGGCGGGCGCACCTTCAAGCTCAAGTTCGGCCACCGCGGCGGCAACCAGCCCGTGAAGAACATCGAAACGGGCCGGGTCTCGATCACCGCGCAAAATCACGGTTTCGCCACCGAGCCGAAATCGATCGAAACCCGCGGCGCGAAAGTCACGGAAATCAACCTCAACGACAACACCGTCGAAGGCCTGCGCCACACCGAGCTTCCCGTTTTCAGCGTCCAGTATCATCCCGAAGCCGCCCCGGGCCCGAGCGACGCCGACCCGCTCTTCGTCGATTTCTACAACCTCATCGCCGCTCGCAAAGCCGGGAGGGTCTGAGCCTCGCCGCCCGGAAGCCGGTGCCTCGTTCGCAAGCTGGCTTGGAGCCCGTCGCTACTTTTTCCCCAGCCATTCCTCGAATTTTCGCGCGTCCTCCGGTGTGTCGACGCCGATCGTCGGGTCATCGGTCACCGCGCACGCGATGTCGTAGCCGTTCTCCAGCGCGCGCAATTGCTCGAGCTTCTCGATCTGTTCGTATCGGCCGGGCGGCAGCTTCGCGAATTTCTCCAGCAAATCCGCCCGATACCCGTAAAGACCCAGGTGCTTGTGACACGGGTTCGCCTGAACCCAGGCGTCATCGATCGTCAGGCCCAGCTCCCGCGAAAACGGCATCCGCGATCGGGAAAAATAGAGCGCCCGCCCGTCCGCCCGCATCACGACCTTCACCTGGTTCGGGTTGTAGAAATCCACGACGCGCCTGAACGGTGTCGCGAGCGTCGCCATCGTCGCGCCGTCTTCGAGCAGTTTCGCCAGCGCCCGAATTTGCGCGCCGGTGACCAGCGGCTCGTCCGCCTGCACATTGATGACCCGCTCCGCGCCGACAGTTCTGTTCGCCTCCGCGATCCGATCCGTTCCGCTCCCGTGCGCGGAGTCTGTCATAATCGCCTGGAATCCCGCATCCTTGACGCAACCCTGCAACAGCTCGTGATCCACCGCAAAAAACAGCGGAAACTCTCCCGCCTCACCGGCAATCCGCTCCGCCACCCAACGCAGCAGCGGTTTGCCTCTGATTTCATGCAAAAGCTTGCGGGGGAACCGGCTGGATTCCAGCCGGCATGGCACGATGATGGCTGTTTGCGGCATTCGGTTGCAGACTGACGCCGGGTTTTTAGGTTGCAAGCCACGCCCTAATCCCGGATTTACGCGGTCTTTTTTCTCGATTCAACGAACCATGAGCCAAAGCGACGCCACTCCCTCGACCCAGCAGATCGTCAAGGAACTGGTCGTTCAAAACAAGATGGGCATCCACGCGCGCCCGGCGGCCATGATCGTCCGCATTACCAATAAGTTCAAAGCCGACGTCTTCGTCGAAAAAGACGAGGAGCAGGTTAATGGCAAAAGCATCATGGGCCTCATGATGCTGGCCGCCGGCAAGGGTTCGAAGGTCAAGTTTCTCGCCAGCGGCGACGACGCCCCCGCCATGCTCGCTGAACTCGAGGCGCTTTTCGCCCGCAAGTTCGACGAAGCCTGAGCGAAGTCTCCCGCGAATCCCACCAAAGCAGGACCGGACTCAGGACCGGCCTTTTTCGTTTTCACGCCGCGGTCATTCGCCGCGTCAGCTTCGCGTCACAGCCCGAAAAACCTGCGCGCATTCGCCGTCGTCGCCCGCGCGAACTCCTCGTCGCTCACCCCGAACACTTCCTTCGCGCAAAACTCAGCCGTGTGCCGCACGAACGCCGGCTCGTTCGGCTTCCCCCGGTGCGGCACCGGCGTCAGATACGGCGCGTCCGTTTCCACCATCATCCGCTCGAGCCCGAGCGTCCGGGCTGCCGCGCGCACATTCTCCGCGCTCTTGTAGGTGATGATTCCGGTGAACGATCCCACGCCGCCGCGCCGCATCAACTCCGCCATCTCCGCCTCGCCTTCCGCGAAGCAGTGAAAAACCACCTTCGCCCAATCGACGCCGCCCGCATCGATCATCTCGACGCATTCGCGAAACGCCCCGCGCGAGTGCACCACGACCGGACAGCCCAGTCGCTTCGCGATCTCCAGTTGCGCCGCAAACGCGCCTTTCTGCCAGGCAAACACCCGTTCCGCTTCCGCATGATCTTTCGGCAGGTGAAACCGATCCAGCCCGCATTCACCGAGCGCCACGGGTAGGGCGGGTCTTTGGCCCGCCGCGGCGTTCGTCCAAAACCCGTCGATCTTCCCGATCGTTTTGTTCCACCTGTCATCGACCTCGCACGGATGCAGACCCACCGCATGAAAAACGAATCCCGGGTTCGCCCGCACGATTTCCCGATTCATTTCCCAATCGTCCGGCGACGTCCCGATCGTGATCATCGCTTCGACGCCCGCCGCCCTTGCCCGCGCCAGCACGCCGTCCAGCGCGCCCGTCCGCGCAAACCCCTCCAGATGCGTGTGCGTATCGATCAGCATGGTTGAAAGTTTCAAAATTCAGGCGCCAAGCTCCAGAGAAACCTCCATCCCCGATCATCAAACTGTCTCTTTCACGCCCGGTAGAGCGTGCCATATCGTTCGCGCAAATAGCGCAACAGCCATTTCGGCGACAGCTCCTCGCCCGTCACGCGCCGCACCAGCTCCGCCATCGGCCAGCGCCGCCCGGCTGCATGGACTTCCTTTCTCAACCATGTGAGCAGCCACGAAAAATCTCCCCGCGCAAAATCATCCTCCAGCCCCGGCCGCAGGTCGATCGCGCGATACCAAAGTTGCGCCGCCATCATGTTGCCAAGGCAATAGCTCGGGAAATAGCCGAATGCGCCGTCGCTCCAGTGCACATCCTGCAGCACGCCCGTGCGGTCGTTTTCCGGCTTGAGCCCGAGCAGTTCCGCCGACGCCGCCCGCCACGCCGACGGCAGATCCCGCACGGCCAATTCGCCCGCGAACAGCCTTCGCTCGATCTCGAACCGCAGCACGATGTGCAGATTGTAGGTCACCTCGTCCGCTTCCACGCGGATCAACGTCGGCTCCACCGCGTTGATCGCCCGATACAGCGCCTCCGACGACACGGCTTTCGTCTGCGACGCGAACAGCTCCCGAAACCGCGGCTCGAAAAACTTCCAGAATCCCCGGCTTCGCCCGACCTGATTTTCCCACAACCGGCTCTGCGATTCGTGCACACCCATTCCCGCGTGGACGCCGAGCGCCGTCCCATAGTCCGGTTGCGACAGCCCCTGCTCATACATCCCGTGCCCCGCTTCGTGGATCGCACCAAACAGCGAATCGAGCGGCTCGTCCTCCTTGAATCGCGTCGTCATCCGCACGTCGGCGCCCGTGCCCGAACAAAACGGATGCAGCGAAACATCGATCCGCCCGCGCCCAAAATCAAAGCCCAGCCGTTCCACCACTGCGCGCAGGAACTCCCGCTGCTGGCCCGTTGGAAAACCTCGCAATCCCACCGGCGGTCGCGCCTTCGCCGCCTCGCTGATCTCGCGCACCAACGGCACCAGCTCTTTCTTCAATTCCGCAAACAGCCGCGCAATCGTCGCCGCATCCATTCCCGGGTCGTTCCGGTCGATCGCGTAGTCATACTCGCGCCCGCTCCATCCGAGATACGCCGCTTCGCGCTTCGCCAGCTTGAGATTTTTCTCCAGCACCGGCGCATAGCTGGGAAAATCATCCTCCTTTCGCGCCTTCGCCCAGGCGTGATAGCCGCGGCTTCCCTGCGCCGCCTTCTCGCGCACGAACTCCGCCGGCAGTTTCGTCGCCCGGTCAAAATCCCGCCGCGCCTCCCGCCGCACCGCCCGCCGGTCGTCCGGCATGTCGCCCGCGGTTTCCAGCGTCTCCAGCAATTCCCCGACCCGGACGTCACTCGCCGCCGCATGCACGACCTCCGCGATCGCGGCACGCTGCTCCGCGCGCTGGTCGGCGCTCTGCGGCGGCAGGTTCACCTGTTCGTCCCAGCCCAGCAGTTCGTCGACGCTTTCGAGCATCCGAACCCGTCGCAACCGGCCCACCAGTTCCGCATACGCCTCGTTCGAATTCATCCTCCCAATCAACCGCCCGCGCCCGCCGACGCCAGCGCGTTATCGCATTCTTGTTCCCCGATAACCGCCGCCGGCTAGCGCAGGCGTCCCGCCTGCTCCGCTGAATGGATGCGGGCCGTCGAAAAACATTTGTCCCATCCGCGCCGAGTCGCACCCTCGCTTTGTGCCCGCCCGCTTCCGCCCGCCCTGGCTCGTGGTCGCCCTCGCCTTCGCGATCCCGCTCGGCTTCGCGCTTTTTACCGACCACGCGTGGGAGGATTACTTCATCACGCTGCGCAGCAGTCGCAACCTCGTCGAAGGTCACGGCCTCGTCTTCAATCCCGGCGAACGCCTGCACACCTTCACCTCGCCGCTCGGCGTGCTCGTCCCGGCGCTTTGCACCTGGATCGCCGGCGCCGGCCACGAGGAGACCGCCCTCTGGTTTTTTCGTCTGATCAACTGCGCTCTGCTCGCCGCCGCCGCGCTTCTCGCCTGGCGCCGCTTCGACTCGCTCGGCACCGGCCGGATCGGCCGCTTCACTTTTTTTGGCCTCGTCCTCGCCGACGCCAAGCTCACGGATTTTTCGATCAACGGCATGGAAACCGCCATGCTCGTTTTCTTTGTCCTGTTGCTTTGGAGTGAAATGGAGTCGCGCGCCGAACCGCGTCCATCCGCTCTCGCGATCGCCTGCGCCGGCCTGATGTGGACGCGGCCGGACGGTTTCATTTTGGGCGCCGCGATCATTCTGCCGCACCTCGTTTTTCGGAACCATGCCGAACGCGCCGCCCGCATTCCGTGGCGTCCGCTGATTCGCGGCCTTCTCCTTGGCGCTGCGCTCTATCTTCCCTGGTTCGTGTGGGCCTGGTGGTATTACGGATCGCCCGTGCCGCATACGGTTGCCGCGAAGTCTCCCTTCGCCGGGCACTTCGCGCTCGCTCACTTCCTTCTCGCTCCCTGGCACACGCTCACGGGCCGGTCGCTTCTCATCGATTTGTTTTTGCCGACCTATTGGGTTTTCGGCGGCTGGCCCGCGTTTCTCCCGTGGTTCGGTCGCATTCTGAGCGTGCTCGCCGCGTTCGCATGGCTCGTCCCGCCCCTGCCCCAGCCAGCCCGTCGCGCCTCGCTCGCTGTTTTCATCGGCATGTTTTATCTCTGCGCGATCGTCCTGTTCCCGTGGTACTCACCGCCCTGGACCGTCCTGGCCGCGCTCGCGATTGCGCTGACCTTCGACGGCATCGCCATCCGAAGCCGCGCGTTCGCCTCGACCGCGCGCATCGTCGCCGCCTGCTGCGTTGCTGTCCAGGTCGCACTGTTGCTCGGCTCCGCGTGGGAGATGCGCGTCCAGCAGCGCCTCATCGAGAATCACGTCCGCCGCAGCATTGGCGAATGGCTTCACGCTCACGCCGCGCCGGGCGACACCGTATTCCTCGAGCCGCTGGGCTACGTCGGTTACTACTCCCGGTTGAAAACCTTCGACTATCCCGGCCTCAGCTCTCCCGAGGTCGTCGCCGCCATTCGCTCCGGCGCCGTGCGGTTCACCGAGATCATCGCGCGCCTCCATCCGACCTGGCTGGTGCTTCGCCCCGGCGAGGTCGCGGATCCTTCCGCGCCCGAAAACACCGCCCTGCGCGCCTATCAACTCGTCGGCGACTGGAACGTCCGCCCGCAACTCGACGCCATTCCGTTCCTGCCCGGCCGCGGCTGGCTCGAACACGACGCGCGCTTCTTCGTCTTCCACCGCAAGGCCGGCCCGTAGCGCCGGCTTCACCGGCGCTCTTCGGGATGCACGCCGACCGCGCGGCCTACCGCGTCTCGACGACGATGTCGCCGCCGCTCGAGTGCAATTTCAGCTTCGGCCCGCCGCCGTTCACGCGGCCCGAAAGCCGGCTTTTGCCGACGCCGCCGCCGTCGATGGTGATGGTCAGCCCGTCCGCTCGCACGTCGCCGCCACTCGTCGAGGCCTCGAGATCGAACGCCGCCGATTTCGGCACCGTCGCGCGCACGCGGCCGCCGGAGGTGCTCAGCACGCAGTCGCCCTTCAAGCCGCCGGAGATTTGCGCGCTCACGTTGCCACCGCTCGTCCGCGCCTCGAGCGTGTCGTCCACCGTTCCGATCGAAATGTCGCCGCCCGACGTCCGCAGTTCCGCCGGCCCGACAATGTGCTCGACCGAAATGTTGCCGCCCGAGGTCCCCAGCTTTGTCGCCGCCCCGCCTTCCTCCAGCCGCACATTGCCGCCCGAGGTCTGCGCATTGATTTCGCCGGTGATTTTGCCGAGCACCAGATTTCCGCCCGACGTGTGCGCGTTCAGCTTGCCCCCGAGATCGGCGACCTTGATGTCTCCGCCGGAGGTGTGCAGCTCGGCATTATAGCTCGCCGGCACGGTCACGACGAAACTCACCTGCACCGGTGGCCACGAATGCCAGTGAAAATCCGCCAGCTTTCGCTCGTATTTCGCGGTCGCCGTGACGCCGCCGCCGTCCTGCTCGATCGTCAGCTGGAGCGGTTTCAACAACTCGTCCGCCTCGCTTTCGGAGTCCGCCCGGATCCGCTCCTTCGCAATCACCTTCACGACGTTCCCCGCCGCCGTCTCGACACGGATGTCGCCGCCCTGCGTGCTGACATTCAGCAACCCGCCGGGCGATACCGTAAACGTCTTCTCGACGACGCGCTCGATCTTGGCGTGCGCGGAAATGGGAGCAAGGGCCAGCAAACCGGCCGTGACCAGCAGGAACGATTGGGCTTTCATGGTGGAGTTGGTCAGATAACCGTCCGGCGGCGGAAAAGTTGCAGAAAAAATCACCTTGCCGGCGGCACCAGCCGCACCCGCATCCGCGCCAGCCGTCCGAACAGCCGCTGCTCCTCCCGCACCGGCCACCAATCGTAGAGATAAAGCTGCAGCGGCTTCCACATCGCGACCCAGCCGAGGATCGTCAGGCTTTCCCGCAAAATCGCCGGCGCCGTGCCTTCCGGAACCTGATGCTCGATCAGCCCGGCAAAGAAGAGACAGCCGGTCAGGAACAACAACCCGATCAGCAGACTCTGCCGCCCGCGCCGCATCATCACCCGGAATTCGCGCTCCATCATCAGTGCCCGCGTCATGAAATAATGTTGCACCGCCGCCTCCACGCCCGCCGCCCGCTCGGGCAGGGGCGGCTCGATCAGGTGCACCACGAGCTCGAATTCCTGTCCCGCCGGGTGTTCCCGCGCCCAGCTCACGATGAACTCCTCCGCATCACCGTCGAGATCGCGATCCAGGAACGGCGAGGGATCCATCGAGTTGAACAACTGCGCCAGCTCACGCAGCCGCAGTTCGATCCGGGCGGTCTTCGTTGGCATCGTCGTCCGTCGTAACTACCCCGCCTCACCGTCGCCGTCACCATGAAACCAGCAGCCTCGACGACCACTTTCACCCGCCCAGCTAAACCAAATCGTCTACTTTCCCAGCGGCGCCACCATGGTTTTCCACTTCGTCTCGTCGAATCCCACCAGCGCCACGTCGTCCCCGATCGCAAACGGCCGCTTCACCAGATTTCCATCGGCCGCGAGCAGACCGATCGCCTCGCTCTCGCTCAACGCCCCGAGCCGTTCACCGAGCTTCTGCTCGCGATAGTCGCGCCCCGCGGTGTTGAACAGCCTCCGCAACTCGCCGCCGTTCGCCGCCAGCATCGCCTGCAACTCGGCGTGCGTCGGCGGCGTCTCGCGAATCGCCCGCTCCTCGAACCCGATTCCGTGCGCCCGCAGCCATTTCACCGCGCGACGGCACGTGTCACAATTCGCCAGGGTGTAAACTTTCAGCATCGCCCGGTTTTATTTCACCCAGCTCGCGTCGTGCACGACGAATTGCCAGCGCCCCTTGTATTGCCCGAGTTCGCCATAAAACCGGATCGGCTCGCCCGCCCGGTAGCCCGCCCGCAGCCGGTCGCGGAGCGCCGCATCGAAACTCCAGACATCGTAGATGTCGCCGAGAAACTCCACCGTGAGCCGCTTGCCGCGGCCGATTTTCCCGTCAACGCGGACGATCTTCCCGCGATAAACGTCGCTCCGCAGGTTCGCTCCCGCCGGCAGTTGCGCGGCCGTGATCGCCACTTTTTCCAGGTCCACCCTGCCGAAATCGATCTTCATCGCCGGCGTCGCCGCGTCGCCGCCGTTCGATCCGTTGCGCAGCCCGATGTAGCGATCCGCCCGGTCGTCGGGTACCGTCACGAATTTCGCATAGATTGGAAAATGATCGGAAAACCCCGAGCCCGCCGGCCCGTCGAAGGACCAGCGGATCGGCCGGCCCTCGTCGTCCATGTTGAGCCCGGCAATTTTCGCGACGCCGAAGGAATTGTCCACGTATTGCACGCCGCGGTAGTCGTAGAGGCCGCGCGTGATCATGAGCTGCATCAACGTCCCCCACTCGCCGTGGAACGTATCGCTTCCGCGCTCCGTGCGCGGCAACTCGAACCACAGGTTGTAGAGGTCGCGCGCGCCGCGCACCGCCAGCTCGTTGCCCTGCGAACCGAGCACGTCGTTGATGCCGGTCACCGCCATCGCCGGATAGCGCTGCTTCTGGTTGTATTGCGAATTGAAATCGCCGCCGATGATCACGTCCGCATTCGGATCCTCCTTCAAAATCTCGTTCAGCCGTCGCCGCAGCGTCTTCGCGTTCTCCACCCGGATTTTTTCCAACTGCGGATCGCCCGCCCCGGCTTTCCAGTGGTTGTCGAAGAGATAGAGTGGCGCGCCGTCGACGTCCACCTGCACCTCGAGGATCGCTCGCGCGTCCAGTGTCGGATGCGAGCGCACCGTCGTCACCGGAAAGCGCGTGAAAATCACGCACTTTTGCGCGAGCGGATGCGCGCCGCCCGGCGGGTGACCGTCCTCCGCGGGAACCACGTGGTAACCCGTCACACCGCGATCCGCGAGGGCCTTGTCCAGCAAGGCTTCGGCGGGAAGGTCCGCGACCTCCGCGTCGAACTTCGCGCCCAGCATCTCCTCGATCGTCGTGCCCGCGTAGCGCCGCAAAATCTCGTCATAATCCGGCGGCTGCTTCGACGGCGTCAGGTCCACCTCGATCTCCTCGAACATGATCACATCCGGCCCGCGTCCGTTCTCGAACCGCGCCACGACCTTGGCAATGTTCTGCAACTTCGTCAGGACGTGCGCGCGCGAATAGCGCGCCGGCTGATAATCATCGAACATCGCCCGGCCGTCCGCATCGACGAGGTTCTCCACATTGTAAACCAGCACGATGAACGGCCGCGCCCACGCCGTCGCTGCGAACAACGCGAAAAAGCCCACCCACGCCCAAGCACCACGACGGAGACGCGGCGCCCTCGCCGCGCGCAGTCCGGAAAGCGTTTTCACTCGGCCTCTCCCAGCGCCGCCTTCACCGCCCCGCGCCGCCGCAGGTAATAAACCGTCATCCCGCCTTGATAGATGACCGTCGTGAACGCGAGGCTGAGAAACACCAGCCGATAAATCATGCGATAGAACCGTGGCTCCTCGTACCCGGCTTCCGCCAGCATCCCCCGAAAGTTACTGCCGTACACAAAATGGAAGAGGTTCTTCATCAATCGGAGCAGAGCTTGGTCGACATTCGTTAGCCACAGCAGACAGTAACCGAGGAGCACCAGCAGCAGATACGGCTGGCTTGCCACCAGCCATTGCATCCCGCGCCGCTCGCCCGCCCGCACCAGCCCCGCTCCGTGCAACTCGATCGCGCCCGCCGCCGCAACGAGCAAGCCGATCGCCGCCCCGGCGTAGTCGCCCGCCGCCGCCGCCGCCAACGCCAGCACGCCGGCGATCAACAGCACGCTCAACCCGTCGATGTTGGCCACGCGCAGCACGCGGTGGAGCGTTTCCTCCGGCAGAAGTGGGGGCGTTTTCATTTTGTCATTCCGGACGAAGCGGGGAATCCATTGGGATGCGTGCGCGAACCGTTCTGGATCCCGTGCTTCGCGCCCGATGACAAACCTAAATTGACTTTCGTGCCGTCTTCTTCCGCCAAAACTTTCCCTTTCCGCCTCGAGTTTCCGCCCGAGCTGCCGATCAGCGCGCGGGCCCAGGAAATCACCGAGGCCATCCAGGCGAACCCCGTCGTCATCCTTGCCGGCGAAACCGGCTCCGGCAAAACCACGCAGATTCCCAAGATGTGCCTCGCCGCCGGCCGCGGCACCGCCGGTCGCATCGCCTGCACCCAGCCCCGCCGCGTCGCCGCCCTTTCGATTTCCCGCCGCGTGGCCGAGGAGCTCGGCGTCGGCTGGGGCCACGAGGTCGGCTGCAAAATCCGGTTCACCGACCAGACGACGCCCCGCACCGTCATCAAGTTTCTCACCGACGGCATGCTCCTCGCCGAGGTGCAGGGCGATCCGCTCCTCCGCGAATACGACACGATCATCATCGACGAAGCCCACGAGCGCTCGCTCAACATCGATTTCCTGCTCGGCCACCTGCGCACGCTTCGCCACCGCCGCCCCGAGCTCAAGATCATCGTCACGTCCGCGACGATCGACACCGCCGCGTTCAGCGCCGCCTTCGACGACGCCCCGGTCCTCCAGGTCGAGGGCCGCACCTTCCCCGTCGAGGTCATTTACGCACCCCTCGACGAGCTCGGCTCCGACGACTGTCGGGGGGGGGGGCC
>DASZPP010000408.1:0-6942 GCA_035549975.1 Opitutus sp.
TTCGGCGCCCAGGTTGCGTATGAAACATTCTTCCAGGGGAGGCCCGATCATCCCCGCGACGCGGCGCCATCGCTCGACGGGTTCTTCCTCGATAACGTGTCGACTCTGCCGGCGAACGGGGACTGGAACCGCGACGGCACGACGGATACCGGCTCTGATCCGACGGTGCGGCACTGGGTGCAGACAGGCGAAAGGGATTTTTACGACGAAATGCACAGGCTCATGCCGGGACACGTGCAGATCGGAAACAATGGATATTGGCCAATGCCCACCTCGACCAATCCGACCCCCGTTGACCCGCTGTACGGTGTCCTGAACGGCGGAGTGCTGGAAGGACTTATCGGCGCGAGCTACTCGCCAGATACCTATCTCGATTTCACGGCGGTCATGAACGATTATGTGTACGTGATGGAGACGGTGGCCCAGCCCAAGTTCGAATTCATCAATCAAGAGAACCTCGGCGTCGATGGATCCGATCCGTACGACGCGACGCCCTATCATGCGATGCGATATGGGTTGTGCCTCACGCTCATGAACGACGGTTACTACACGGGCGATAGCGTGCATCACCATTCGGGCGATCCGGCCGATATCCTCTGGTTCGACGAGTATGATGGAGGTGGCCTGGGCGCAGGCTACCTGGGCCGGCCCGTCCTGGGCGCCCTGGGGAGACCGCAGGTCAGGCCGCGGTGGGCGACCGGCCCCTTCGGGGTATGGGCCCGGGAATTCACCGGCGGCATCGCTATCATGAATCCGAAGGGTAACGGGCCGCAGACGATCACGCTCGCGCAGTTGGGCGGGCCCAATCGCTGGAAGCGTATTCTCGGCACCCAGGACCCGGCGACCAATAGCGGTGCCGAAGTGACCTCCGACATCACCATCGGCGATCGCGACGGGATCATTCTGCTCCGCCGGAAGCCCCGCCGGGAACCGTAAGATAACATATCGTCGAACGCGGTCCGAGAGCGCGGCCGCGTCGCTTTTGTCGATCTCCAGGCGAGCCGGTCGATCCTGCCGGCCGCCAATTTGACCGTTCAAGCTGCCACCGCATGGTGGCCTTCGCCAATCCCGCTAACTCGAGCGAGGTCGAACATTTCCCGATGGCGAATTGTCCGCCCGATTCGACCCGGCGCGGGTGAAAGAGATCATGGACTTCCGGCGCGTGACCGAGCCAGGCATTACAAATCAAGGCGCGGCAACCCGCACCGACGGGCCGCCGGGCAAGGCGTGCTCACTCGTTTTTCCGTTGGGCCAACGCACGCGGATATTCGTGACGGGATTGGTTTCACCATACCCGATAAAACAAACCGGAGCGCACTCGCTGTAGTAACCCGAGCCGGCATGAATTTCCGCCACGGTCGTCGCGCCGTCGCGAAATTCGACGGTGACAAGGGCGCCCAGCGCGGTCGGATTTCCTGGTCCGCCGCGCAGCTCCAGGCGAATCGAGTGGCGGCCAGCCGCACCGGTGTTGCGGAATGCCAGCGTGGAGTCGTTGTTGCGCGAAACGATAAAATCCGGCCAGCCATCACGATCGAGGTCGAGCATGGCGACGGCCTTCGCATCGCCCGGGACGACCAGTCCGCTCTCCGCCGGCGGCACCGCAAAAAAGTGCCCACGGCCATCACCCCGCAGCAACTGTCCGAGCCCGCCGTCGAACCGGCCCACCGCGGGCGCCGGCGCGTAGGAATTCTGGACCGCAAAAATATCGGCATGCCCGTCACCGTCGAAATCGCCCGCCACGATGCCGTCGATCGGTGCGATTTGCGCGATGCGTGGCAGAGCCTCGAAACGGTAGGTGCCATCCGGCTGACTGAGCAACACGCCGCTGCGCAGCTCGGTCGCGGCCAGGCGCGTGGCGGCATCGAGCCGGTCCTGCCCGAATATTTCCGCGAGCGACGCGTGCGCGAACGCGTCGTTCTTCGGAAATCGAATTCGAATCGCCGGATTGACGCCGGCCAGCTCGAGCCGGCTGCGACGCGGATAAAGCCCGCCATCCTCATCGACCGCCTCGATCAGCTCGTGCGGATCGCGCCCGCCGAAGTCGCCGGCGAACAGCAGCGTCGGATGCTCCGGCGAGGCCCGATAAGGCGTGTTCAGGCCCGCGTTGCCGACCACGTAGTCGAGCCGGCCGTCGCCATTGAAATCTCCGACGGCAATCGATCGCCACCAGCCCGTGCCGGCCGTGGCGAAGCCGGATTTTTCCGTCCAGTCGTCGAAGCCTTGGCCCGCCCGATTGTGGAAATATTTCACCCCGCCCCACTCGAGCGTCAGCAGCAGGTCCGGCCAGCCGTCTTGGTCCACGTCGCTCCACAACGCGGCCGTCACCATGCCGACCACACGCAGCGCGGGCGCGAGACGTTCCGTGACGTCCTCGAATTTTCCGCCGCGATTGACGAGCAACGCGCTGCGTGGCGCATCCGGATATTGGCCGGGCGACACGCGACCGCCGATGAAGACGTCGAGCCGCCCGTCGCGGTCGAAATCCGCCGCGGCGACGGCTCCGGCGTCGATCGGGAGCGGCGGCAATGCGTCGTCGGGGGCAGGCGCGAAATGTCCATGGCCGTCGTTGAACCACAGGCGGGGTTGGTAGTCTGGCGAGCCCGCGGGCTGCGCGGCGCCGCCCCGCGTGACGAGCAAATCCATCTTCCCCTCGCCGCGTGCGTCGAAGAGCAACAGCGGACCGTCGTCAACCGCGGCTGTCGCCGTGAGCCCCGGCGATTCCACGGGCGTGAATCCGCCGGACGCGTCGCGCACGAGCACACGCAACGGGTCGCGGCTGGTGCCGCCGAGGCAAACGCTGTCGCGGCCGCTGCCGTCGAGGTCGCCCACCGCAAGCGCCGGCCCGCGGCGGTTGAACCGTCGCGGGAGCAGCGGCTGGTTGGCCATTTCGTTCACCTCGTCTTCGCGCGCGGTCCAGTCGAGATGCAGCGCATGGCTGATCTCCTCGAACTCGCCGCGCCGCGCCGGCGCAGCGTCGGTCGTGGCCGCAGCCGCGGGCGTCGCCGGCTCGGTGATCGTGAACCGCCGGTCCGTCGGCAGATGCTCGAAGGTCTGCGTCGCGCCGCTCGGCCAGGACACGGTCAGCCGCCGGATGATCGCGTCGTCGCCGAGGCCGAAGTGCACGATCGGCTCGCTGCTCGACATGTAGCCGCGGGCGAGCGTGAGCTCCCGCACCTGCACGCCGGCGGCACTTTCGAGCCGGACTTTCGCGCCGATGCCGAAGCGGTTGGAACGCGTGCCGCGCAACGCGATGATCACGCGATGGCCGGTGTCGCTGTCGTTGCGCAGCAGCGTCGCGCCCGCCTGATAATTGCTGTAGAGCAGGTCGAGGTCGCCGTCGCCGTCGAGATCGCCGAAGGCCGCGCCGAAACTCACGCCCTTCTGGTCGAGCCCCCACGCGGTCGCGACATTCTCGAACTGCAGATTTCCCCGGTTGCGGAAAGCGAGGTTGGTCTGTGCGAACACGGGGCTGGACTTCACCAGCCGCACGCTCATCGCCGGGTTCTCGGCGGACATCCGTCGCGCCAGCAGGTCGACGTTGTGGATTTCGCGAAACATGCCGTTCGTGGCGTAGAGGTCGAGCCGGCCGTCGTTGTCGAGATCCTCCCAGCGCAGCGACCAGGTCCAATTCGTCGCATCGAGGCCGGCAAGCTGCGCCGCCTCGAGGCAGCGGCCGAGGCCGGTGTTGAGGAAAACCGCGTTGCGCGGGAACTGCACCACCGTGTGCGAGCCTGGGAGCGGGTCTGCGAGTCGCGCGCGCGTTTCGGCCATCGTGCGCTGGTCGGCGACATGGTTCGTGGCGGCCATGTCGGCGACGGAGAAGTCGATCCGGCCGTCGTTGTCGATGTCGCCCAGGTCGGAGCCCATCGAGGAATACGGCACGTGCGGCACGACGCGTGCGATCACGTCGGTGAACGTGCCATCGTGATTGTTCCGAAAGAGCGCGTCGGGCTCGTCGAAATCGTTTGCGACGTAAAGGTCGGGCCAGCCGTCGCCATCGAAATCCCACCACGTCGCCGAATTCCCGTGCGTCGGATGCGGCGCAACGCCGGCGCGGTCGGTGACGTTGGTGAACGTGCCGTCGCCGTTGTTGTGGAACAGATAGTCGCGCTGCCCGTCGGGGTGCGCCGACGAGTCGAGGATGTTCGTCTGGATGAACACATCGAGCCAGCCGTCGCGATCGTAGTCGCAGAATGCCGCCATCGCGCTCGCGTCCTTCACGTCGAGGCCATAAGCGTGCGCCTCCTCTTTGAACGTGCCGTCGCCCTGGTTGATGTAGAGGAGGTTTGGCGCATCGAAGCGGCAGACGTAGATATCCAGCCGGCCGTCGTTGTTCACATCGACGAACGTCGCGCCGTCTTTCCAGATGCGAGCCGCGTCGCCGGCGTCCCCGACGCCGGCCTTCGCCGTCACGTCCTCGAAATGAAAGCCGCCGAGATTGCGAAACAGCCGGCAGCTTCCTGTCTTGCTGACGATGAACAAATCCGGGCGCCCGTCGCCGTCGTAGTCGCCGATCGTCACGCCCGTGCCGATCGCACCGAGCTCGATCTCGCGATAGTGCCGACCCCACATCGCGGGATCGTCGTAGTTGTTTTCCGTGCGCACGCCGGTCTGCTCCGGCGGCAGCACGACGAACATTGTCGCCCCGCGCGGGCCCGAGCGGGGCGCGAGCGGCGCGGCGACGATTCCGGGTCCCAGGGATTCGTCGCCGGCGCGGGCCGGGCTGGTCAGCTCCACGAGCAGGCAGGCCAGAAGCGCTGCGCAACGGAAACGCGATGCGGCTACCGACGGCATGGGACGGCGGGAAAGCGACTTTGCATTCGCTTGTTGACAGCCGGTGCCATTGAACATGGCAAAATCAAAGTGACTCGGACGTGTTTTAACCCAACGCATCGCCGCCCCAAAATCATCGCCCAACATGCATGACTACATCGAGCGCCTCGTCGATCTGATCGATCCCGCCACCATCCAGCTGCGCAACCTGACCGTCGAGCAGGCGCGTGAGCGCATCCTGCGCGGCTCGCCCGAGGAGGTGCGGGCGATCGACGGCTCGTTCGCGATCGTCGCACGCGAGGGCAAGAAGGTCCGCATGGCGCGCTCGCTCGACCGGCCGATGCGCTATTTTCTGGCGAAACGCCACGAAGGTCCGGCGCTGATCGTCGCCGATCGCATCGATGCGATCCACGAGCAACTCAAGCGCGACGGCCTCGACCGGCAGTTTCATCCGAGCTACACGCGAATGGTGCCCGCGCACTACGTGACCGAAATCCAGCTCGTGGGCTGTCCCGACCCCGATCCGACCTACACGCGTTTCTTCACGCCCGACCGCAACGCCCTCCCGGCCGACCTCGACGAGATCGGCCGCGCCTACATCGGTGCGCTCGCTGCCGAAACCGCGAAGTGGCTCGAGTCGATCCCGACCGCCGAGCCGATCGGTGTCGCGTTTTCCGGCGGCATCGACAGCGGGTCGGTGTTTCTCGTCGTTTATCACACGATGCGAAAACTCGGCCTCAGCCCATCGCGCCTGAAGGCCTTCACCCTGGATTTCGGAGACGGCCCTGACGTGCGGCAGGCCCGCGAATTCCTCGAATCGCTCGGGCTCGGCCTGTTTCTTGAAACCATCGAAGCCGATCCCGGCGCGATCGATCCGGTCGAGACGCTGCGCGTGCTCGAGGACTATAAGCCACTCGATGTCGAGTGCGCCACGATGGGACTCGCGCTCTGCCGCGGCATCCGCGCGCGTTACCCGGATTGGAAGTTCCTCGCCGACGGCGACGGCGGCGACGAAAACCTGAAGGACTATCCGATCGAGGAAAACCCGGAGCTTACGATCCGCAGCGTCGTGAACAACCTCATGCTTTACCAGGAGGGCTGGGGCGTCGGCCGCATCAAGCATTCCCTCACCTACTCCGGCGGCCTCAGCCGCAGCTACGCGCGCACCTACGCACCCGCGCGCCGCTTCGGCTTCGAGGGTTTCAGCCCGTTCACGCGGCCCGATGTCGTCGCGGTGGCCGAGGGCATTCCGTTCGAAAAACTCACCGGGATGGAGGTGCCCAAACTCTACGCGCTCAAAGGCGAGATCGTGCGTCGCGGCGTCAAGGCCGTCACCGGCCTCGACATGCCGGTGTTCGCCAAGCGCCGTTTTCAACACGGCGCGCTGCCCATCGATCGGCTGCGACAGCGGCTGACGGCGGAGGAGGCGAATTACCGGCGGCAGTTCCTGTCGTTCTACAACTGAGCGACGATGTCGGTTTATCCCGCCGAACGCCGCAGCGCCTGGATTCTCGCGCAACGGCCGCCGCGGCCTGCGGCGCCCGATCCACTGAAGCCGCACGGCGTTTTTCTCGAGCAGGAGCGGCTGGCTTCGGGGGAAATCGTCTCGTCCGGCGTGGTCCTGTTGACAAACAAGGAATGCCCGTGGCGCTGCCTCATGTGCGACCTGTGGAAGGACACGACGACTGAAACCGTGCCGGTCGGCGCGATCCCGCGGCAGATCGAATTCGCCCGTCAAATCTGGGCGGAAACCGGGCCGCTGCCGCGGCAGGTGAAGTTGTATAACAGCGGAAGCTTCTTCGACCCCGCGGCGATTCCGACGGACGACTACGCCGCGATCGCCGGGAACGTGGCGTTTGCCGGAAACGTCGTCGTCGAATCCCATCCGCGCCTGATCGGCGAACGCACACGGCGATTGCACGATTTGCTGGCCGGCTCGCTCGAAGTGGCGATGGGCCTGGAGACGGCGCACCCCGAGGTCCTCGCGCGGCTCAACAAAAATTTCGACCTTGCGCAGTTCGCTCGTGCCGCGGAATTCCTGCGGGCGGGGAAAATCGCGCTGCGCGTTTTCCTGCTCGTGAATCCGCCGTTCCTCGATGAAGCGGACGGCATCGCGTGGACGGTGAAATCGGCGGAGTTCGCATTCGACTGCGGCGCGAGCGCCGTCTC
>DASZPP010000409.1:0-6969 GCA_035549975.1 Opitutus sp.
ACGCCGGCGACGCGCTCGAAGGCCGGGGCGGACGCGAGCGCAAAAAGCCCGCTGCCGCAGTAAGCGTCCACCAGGAAGCGGGCGCCGCTCGCCGCGGCCTGCTCCCGCACGTAGCGCGTGAACGCCGGCAGGATGAACGGATTGTTCTGGAAGAAATCGCGGGCGAGAAAGTGCAGCCTCAGGTCGCCGACCGTCTCGGTGACCACGGCGTCGTAGTCGGTCGTGACCGCGCCGGAGGCATCGCGCAGCAGGAGCGTGGCGCCGCGGGTGAAGGCGTCGTGCTTCCCATGGATTTCGGCGCGGACTTCGGTGAGTTTTTCGTTGATGGGAGCCGTCGCGATCGGGCAGCGCGGCACATCGATGAGGTCGAAGCGCGTGCCCTGGCGCAGAAAACCGATCGCAAACTCGCGATCCGCCCGGGGCGCGTTGAAGTGCGGCGTGATTTTCGAGCGATAACCGTACTCGCGCGGGGACGCGACGACGGTCGCGACGGGAAACGAAACGCCGGCCAGGTGTTCGAGCAGTTCGGCGACCTGGCGGCGTTTCCATTCGAGCTGCTGCGCGTAGGCGAGATGCTGGTATTGGCAGCCGCCGCAGCGGCCGAAGAGCGGGCAGCCGGATTCGACGCGATGCGGCGACGGCGTCAGCACTTCGAGGAGATCGGCCTCGGAGAAATTCTTGTGGTTGCGAAAGACCCGCGCGCGGACGCGTTCGCCCGGCAGCGTGAAGGGAACCATGACGACCCAGCCGCCGGGCGGCTGGGTCGTGGGTTGAGAGTTGAGAGTTGAGGGTTGAGAGTCGGGCAGCGCGACGCGGCCGAGGCCGGAGCCGAGGTTGGTGAGCGTGGCGATCTCGAGCTCGATTTCCTCGTGATAGGCGAACGGCTGGTCGCTGAACTTCTTCTTTTTAACCACAGAGACACAGAGGACACAGAGAAGCCGGCGGAGAGAAGCTGAAATGCGTTTCTCCGTGATCTCCGTGCCTCGGTGGTTCAAAAACGAGTTCGTGATCGAAAAAATCTCCAGCCTGCAGAACCCGCGCGTGAAGCTGCTCGTGAAGCTGCGCGACCGCCGGCCGCGGGATGAGGCGGGCGTGTTCCTGGTCGAGGGTTATCGCTCGATCCGCCGCGCGCTCGAAAAGCAGGTCCGGCTGGATGAGCTTTATTTTTCACCGGGTTGGTTCCTGGGCGAGAACGAGCCGGCGCTGATCGAGCAGGCGCGCGCCGCCGGCGCGCAGGTGTTCGAGTTGACGAAGGAGGCCTTCGCCAAGGTCGCCTATCGCGAACGGCCGGATGGACTGCTCGCCGTCGCCCCGCAGTGGCGGCGGACGCTGGCGGAGTTGGATGCGGTTGCAGGGCGGAGTCGCCGGATCCCGCCGAATTTTGAGGGCGCGGCCTCCGCGGGTTCGGGCGACCCCGCCCTACAAGTCGACGCGCCGTTTTTGCTGGTGGTCGAAGCGATCGAGAAGCCCGGCAACCTCGGCACGATCCTGCGCAGCGCGGATGCGGCGGGCTGCAACGCGGTGATCGTGTGCGATCCGGTGACGGACATTTTCAACCCGAACGTCGTGCGCGCGTCGACCGGCGTGCTGTTTTCGGTGCCGCTGGTCGTGGAGGAGAGCGCGCGCGTGCGGACCTGGCTGGGCGAAAAAGGCATCCGCACCGTCGCGACCACGCCGGCAGCGGAGCGCGTCTACACCGACGTCGATTTGCGCGGGCCGCTCGCGATCGTGATGGGCAGCGAGCAGTTTGGGTTGAGCGAGTTCTGGCTGAAGGAGAGCGACGAGCGCGTGCGGATCCCGATGGCCGGCCAGGCGGACTCGCTGAACGTCGCGATGGCGACGATCGTGGCGCTCTTCGAAGCCGTGCGCCAGCGGCGCGGTTGACAGCATCCGGCGAGACGCCGCTAGACTGCGTTTCATGCGGTCCACAACACGCCGGCGGCCGGGTTGGCTTTGTCTTGGCGTTGCGGGATTGCTTCTGGCCGGCGCGCCCGGCCTCGCGGCGAAACCGGAAGGACCGCCGTCGAACATCCCGAATGTTGACGATCTCGCCCGCGAGGCGGCCGCCATTCCCGTACCGGCGTTTTTTGACCGCATGGCCCTGGACGACCTCGAAGTCTCGCCCGACGGCCGCCGGATCGCGTTCATCTACCAAAATCAAGGACACCGGGCATTGGCGGTTTACGAGAGAAAGTCCGGCGCGGCCCGGCAGGTCATGTTTGCCAAGGATGGCGACGTGGTCGACTGCACCTGGAAGGGCAACGATCACCTGCTGGTCTTTGCCGACTTCGTAAGCGGCGCGATCCGGCGGGTCATGCTGGCCGACCTGACCACGCAAGCGGTTGTGCGCCTCGACGAGAAGCCCGGATTCCTGGGCGTCGAGGAATCGCGCCCCGCCGACCCGCGGCATATCCTGGCGGCGGATTTCTTCGGCGTCTACCTGTACGACGTGTTCGAACTCCGGAAGCAGCTCATGTTCACGCGCACCGAACGACGGGACGAGGTCGAATACAACTGGCTCGCCGATCGGGACGGGAAGGTGCGGGCCTACTTCGTCGAACGGGACCAGCACGTTTCGTTCATGACCGGAGACGGCACGAAAGGGCATTATGTCGAGGTCGCGGCCTGGACCTTCGATGGCTTCGGCGAAGCCGGCTCGGTGGGACGCGCCTGGCTGACCGGCAACGGTCGCACCGCTTATGTGATCGCGCACAAGGACCACGACCGCGGGGCGCTCTTTGCCATCGACACCGCCACCGGCAAATGGAGCGAACCGGTCTTCGTGCCGCCGGAAGGTGAAATTACCGGACTGGTTTTTTCGCCGGATCAGGACCGGTTGGAAGGCGTGAGCTACGAGTCGGACCGGCGCCATTACCGGTGGTTCGATCCGCAGCGGGAGAAGCTCCAGGCTTGGATGGAAAAAGGGCTGCCAGGACGGGATGTGACGCTCGTCAGCGAGTCGGCCGACGGGCGGGTTCTGGTCGCGTTTGCTGCGGCCGACCGCGATCCGGGCAACTATTACGTCGGCGACCTTTCCACCGGGAAACTGACCGAGTTTGTCGGCCGGCTGCTCGACCTCGATTCGCAATTGCTGCGACCGATGGAGCCGATCGCGTTCACGGCCCGGGACGGGCTGGAATTGCACGGGTACCTGACGCGGCCGTGGGTGGCGGCCAACGGTCCGGTGCCGCTCATCGTCGTCCCGCACGACAGTCCCTACGGCGAGCGCAATAGCTGGGGATTCAGTCGCGAGGCGCAGTTCCTGGCCTCGCGGGGCTACGCGGTCGTCCAAGTCAACTACCGGGGAAGCGGCGGTTACGGCACGGATTTCCTCAAGAAGGGACGTTTCCAGTGGGGACGAGCCATGCAGGACGATTTGACCGATGCCGTGCGCTGGCTCGTCAAACAGGGCGTGGCCGATCCGCAGCGCGTCGCGATTCTCGGGCGCGGCTACGGAGGTTACGCCGCACTGGAAGGCACGATCCAGGCGCCCGACCTTTATCGTTGCGCGGTCAACTGCCAGGGCTACGCCGACCTCGAGATCGCGTGGCGTCCGCCGGGCACCGATGCATTGCCGGCCAGCCGGTATTACGACTACCGGCAAAAGTGGATCGGCGCGGAACGGCTCTATCGCGACGCCGTCTCGCCGATCCGGCATGCCGACCGCATCCGTGTGCCGTTGCTCAATGCCTACTGGCGGGACGATTCGGGCTTCGACTGGGACAATTGGAAACGGCTGAACAAGGCGCTCACGGAAGCGCAGAAGCCGTTCGAATTCGTCACGACCAAGGAATACCGGCCGTACGAACTCGACTGGACCGATGCCAGCATCGAATACAACCGGAAGGTCGAAGCCTTTTTGGCGAAGAATCTCGCGCCTCTGCCGCGCTAGCCGCCTGGAGCGGCGCGGAGGGCGGCCACCACCCTGGCGGTCGCCTTCGCCATGCCGAGGCGCGGCATGTAGCCGAGGTCGCGGCGGGCGGCGGAGATGTCGAACCAGTGATCTTTCGCCAGCTCGGCGGCGACGAAGCGCGTCAGCGGCGGCTCGCCGCGCAGCGGCAGCGCGCGCCAGGCGGCCTCGCAGGCGGCGCCGAGCGCCGAGGCGGCGCGAAGCGAAATGCGCCGCGTCACCGGCCGCTCGCCGAGTGCGGTGAGCAACGTGTTGATCCACTCCCAGAGCACGACCGGTTCGCCGTTGGAAATGAAGTACGCCCGCCCCGCCGCCGCACAATTGTCATACATTATATGACAATCGCCGCGGGGCGCCTCCCGGGGGTTGTCATATAATGTATGACAATCGCTCAGGGCGCGCTCGGCGAGGAGGTGGGCGTCGACGACGTTCTCGACGGCAGTAAGGTCGACGCGGTTTTGGCCGGAGCCGATGATGCGGAGGCGGCCGGCGCGGGCGCGGGCCAGCAGCCGCGGGATGAGATGCGGATCGCCGGGGCCGAAGATCAGGTGCGGACGGAGCGCGGTGGTGCGAAGCGTTTCGGAGTTGGCGGCAAGCACTTCACGCTCGGCGATGGCTTTGGTGAGCGGATAGGGGCTCGGGCAGTTGGTCGTAAGCGGGAGCGACTCGTCGGCGCCGGCGAGGTCGCGGCCGTTGTAGACGACGCTCGGCGTGCTCGTGAAGATCAGCCGGCGGACGCCGTGGACGCGGCAACCGTCGAGGAGCGCGCGGGTGCCGAGGACGTTGGTGCGAAAGAAGTCATCGTAGCGGCCCCACACGCCGACGCGCGCGGCGACGTGGAAGACCGTTTCGATGCCGGCGCAGGCGGCGCGGATGGCTGGCGCATCGTCGAGCGAGGCGCGGATAAAGCGGACGCCGCGTTGTTCGAGCTCCGGCACCGCGGTGCGGGCGAGGACGGCGACGAAACGCCCGTCCGCGAGAAGGCGTTCGACGAGGCGCCGGCCGAGAAAGCCGGTGCCGCCGGTGACGAGGACGGACGGAGTGCCCACGAAACCTACGAAACACACGAAAAGGCCGGGATGGAAAACTCTTTCGCGAGATTGGAGCTTTCGGAGCGGTCCGATCAAAATGGCGGCGTGCGTGAAGCGGGGACGGTTCTGCACGACGGCACACCGTGAGCCGGCTTGGGCCGGTTTGGAGTGCGGCAGTCCTCTGGTGCGTTCGGTCCAAAGCGGCAGGGGACTGCCGCACTCCAAAAACCGCCCATTGCCAGGATTGGGCGGCCGCGGCAGGCTTAGCGTTTCGGGTCGGATTCGAAGCCTTTGGCGGTCGTGGCCCAGCGGGCGAGGGCGAGGCGGTGAATTTTCGCGTTGTGGCGAACGTCGACCGGAAATTTTTCCCGAAAATAGAATATCCTGATCGTCTGCGTGTGCTCGCGCTCGAGTGCGAGGAGGCGAAGTTCGCGCGCGAGTGCCCGGCACTGCGCGGAATCGGCCAGCTTGATCTCGACGACGATCGCGGTGCGCTGCCGCCCGGGTTCGCCGAGGCCGATGAGCGCGCAACGCGCGACGCGGGGGTGAGCGCGAAAGACTTGTTCGCACGGCTCGGTGAAGAGCGTGCCGGCGGCGGTCTCGACGCGCTCCGCCTTCCGGCCGCAGAACCAGAGCCGGCCGCCGGCATCAAGGCGGCCGCAGTCACCCATTCGGTGCCAGACTTCGCCATCGTCGCCCGCGATCTTCGCCGCGGCGGTCGCGCGCGGTTGCGCATCGTAGAGCTTCGTGACGACCGGTCCGCGGACGACGATCTCGCCAATTTCGCCGGATGGAAGCTCGCGGGCGTCGGCGAATGTGGCGATCGGCGCGTCGGTGATCGCGATGATTTTTATTTCGATTTCGGCCACTGGCCGGCCGACGCAAGCCCCGCCGGGGGCGGGAACTCCGACGGCACGCGGATCCGACCCATCCGCCCCATTTTCACGTGATACGTTAAAATGGGTTGGACCGGAGGGGGGAGCGAGGGCGGCGATTTCGACGGCGGAAATCGTCGCGACGGGCAGGGCTTCGGTGGCGCCGTAGGGGCTGTGGAGCTGGCCGTGCGGGAGGAAGGTGCGGGACGATTGCCAGAGCGCGGCCGGGACGGGAGCGCCGGCGCAAAGGACGCGGCGCAGCGAGGACAGCGCGAGATTTTGCGCAAGGCAGTGAGCGCCGATTTTTTTCCAGAGCGTCGGCGAGCCGAAGGAGTTGGTGACCTTCTCCTGGCGGATGGCCTGGACGATTTTCGCGGGATCGACATCGGCGGGACGGCGCGGGTCGATTTCGGGGACGATAGTCGTCATGCCGAGCGCGGGATTGAACAGCGCGAAGATCGGCAGAAGCGGCAGGTCGATTTCGCCGGGTTCGATCGCGTAGGCCTCGCGGATGAGGCGGACCTGGGCATCGAACATGCCATGTTCGTAGCAGACGCCCTTCGGCGCGCCGGTGGAGCCGGATGTGAACAGCACCGCGGCCGGATCGGCCGCGGTGCTGTTCACGAGTTGAGAGCCGGGAGTCGAGAGTTGAGAGTCCGGATCGGAAAGCTGAGAGCTGAAAGCTGAGGGCTGATCGGCTGAACCGAGGCGGGCGGTGAGAGAGGAGCTGGCGGGGACGCGGATTTGGACGGAGGCGAAGGCGCGGCGAAAGAGACGCGAGAAGAGGCGCGCGAGCGGGATGCCGACGAGGGCGCGGGGGCGCGAGGAGGCGACGCACGCGAGGAAATTTTTCCGGCCCATGCCGGGGTCGATGATCACGGGCACGGCGCCAAGGCGAAAAAGCGCAAACGCGGAGGCGATGAGCGGCAGGCCCTGGCGGACCATGACGAGCGTGCGGTCGCCGCGACGGACGCCCGCAGACGTGAGGCGCGCGGACCAGGCGGAGACTTCGGCGTCGAGTTCGGCGAAGGTGAGCGACAGGTAGTCGATGTCGCCGGTCGCGGTGCGACCGCGGGGAATCTTGAGCGCGACGCGGGCCGGCTGGGCGGCGGCCATCGCGGAGAGGTGGCGGGCGATGTTGGCGTTGGGGGCG
>DASZPP010000410.1:0-3161 GCA_035549975.1 Opitutus sp.
GTCCGGCCCGGATCGCGTTTCATCGTTCGTGCCACTCGCGGGGCACGGCGACCGGCGAGGCTGCGCTCGCGCTGCTGGGTGCGATCGAGGGCGTGACGGTGGTGCCGTTCGGCGAAGGCGAGCAGTGCTGCGGATTCGGCGGGACGTTCTCCGTCTCGTTCCCGAATGTGTCGGAAGGCATGGGAACGCTGAAATTGGAGCACATCCGCGCGGCGAAACCCGATCTGGTCGTGTCGGCGGACATAAGTTGCATGATGCACCTCGGCGGCCTCGCGGAGAAAGAAGGCCGGCCGATCCGGACGCGGCACCTCGCGCAGGTGCTGCGGGACGCGTTGAACGGAGCGAGCCAGACGTGAGGAGGTAAGTGAAATTTTTCAGACGATTCATCCACGATTTCCTGGGCCCAGGTCCCTTGCTCCCTTCAGTCCTCATTCCCAATTTGCCTTATGCCCGTTCAACCCATCGATCAGTCGGCCGCGGCCCTGACGCCGGAAAAGCGCGAGGCGACCCGGCAGAGCGCGAAGGGCACGCACGAGAAGCGGACGGCGATGCTCGCGGCGGAGTTCGACGATCCCGACCTCCTGCGGCGCACCGCCGGCGAGATCAAGCAGCACGTGATCGAGAACCTCGACACGTATCTGCCGCAGGCGGAAGCCCGGCTGCAGGCGAACGGTGCGCAGGTGCACTGGGCGGCCACGGCGGCCGACGCCTGCGACGCGGTGCTCGCGATCATGCGCGCGCGAAACGCGACGAAGCTCGTGAAGTCGAAGACGATGGTCAGCGAGGAGATCGAGCTGATTCCTTTCCTGGAGAAAAACGGGATCGAGGCGCTCGAGACGGACCTCGGCGAGTTCATCGTGCAGATCGACCACGATCATCCGAGCCACATCGTCCGGCCGATCATTCACAAGACGCGCGGCGAGGTCGCGCGCAGCTTCGAGCGCGAGGGGCTGGGCGCCTACAACGACGACCCCGAAACGATCACGCGGCGCGCACGGGAGTTTCTCCGCCACAAATATCTCGAGGCGGACGTGGGCCTGACCGGCGCCAATTTTCTCTCGGTGGAAAGCGGCCGGCTGGTGCTGGTGACGAACGAGGGCAATTCGCGTTTCAGCCTGGCGGCGCCGCGCTGCCACATCGCGCTCGTCGGCATCGAAAAACTGGTGCCGCGCGACCGCGACCTTGCGCTGCTGCTCAGCCTGCTGGCGCGCAGCGCGACGGCGCAGCCGATCACGGTTTACACCGAGTTCATCTCCGGGCCAAAGGCGGCCGGCCAGCCGGACGGACCGGAGGAGATGCACGTGATCCTCGTCGACAACGGCCGCACCGACGTGCTGGCGACGGAGTGCCGCGACATCCTGCGCTGCATTCGCTGTGGCGCCTGCCTGAATGTCTGTCCCGTCTACCGTCAGGCGGGCGGGCATGCGTATCGGAGCGTCTATCCCGGTCCGGTCGGTGCGGTGCTGTCGCCGCTACTCGCAGGAGAGGGCTTCGCGGAACTGGCGGATCTGCCGAAGGCGTCGTCGTTGTGCGGCGCCTGCAATGAGGTTTGCCCGGTGAACATCCCGATTCCCGACCTGCTGCTGCGCTTGCGGGACAAGGGCAAACGCGAGCACGCGTCGCTGGCGTCGGTCGGCGTGCCGCCGATGGGCGCGTGGGCATGGCTGGCGTCGCAACCCACGGCATGGAGGGCGGCGCTGGCCGGCGGAAAAGTGCTGAATCACGTGCCGGCGAAACTGCTGCCGGTGCCGCCGCTGCGGGCGTGGGAGAACAAACGCACGCTGCCGGAGTGGCGCGGCGGCGAATTCCGAAAATGGCTGAAGCAGCGGAGGCGCTCATGAGCGATTCGCGCGAAACGATTCTCGGCCGGGTGAGATCGGCGCTGGCGCCATTGCCGCGTCGCGCCGGCTTGCCGGACTGGAGCGGCCGGTTGATCACGCCGCGCCAGGCGTCGGGAGAAGGAGCCGATCCGTGGGAGACGTTTTCGGGGCGCATGCAGGCGGCCCACGGTGTCGCCCTGGCGGGCGGCGGCGAGCTGGTTGCGCTGATGCGCAAGAACGGGTGGCGGCATGGCTACATTGATCCGGCACTGGGGGACCTCCGCAAGATGCTCGAGTCCGCGGGAATCACGTTGGAGGCCACGTTCGAGCGGGCGCGGGTGGATGACTATCAGTTTGGGATCACAGCGGCGATGGGAGCGATTGCGGAAACCGGAACCCTCCTGCTGTCGGATCGCAGCACGTCGTCCCGGCTCGCAGCGCTGGCGCCGTGGGTGCACGTCGCGGTGGTGCGACGCGAGCGGATTTTTCCTGATTTCGTGACGGCGATCGCGGCATTCGGCGACGATCCGAACATCATTTGGGTGACCGGCCCGTCCAAGACGGCGGACATCGAAGGCATCCTGATCGAGGGCGTTCACGGGCCCGGAGTGCAGGTTGCGCTGCTGGCGGAATAGCACGGCGGTGCCCCGCGCCGCACGCTGCAGGCCGGCTACTGAAATTGACTGAGCCTGCTCGCGACGTCGGAGCGCAGCCGTTCGACAAAAGCGCCGACGAATTGGTCGACGCGAAGACTTGGATCCGCCACGAGCGGGGTGACGTCCATCGCCCAGGTGATCCCGGCGAAGCGGTCGGTGGCGTGTGAGGTGTGAAACGTCGCGTTGGCGTTGCGGCGGCCGAGGGTGGCGAGATCGTAGCGCTTGCCGCCGGCGACTTGGGAATCGAAAACCTTCAGGAGCTCGAGCGCGAGTCCGGGCCGGCGGCCGGCGTCCAGCGCGATTTTGTCGGCGTCGATCATCCAGTCGAGGTCGCGCCAGACTTCGCAGCCGAGGATGCGCGCCGGCCGGCGGTTGGGTGGGAGGCGGCGCAGGGCTTCGATGCAGCGGAGAAAAACGGCGACATGCGTGTCGTGTTTGTCCACGGGATTGTGCAGATAAACGACCTCGGGATGGCAACCGGCGAAAATCGCGTCGAGATCGGCGGCGACACCGGCGTGCGCGGGATCTTTCACGTCGGCGCTGGAGTGAGCGAGCTGAAGCTGGATCGCGTAGTCGCCGAGTTCGGCCGCACGACGCTGCTCCCGGCGGCGGACGTCCTGCATTTCCACGTCGCTCATGTTGGCGTAGGGACCCGAACGCGGCGAACCGGCGCCGTTGGTCACGA